>CAZSVK010000342.1:2601-6677 GCA_964610245.1 uncultured bacterium
GGTGTTCGCGTCGATGTGGAGCCGCGTCGGCTCCTGGGCCTTGGGCCGGGCCTTGTAGATGACCGCCTTGGTGGCTCCTCGCGCGAAGCCTTCGGGCGACTCCATCTTGAGCTGGCAGGGCGCGTCGTAGCACGCGTGGCACATGATGCAGTGCTTCTCGAGGATCGGCTTGATCTCGCGCTGGTAGCTGTACTTCGGATGGTCGTCAGCAAGCACCGCACCGGCGGAAGCGGCGATCAGCACCAGGGTGGTCAACAGCAGGGCGGTTCTGAGGTTCATGATTCTGTCCTTCCCGGTCCACTCGGCGAGCGGGCGTTGCTCGCGACGGCATTGAATGGCGACTCCGATAGAGTCTCACGCATCATACCTCGTCTGTCCAGCCCATGCTCGAAATTGCGGAGAGCGGAGGCGTGGCCAAGCGTCTGCCCTGGGCAGGGCAGACCTGTCAGAACTGCCGGACCACCGCTTGATATCTTTTCAGCAGCACGTTCACCACTTCTCCGTGCGAGCCAGGCCCGCAAGGGAAGACGAGTCTTCCGCCCGATCGAGCGCGCGGTCGCCGACACCCTTCGGGCCCAGCGCAAGTCGATGGCTGGTGCCGGTCGGCGCCCCAGGCAACCGATTGTCTGGAGAAGGTGGGCGAGGCCGGCAGCGATCCTGGAGTTCACCGCCGCTTCCCCGGCCGGTCCTCATCACCTTCGACGGCGCGAGTATCGTCGCCGCGAGCTCTACCGCGACCCCAGAGAAAAAGCCTGGAACGCTGTCTTTGCGCTCCAGGCCTGGGTTTATCTGGCGGCCCCGACGAGACTCGAACTCATGACCTTCGGTTTAGGAAACCGCTGCTCTATCCGACTGAGCTACGGGGCCTTATCAATCCTGATGCGGGTTTTCGAGGTTCCTGTTTCCGTCTGTTTCCTGGATACATAACCCGTACGTAACCCGACTGGTCAAGCGACCTTTCGTAGTCGGTCTTCCAGCCGGATCACTTTACCAAACTTCCGGGAGGTTCGGAGGAACAATTGGCGGCCCCGCTCCGACAGCGCGGGCACGTACCTCCGAGCAACCCGCATGTCCCGCTGCCGGCCGACCTCCATGAAGGCCAGAGCGTCCCCGCCGGCCTCGTCCTGGGCGGCCGTGAGGTTCGCCCTGCGGAAGCCGTGCAGGCCTACCCCGTCGGGGTCGTTCAGCTTCGCCCGCCGGGCGATTCGCTTCACGGCCCGGAGCGCGGATGCGTAGGTGACGGGGTTGCCGTCCGGGTTGCGGCGGGGGCCGGTGAAGATCCAGCCCGATTCCTCCGGCCGACGCATCCGGAGGATCTCCTCCAGTTCCGGCGTCAGCTCGAAGACGTCCTTCCGGCGCCTGGCCTTCTGGTGGTTCGGGATCATCTTCCGCGCCGCCCAGTCGATGTCCTCCCACCTGAGCCGGGCGGCCTCGGTGGCCCTGAGCCCGGTCAACGTGAGCACGGCGAAGTAGCAGTACCAGAACTCGCCGTTGTACTTCGACTGGAAGCAGGCTTCCAGCAGCGCGGTGATCTCGTCGTCCGAGAGACGCCGGCCCTGGACGTCTGCAGGAAGCTCGACCGCTTCCGTCAGCAGGGCCGGGTTCTGGTAGGGGTACATCCCGCGCTTGATGGCGAAGTTGAACACCCGGGAGAGCACCTGCCTGTAGTGGGAGACCGTGATCGCCTCCACCCGGGCCCGCTGTTCGTCCAGCCAGAGCTGGATCGCGGCGGACGTGATCGACAGCAAGTTCACCTTTCCGAAGCGGGCGGCAATCCTGGGCCAGCGGCTCTTGTAGCCGCGGGCGGTGTCCTTGCGGCGCACGCCGTCTGCGACCTTCGCGTTCAGGTTCGCGATCATCAACTCGTAGGCCCGCTCGAGCGTCGTCGCCCGAGCCGTTCGTTCCGCCTGCTCCACCGGTGAGCCCGCGTTGCCTCGGCCGAGGATCGCGTCTCGCTCGCGCCGGGCGGTCAGGAGGGCATCGAGGCCAGCACCATCGACGATGATCTTCGAGCCTCGCACCTTGGGCTCATAGCCCACTGGAAGCGGGATTGTCGGCCCCCTACGGTTCACGAGAACCTTCAGGGTCTGCCGGCTCCACCACCAGATGTTCTCTTCGATTCTCATGGGTTTCTGGAATCCGGACAAGGGTTTCACCTCCTCGTCTTGAACCGCCGGATTCCGGTGATGAATGTAGCCGATCGCAGTCACGCCGCTACGGTCCCCTTCAGGTATTCGATCAGGTGGCTCCGGAAGTAGCGGAGGCGGCCGCCAAGACGGGCGGGACGGATCAGGTCCTGGTGCTCGTAGAGGAAGGCCGGAGAGCACTTGAGGAAGGCGGCAGCCTCGCGGAGTGTGAGGATCTCGTCGGGCGTGGGGAGGCGAACAGGCTCGGAGGGCGGTGGCTTCTCGGAGCACGGGGCCACGGGTGCAAGCTGCGCCTCCAGATCCTGGACGGGTAGGCCGAGGAGCGTGGCGACGACCTGGACCCACTCCGGCCGCCAGTGCCGCTCGCCGCGGAGCAGGCGGGTCAGCGTGGCCGGTGACGGGCCGCCGGCGGCGGCAATCTGGCGGAACGTCAGTCCGCGGGAGCGGATCAGTCGACCGAGCGTGGCCAGACTCCGGACCGTCGCAGGCAACGTCGGGAATACAGGCAACGACCCAGGGGCCAGACTGGCCACGCCCGGGCACTCGGTACCAGCCGCATCCGGCGGGCTGATCGAAGACGGCTGGGCCGGTCGCGCGCCTGCATGTTGACCGACAATCAGATGCGACCGGCCGGGCGCGGAGGAGGAGATGTCGGCGGTCTCGGTGGAGTCGGAGGGCCGGGTATGTGGCGTTCGGGCAGTCACGATCAGGCGATCAACTCACAGCAGTCCTCACGTCAGCGATCGGGTTCGATCCCCCGCGACTTCCTGTCCGGCTCTGTACGGGTGCGGGTGTCGGACGGTCCTGGCAGTCGGAGAGGCCCGAGCTGATGCGGGCCTGCACCGGGGCCGCGTCCGGCGGGTCGGCAGTCAGCTCTTTGTGCGCCAGAGCGAGCAGCCGGAGGACGAGTCGGGTCGCCGTGATGCGATCAGAAGCAAACCAGACGGGCAACGAATAGCGCCACGACCAAGCGGTCAGCGATCCGAGAACCGCACTTGGGTGAACGTGGCTTCGCGCCGGCGGTGTCTCGAGCAACTCGCCCAGGTCGGCCTCGATGACCAGTGCACGAAACCGCAGCGCGGCCAGGCGGGCCAATTCGCGCTCGAAGCGTTCGCGTTCACGTCCGACGCAGGCGAAGAGGTCGACCGCGGACTTCCGCTCGATGGCCACGGTGCCCAGGTGGGCCAGACAACAGCAGTAGTCGCCTGTGGGGAGCGTGCCGCGGACGGCGCCCGGTAGTTTGAGGGGCCGCTGCTCCCGGGTATCGACGATCGGTGTGATGTCAGGCGTTCGGGTCACGGCGAGGTCGAGACCTCCCCACAGGAGCAGAACTCGGGATATGCGGAGCAGAGCGAACACGGGGGACACAGACAGGCGGAGCGGGGTCCAACAGAGGCCAGGTTGCGTGAGGCGCTCAGGTGACACCTGGGACACATCGCGCCCGGATCGGATGGCCCCAGGCGAGAGGAGACACCGGACGCAGAGGCAGCGGATGCGGCCTGGGCAGGCTCAACCCCAGGCGGGCCGGCGTACCGGCCGTACCACTCGTCGAGAATCGCCATCCTGGCGACCCTCTCGTCGGACGTCTCGTCAGGCCGAACGGGCGTGAACGCAACCAGGACCAGCACCTCTGGGCGGTGCTCCGCAAGGAGCCGTCTCAAGCCGGGATTCTGGACTCCCTTGAGACCGGATGGCCGAAGTAGTGGCCCTCGTGGGGAGGCCAGTTCCAGTCGTAGGGACGCTCCTGCGGCACCGAACTGCGCGAGCAATTCGGCCGCCGCCCGCAGGTCTGGGTTCCGACTACGGAGCGGAAGGACACCTCGATCAGGTTCCACATCCGGGCCGGGGGCGTTCCTCTGGAGGTCACCAGAGACTGCTGAGCGCAACTTCGACAGCAACCGTGTCAGATCGCGCCTATTGATGCAGGTT
>CAZSVK010000343.1:0-6675 GCA_964610245.1 uncultured bacterium
AAGTCCAGCGCGCGCCGGAGGGTCCGGCGCTCCGCGGCCCCGTCGCCGGCCAGGCGTTGCGCGTCGGCCAGCGCCAGCCAGGCGGCCTGTTGCCATGGTTCGAGCCTGGTGGCGGCGGCCGCCGCCTCGATCGCCTTCTCGAGCAGGCCGAGCCGGCGGCACAACCAGGCATCGAGCAAGAGCGAGGGAAGCTCGCTGCCCAGAGGGGGCGAGAACTGCTGGAGGATCTCCGCCGCGCGCTTGCGGTTGCCGGTCGCCTCGTGCGCCAGGGCCACCAGGAGCCTGTTCATCGGGGTCTCGTAGTGGGTGGCGGCGGCGGTCTCGGCCCACTGCAGGGCCAGTCGCCACTCGCCCAGCGCCGCGAAGCCCCAGGCCACGTCCAGGCTCTCCCAGGGCGCAAACCGTTCCGCGCCCAGGAGTTGCATCAACTTGATCGCCTCATCGCCGTGGCCGGCGGCGAACCGGGTGGCGGCGCGGAGCCAGCGCACCCAGCGCAACGGGGCCCCGGAGGCCTGAGCGGAGTCCAGCCACTCGAGAGCCGGGCCGAGCTTCCCCTGGCCGATCAGCAGCGAGACCCGGGCCAGTTTCCAGTCGAAGTCGGCGGGCCTGGCGGAGGCCGCGGCCTCGAGCGCGTGCAGGGCGTCGTCCGGCCTTCCCTCGCGTGCCAGGCGAGCGGCCGAGCAGACCGTGTGACGGTCAGGCCTCGGGGCGGGCCGCGCGCCGGGGAGTGCCCGCGCCGGCCAGTCGGCGGCGAGCAGCAACAGCTCGCGAGCGAGGGGGCTGCCGGCGGGACCTTCGAGAGAGGCGCGAATCCTGGTCAGCGCCGCCTGCCGCTGCGGCTCCTCGTCGTCGGGCCCCTCGGCCGAGGCACGCAGGTTGCGCGCCTGTCCGAACAGGGTGACGGCCCGCGCCAGCGCTTCGCCGGCGCCGGGCAGATCCCGCTCCCGATAGAGCAGGAGTCCGAGTTCCAGCCACGCGCCGGCGAGCTGGGGCGATTCCTCGACGGCTCGTCTGAAGGCGCCCGTCGCGCGGCGCGTCTCGCCGGAGGTCCGCAGCACGAGGCCCAGGCCGAACCACGCCTCGCCGCAGTCGGGGGCGACCTCGGTGGCGGCGGCGTAGGAGCCGGCCGCGGCCGCCAGCGCCCCGGCACCGGCCTGGCAGCGGGCCAGCGCCATCAGCTCGACCGCCTTCTGCCCGTACATCAGAGCGCCCGATTCGTGGGTCCGGACGAACGACTCGCGGAACTCGCCGGCCGAGATGAGGCCGTCGCCGTCCGGGTCGAGCGGCATGCTGTCGGGTTCCCGCACGAACCGGCCCCACTCGGCGCCCGAGAGCCGGCCGTCGCGATCGAGGTCGAGCCTGCTGAAGAGGATGTCGACGGGGGCCAGCGCCTCCGAGCAGACGGCGGAGCGGACGGCGCCGCTCATCGTGAGCCGGTCGGTCATCTCGAGCGCCAGGGCCCGAGAGGGCGGCAGCTCGGCTCCGGCCGTGCGCCACGCCAGGGCCATCACGAGCCACAAGACCTGTTGCCGCCAGTGCATCCGTAACATCTTTCGTCACCAGTATCCGAAGGTCCGGAAGGCGTCCCGGCGCTGGGGGTCGAGCCGCGACCGGCCTGGCCGGCCGGTGGGAACGGTGCGCTCGAGCCAGTCGAGCAGCTTGCTGCGCAGAAGGGCCGCGGTCTCGGGATACCGGGCGCTCACGTCCTGCCGCTCGAGCGGGTCGGCCGCCAGGTCGTACAGGCGCCAGGACTCCGCCTGGTCCGCCTCGCCGCGCATCAGTTGCCAGCGTGAGGTGCGGACCGTGACCTGATCGAGGGAGCAGCTGAAGGCGGTCCGGCCGGGGTCGCTCGCGGGAGCGGCGCCGGGCCGCAGCTGCGCGGCCAGGCTCTCGCCCTGGTGCCGACGGTCGGCCGAGAGTCCGCACAGCTCGAGCACCGTGGGGGCCAGGTCGATCAACTCGACGGCCTCCGTGACGCGCCGCCCGGCGGCCACACCCGGCCCGGCGATCGCGAGCGGCACGTGGATCTGCCAGTCGACGAGCGACCAGCCGTGTCCGAACCGGCCGTCCTCCGCCGGGACGCCCCGGCTCTCGCCCAGGCTCTCCCCGTGGTCGCCGCTGACGACGAGCAGCGTGCGCTCGAGCAGCCCTCGCCGCCGCAGCGCCTCGACGAAGATGCCGAGCCAGGTGTCGGCATAGGTCACCGTGCCGTCGTAGTGGGCAATCAGATGACGCACGTCCGGCGGCTCCAGCTCGACGTACTGCCTCGGCACGGGAAAGGGGATCGCCGGACGGCTCCCCACCGGCACGGGCAGCAGGCGGCGGCAGTCTCCGCCCGTCACGGGCGCCGTCGGCCAGACGCTCCCGGCCGGCAGCAACGCCCTGCGATGCGCCGCGACCCCGGGCAACTGGAGCAACGGGTTTCCCGCGAAATCCTCCAGCGCACACGGGTCGTAGCCGAGGCCGAAGAGCTTGTCGAGCTGAGCCGGCCAGAGGAAACCGGGGTGGTGCACCACGCCGTCGTAGGCCGGATCGTACTGCTCGGCCAGCCCCAGCGGCGCCGTGTACGGGGCGTGGCAATCGTAGCCGTGCAGCAGCAGGAAGAACGGCCGGTCGCCCACGCCGTCCAGCCACTGGATCGCCGGCGGCACCGTGCGGTAGAGCGACTCCAGGAACTGCGTGCTCTTGTAGGTGGCGAAGCCGCGTTCCAGTCCGAAGGCCGGCAGCAGGTGCCCGCCCCCGGTGAAGGCCGCCGTGGCGAAACCGTGATCGGCGAGCGTCCCGGCCAGCGCCGGGCTGCCCGGCTCCAGCGCCCGGGCGATGTTGAACAGGCCGTGGCTGGTCGGATAGCGCGAGGTCAGCAGGGTCGCGTACGACGGCAGGCTGAAGTTGGACTGCGAGACCGCGTTGGTGAAGAGCGTGCCGCGGGCGGCCAGCGCATCGAGCGCCGGCGTCGTCGGACGCGGGTATCCCAGACAGTGCACGTGATCGGCCCTGAGCGTGTCGATCATGAAGAAGACGATGCCGGCGGGCCGGGACGGCGCCGCCCCCCACAGCGCCGCCGGAAGCAGCGCCGCGAGCGACCAGGCGAGCACCGAAACCCTTCGTTTCATCTTCTGACGTCACCGCATCTTTCGACTGTTGCCGCCATCGCCGCTCGGGCCCTTGCCAGGCGGGCCTACGGCCGTCGGCAGCGTCCTCGCTGCCGCCTCGGCCAGCCGCCCGTCGAGCCAGGCCTCGACCACGGTCTCGAGAGGCGCCAGGCTGCACCCGGCGGGCCACAGCCGGCGCGCTCGACGCAGCGCCTCGAGCGCCGTGTCGTGGTCACCCGCGACCTCCGAGGCCGCCGCCAGCTCCAGCCACGCCTCGTTGGCTTCGGGTGCCAGCCGGACCGCCGCTTTCGCCGCGCGCAGCGCCCGCTCCGTCAGACCGGTCCCCAGGCAGAGCCGCGCCTCGAGGTCCAGCAGCACGGGATTGTCGCTCGCCGGATGGCCCCCCTGCTTCAACTCCTCCAGGGCGCGGGCGGGCTCCCCGGTGGCCTGCAGACACAACCCCATGAGCAGCCGATGCAGCGGACCGGGCCCGGCCTTGTGGGCCATCAGGCTCGTCAGCGGAGCGAGCGCCTGCCGGAACTGCCCCCGATACGCCAGTTGCCAGGCCAGGTCGGCCAGCTCCCAGAACTCCAGGCGAACCGCATCCAACCGCTCGGCATCGCTGGCCGCCGCCGCCTCGTCGCCGAGATCGAGGCGATTGCCGATCGCCACGGGCAACAGGACCTGAGGAAAGCACCCGAGCCGCTCGGCCGCCACCAGGGCCTGCCGGGCCGCATCGAACCGTCCGACGATCGTCTCCAGCGCAGCCTCGATCAGCCGCAACTCCCAGTCGCGCGGCAGGAGCGCCTGCAGCGTCGCCACCAGGGCCAGCGCCTCGCGGTAGGAGCCCCGCTCCAGCAGCTTCCCCACCGCGCAGACCTCCATCTGAGGCAGCCGCGGGCGAGCGGCGGCGACGGCGCGGCCGGCCCGCTCGAGAAACGCGTGCAGCTCTCCGGCCATCTCCGGCAACGTTCCCGTGGCGGCCAGTCGCTTCTCCAGGGCGGCCATCAGGCCCACGGTGTCTGCGTGCCAGGCGGGGTCCGACCGCCAGCCGTCGCGCAGCCGCCCGCCTGAATCGAGCTGCCGCAGCGCCAGTCTCAGCCCGGCCAGCGCGGCGTCGTGCCAGCCCAGCCGTTCCTCCGCCAGGGCCAGGTTCACTCGGGCCTCGACCATGCCGGGCGCAAGTTCCACGGCGCGCCGGAAGAGCTGCACCGCCTCCTCGCCCCGGCCCATCCGCTCCAGGCAACGTCCCATCCCCAGCAGCCCGTCGGGGCAGTCCTTGTCCTCGTTCGCCGCCGTCCAGTAGTGCAGCAGCGCGTCGCGATAGTCACCCGCCTCGAACGCCCGGCGACCGGCCAGCAGGTATCGCGCGTGGTCCGCCGAGTACAGGTCGGCGCCCATCGGCGCGGTCTGCAGCACCGCCAGGAGGAACTCGCGGCTCGAGATGCGGCCGTCACCGTCCAGGTCCGGTGGCAGATCCTCCGGATCGCGCACGTAGCGCGCCAACTCGCCGGCCGAGAGCCAGCCGTCGCAGTCGGCGTCGAAGCGGTCGAACGCGTCGAGGACCGCGTCATTGGGCCGCACCAGGAGCGTCATCGCAGCTTGCACCGGCAACTGCCGGAGGTCGAGGCGGGGCTCGATCCCGGCGTACGGCCCGGTGGGGACCAGGGAAGCCGGAGCGCCCGGAGGAGGCGGCAGCGGCAGCCCTCCGGGCAGCGGCTCGGCCTGATCCGGCCTCAAACGGAAGGTTGCCTCCGAGCCGCTCGCGGTCTCGGCCGGTCCGGAGAGCCCCTGGCCGGACAGCGATCCCCCCAGGCTCGCGAGCAGGAGCGCCACGGCCAGCGGCCGGCAGGAACTCTTCATCACCAGTAACCGAACAGCCTCAGCTGTTCCCTCAGCGACGGGTTCAGGCCCGACGGGACCGCCTGGCCCGACTGGGCAGTCTGCTCGGCCCAGTCCTTCACCCGCGAGACCAGCTCCTGGACCAGGGCCGGCTGCTCGGCCGCCAGGTTGTGCCGCTCGTCCGGGTCGGCGCGGATGTCGTGGAGTCTCGGATCGAACAGCTGGCCGGTCCGCGGCAGGATCGCGAAGACCAGGTGGTGCCGCGCGGTGCGGACCGAGTAGCGGTCGGCGCCGTAGCTGAAGGCGACGCGTCCGGGTTCGCTGGGAGGCTGTGCGGCGCCGGCCAGATACGGCGCGAGCGAGCGCCCCTGGTGGGTGTGCAACGGCGAGATGCCGCACAGCTCGAGAACGGTTGGCGCCACATCCACCAGCCCGACCACGTCCGTGACGACGCGGCTGCTCGCGATGCCGGGACCGGCCACCACGAGCGGCACGTGCAGGATCGACTCGTACATCCCGAAGCCGTGACCGAAGCGCTCGTGCTCGCCGAGGCTCTCTCCGTGATCGCCCGCCACGACCACCAGCGTGTTCTCCAGCCGCCCTCGCTCGCGCAGGGAATCCAGGAAGATGCCGAGCCACATGTCGGCATAGGTCACCGCCCCGTCGTAGTGGGCGACCAGGTGCGTCACGTCGGCCGCCGTCAGGCAGGTCCTGGCCGCAGGCAGCCGCGCCGGCAGCCCCGCCGGGCCGGGCGTACGGGCGAACCGCCATCGCGGCTCCGAGAGGGTCGTGGAATCGGTGGACGGGCGCGTCACGTCGACCCCGGGCAAGGCCGGTGGCAGCAAGCGCCGGCGTCGGCCGGAATGACCCGGCGCGCCGAACGGCGAGCGCTCGTACTCGAGCAACACCTGTGGGCCGAGCGTGTTGCCGGTGACGCGCTGCATCACCTGCAGCGTCAGGAAGCCGGGTTGGTGCACGATGCCTGAGTAATCCGGGTCGTAGAGTTCGCCGAAACCGAGCGGAGGGGCGTAGGGCCCGTGCGCGTCATAGCCCTGGACGAACAGGAAGAAGGGGTCGGCGGCCGGCTGGGCGTTCAACCATTCCAGCGCTTGCGGCACGGATCGCATCAGCGAGCCGGGGTGCGTCGTGCTCCAGTAGCGTTCGAACCCGTTGCCGAGCCCGGATTCGGCGGGGATCTGGCCGCCGCCGACGAACCCGCCCGTTCGATATCCGTGGCCTCGGAGGATCCCGGCGAGAGTCTGGAGCTTGGGGTTCAGCGCGAGCCCGGAGTCGAGCACGCCGTGGCTGAGCGGGAATAGCGACGTGAAGAGCGTCGAATAGGAAGAATGGCTCTCGTTGGCCTGGGCGATCGCCTGGGCGAACAGGGTGCCCCGGCGGGCCAGCTCGTCGAGCTGCGGCGTCGTCGGCCGGTCGTAGCCCAGGCAGTGGACGTGGTCGGCCCGCAGCGTGTCGATGAAGAAGAAGACGACGTTGGGCGGGCGGACGGACGGCGCCGGCGAAGTGGCCGGACCGGCTGCGAGGCTGTCAGCCCGCGTCAGGAGGGCCAGCAGCAGGACAAGCCAGGTCGCTCGGGCAATCATGGAGGGGCGCGGACAGGGGCGCGGGATGCCCGCGTCGCCATGTTACGCCATGCACGCGCTCCGGAGCGACGCCGGTCATCCGTCCTGGGTGCGCGCGCGGTTCGTGGGGAAACTGGGAGGATCTCGACTTGCCTCTCGGG
>CAZSVK010000344.1:0-2876 GCA_964610245.1 uncultured bacterium
TCGAGCTTGGGCGCCACGTTTTCGAAGAGGAAGAAGAACTGCGCCAGGTTGATGGTCGAGTCGAGCGCCGGCTTGAGGCCAAAGTAGTTGCCGAGGCGGGAGGGCGAGAGCGGGTTGATGTCCAGGCTGTTGCCCGCCTTGTCGACGGGGTTGACGGCGATCGAGTAGATGCCGTCCATCGAGCCGTCGGTCGGCAGCGGCCGGGTGCGGCCGGTGACGGGATCGGTAAACTCCAGCGCTACCCGGTACCGGTCGTCGCGCGGATTGTAGTCGTTGCGCGTCGGATCGAGCGAGTTGGGGATGTGGGTGAACTTGATGGTGCCCCGCAGCCGCGAGGGGAAGGTCCCGGGCGTCTCCAGGAACGTGTTGTTCACCTGGTTGGGCCGGTAGGCGACCTCCATCCGGGCGACGATCGCGGTCAGGTTGACGTCGATGCCGCATCCGGCGTTGCCGTTGGTGGCGGCGGGGTCGACGACGACCGCCTCGACGAAGCTCAGCGGGCCCGCGATCGGGCGGTCGACCAGCGGATAGGTCCGTTCCACGAACGGGTCGGTGTTGTCGATGTAGACCGGGAAGTCGACGAAGGCGGCCCGCCGGCTGTTGGTGGTGCTGACGGTGCCGGAGTTGCCCGACAGGTCCTTCGGCGTGACGCGGGTGAAGTAAGCGCCGTCGTTATTGCCCGTGCGCGGGTCGAGATAGCCGGGCGGGACGAACTCGGGCGCGGCGCTGATCGGGTTGGGCCAGTTGTCCGCGCCGACCGCCTGGCCAGGCTTGCGGATGTTGTTGAGCGTGATGCTGACCGTGGTGACGGTCGGGCTGGGGACGGAGCGCGCGGGCGCATCGGAGTCGAACTTGACCGGCACCGAATTGGGTCCGCCGATCTGGCTGTAGAACTCGACGTTGGTCGACGTGACGCTGAAGTCCGGGTCCTTCGAACCGACCACGACCGGCGGGAACTCTCGCTGCTGCAGGCTCAAGCAGCCCAGGGGCGTGGCGGTGATCGACTCGGTCGAGACCGGGATCGTGTCCACCCGGAACGTGATCGTCTTCGTCGAGCGGTTGCCCACCTTGTCGACGAGGTTGACCGTGATGGTGTAGCTGCCGTCCACCGGCTCCTTGACGCCGTCGCCGTCCCGGTCGGTGAAGTTGGCGTTCTCGGGCGTGGCGCCGGTGTAGTTGGGGAAGTTGAGGAACATCCCCGTGGGCGGAGAGACCGACGGGGTGCCGGGGAGGTCGCCGCCGGGGCCTTTGATCGAGAGCGACAACCCGGCGGTCGTCGAGGTCGAGGCCTCGTTCGCGACGGTGGTGAAGTCGACGCCGCTGGCCAGGTTCTTGGCCGTGTCGGTGCGCGTGCTGGTGTTGAAGTCGTCGACGTAGACCTGGAGCTGCTTGGGGAACTGGTCCTTGCCGATGACCGAGCCGTCGGCCGGAACGCTCACGAATTTGCCCGGAGGCGGCGGCGTGGGCAGCCGGTCGAGGTCGGGCGCCACCGTGTCCACGCTGAAGGCGTTGGCGATGGTGGCCGAGGTGTCGTTCTGGGCGATGGGGTTGTTGGCCAGGTCGTAGCCGAAGTCGGGCAACGGGCCCGCGCCGTCGAAGGCGCCGGTGATCTGGACCCGGGCGGGGCCGTTCTGGGCCTCCACCGGGATGACGCTGTACTGGAAGAGGAAGACGGTGTCGTTCACCGTCTGCTCCTGGCGGATGACGGCCGGGATGGCCACGCCGCCCTGCTGCGTCACGTTCACCTGCGGGGGCGACGCCATCTTCTCGCTCATCGTGACGCGGATGAAGATCGTCTCTTGCCCGACGAACGTCTTGATGCCCGGCGAGAGCACCTGGCGGCGGGCCGGGTCGTCATTGAAGCGGATGAGTTCGAGCTGCTGGACGGTCGGGGCCTTCTTGTCTCGGATGACCTTGATGACGGTCGGGTCGCTCTTGTTCGGTGTCGCCTGAGGATCGGTCATCTTGTCCTCGGCCACGAGCTGCAGCTCGAGCGGGCCGTCGTTGATGCCGGCGAGGGCCACATTGGCCGTGAAGGTGCCGGTCGCCGCGTCGATCTGCGCGGGCACCGTCTGGTTGTTGCCCGTGTTCTTGATGGTCAGCTTGATCTCGGCGGCCGGCGAGCCGTTGTCCGGGTCGGTCACCGTGCCGGTGACGATCATCTGGTCTTCCTTCGTGGTGAAGGTCTGACCGTTGAAGGGAACCGGCAGGTTCGGCGGGTTCGGGCCAAGGGTGACCGACTGGAGCGTGATGACCGGGGGCTTCGTGTCGTACTGGATGAAGGCCTGCGCGCCGCCGCTGGCCGGCGACGCCCGGGAATCGACGACCACGTTGCACTTCTGCTGGAAGACGACGACCCCGACCTGCTTGACGCCGTCGATGTTGAAGCCTGCGCCCACATTGCCGGACTTGTCGGTGGGAAGCGCCAGGAAGGTGCTGCCATTGACGTCGGCGCCCTCCGAGTGGACCAGGTAGGAGCCGCTCGCCCCGTCGTGCTCGAACCCGATGTTGATCTGCGACCGGTTCGTGCGGAAGGGCTGGTTCTGCTGAAAGTTGGCGGGAGTGGTGACCTTGACCTGCTTGATGACCTCGTTCGGAAGACACTGCCCCCAGGAAGTCGAGGGAATCTCCAGGACAGCCAGGGTCAGAAGCAGCCAGAGGAGGGTCCGGGCAGGCTTGGTTACCGTCTGTAGGATGTGCATCATTTCTATGCCGTCCCGCGTGTAGCCAGAAAACGAGAGCGAATGCGCGGAGGCGCACCACTTCCGGAATGGGTTTCGACAAATCCGTCCCCTGCTCTTAGGGAAATGTCCTGCAGGCTTGCCTGAAGGCCGGTCCCGTGCTAGATTTGCCCCGCCCACGCGGGATAGGCCGCC
>CAZSVK010000344.1:2976-6628 GCA_964610245.1 uncultured bacterium
CCGGGTAGGCTCCCGCCGGGTAGGCTCCGATGCTCCAGGATCTGCTGACGCTGTTCGCCGGCGCGCGCCTGCACGGGCGCGTGAGGGAGGCGCTTGCCTCCTCGAAGCGCAGGGTGGCTGTCGGCGGCCTGCACGGCTCGTCGGCCCGCCTGCTCGCCGCGGCGCTGTCGCAGGAACGGCCCATTCTCTTCCTCATGGAGGACGACGAGGGGGTCCGCGCGGCGGCCCAGGACCTGACGGCCGTGCTGGAGCCCGAACGGGTCCTCGTCTTCCCCGGGCCGGACGTGCTGGAGGGAGAGGTCCTGCCGCTGGGCTGGTACGAGCTGACCCACCGGTTGCTCGTGCTGGACGCCCTGGCCCGCACGCAGCGCGGCGCCATCCTGACAACGCCGATGGCGCTGCTGTCACCGACGATGGCGCCGGGGCTGTTTCGCAAGGCGCGCCGCACGCTCTACACGGGCCAGGACACCGACCGGGACGAACTGCTAGCCCACCTCGACACGCTGGGCTACGTGCGGATGCCCCGCGTCGAGGCGATGGGCGAGTACTCGGTGCGAGGCGGCATCCTCGACATCTACGGCACGCTGTCGACCCGGCCCTTCCGCGTGGAACTGTTCGGCGAGGTCATCGAATCGCTCCGCTGGTTCGATCCCACGACCCAGCGCTCGACCGGCGCTCTCGAGAACGTCACCATCACCCCGGTGCGCGAGGTCCTGCCCAGGGCGACCCAGGAGCTGTCGGCCTCGCCGGCGCTCGACGACAAGTCCCAGGCCCTGACCCAGACGCTCAGGGGCGGCAAGCTCCCGAAGGGCGTCGAGCGCCTGCTCGCCTTCCTGCCGAACCAGTCGGCCTTACTCGTCGAGCACCTCTCCGAGGAAACTCTGGTGGTCGACGGCACCAGCCGGCTGGCGCGCGATCTGGCCCGGGCCGCGGCCGAGAAGACCTACGGCAACAAGGCCTGGTCACGACTGACCACCGCCCTCGCCGAGTTTGCTCGGGTCTCGGTGGGCCCCGGCGCCGGCGACGAGCCGTTGCCCGGCCCGGCCGAGGCCTCGACCGTCATCGAGTCGGGCTGCCGGCCCCTGCCGGAATACCTCAACGACACGCAGCGCTTCCTCGACGGATTGCGCGCCCACGGCGACCAGGGCTTCGTCCGGGTCGTGGCCGCCGCGACCCGGGGCGGCCGCGACCGGCTGGCCGAGCTCCTCGGTGAAGCCGGCCTCGAGGTAGTGCCGAGCGCCGGCGCGATCGCGTCGGTCGCGGTGGTCCAGGCCGACCTGGAACAGGGCTTCGTGCTACCCGACGAGAAGCTGCTGCTCATCGCCGAGAACGATCTCTGGCGCGATCGGCGGCTCACGCAGGAGGCGCCCGCGCGCCGCGGCTCCAAGGGCCCCGACGCCGACCACGTCAGGTTCAGCGACTTCTCCGAGATCGCCGTCAACACCCTGGTCGTCCACTACGAGCACGGCATCGGCCGCTTCCTGGGTCTCAAGGAGCTGCGGGTCGACGGCGTCCGCCAGGACTATCTCGAAATCGAGTACCAGAAGGGCGACAAGCTCTACGTCCCCGTCAACCAGCTCGACCGGGTCCAGCGCTTCGTGGGCGCTTCCGAAGACGGCGTCGCGAAGCTCTCGCGACTGGGCAGTGCCAAGTGGAGCCACGCCAAGCATCGCGTCCGCAAGGAGGTCGAGGAGCTGGCCCGCAAGCTCCTGGAACTGTACGCCAAGCGCGAGACGGTCCAGGGCTTCGCCTACAGCCCCGACAACAACTGGCAACGAGAGCTGGAGGAACTCTTCCCCTTCCAGGAAACCCCCGATCAGCTCCGCTGCATCGACGACTGCAAGACCGACATGCGCAAGGTGCGGCCGATGGACCGCCTGCTCTGCGGCGACGTCGGCTATGGCAAGACCGAGGTCGCCGTGCGGGCGGCCTTCAAGGCGGTGCAAGACGGCAAGCAGGTCGCGGTGCTCGTGCCCACCACCATCCTCGCCGAACAGCACCTGCACACCTTCCGCACTCGCATGGCCGCCTTCCCGGTGAACATCGGCTGCCTCTCGAGGCTCCGCACGCCGCCCCAGCAGAAGGCCCTGCTGACCGGCGCCGCCACCGGCCGCGTCGACGTCCTCATCGGCACCCACCGCCTGCTCTCGAAGGACGTGAAGTTCCGCGATCTGGGCCTGCTCGTCGTCGACGAGGAGCAGCGCTTCGGCGTCACCCACAAAGAGAAGATCAAGCAGCTCAAGTCCTCGGTCGACGTCCTGACGATGACCGCGACGCCCATCCCGCGGACGCTCAACCTCGCCCTCTCCGGCGCCCGGGACATCTCGGTCCTGACGACCCCGCCGCCCGGCCGGATGCCCATCAAGACCTTCGTGCTCGAGTATCACGAGGAGCTGGTCAAGGGCGCCATCGAGCGCGAGCTGGCCCGGGGCGGTCAGGTCTACTACGTCTACAACCGCATCGAGTCCATGGACGTCGCCGCGGCGTGGCTCTCGAAGCTGGTGCCCAAGGCCCGCATCCGCGCGGGCCACGGCCAGATGGAGCGGCAGGAACTCGAAGACCTGATGACCGACTTCTACAGCGGCCAGTTCGACGTGCTGCTGTCGACGACCATCATCGAGTCGGGCCTCGACGTCCCCAACGTCAACACGATCATCCTCCATCGGGCCGATTGCTTCGGCCTGTCGCAGATGTACCAGCTCCGGGGCCGGGTCGGCCGCACCAGCCGGCAGGCCTATGCCTACCTGCTGTACCCGTCGAAGTCGAGCCTGGCGGGGATGGCCTTCGAGCGGCTGAAGGCCCTGGAAGAGCACACCGACCTGGGCAGCGGTTTCAAGATCGCGATGCGCGACCTCGAGCTTCGCGGCGCCGGCAACATCCTCGGCGCTGAGCAGAGTGGCTTCATCGATTCAGTCGGTTTCGAGCTGTACACGCGCCTGCTGAGAGAGGCTGTGGCCGATCTGAAGGACGACCCGCGGGAGAGACCCCGCGAGTTCACCAAGCTCGAGCTGCAGATCGACTGCTACATCCCCTCCGAGTACATCACCGACACCGACAACCGCATCACCCACTACCGGAAGCTGGCGGAGGTCGTGAGCGAGGAGGAGCTGCAGGCCAACATCTCCGAACTGCACGATCGCTACGGGAAGCCACCCGAGCGGCTGGACACGCTGTTCCGCCTGATGCGCGTCAAGATGCGCTCGACCGACCTGCGCGTCGGCGCGCTCCAGCAGAAAGAGAACCGGATCTTCTTCCGGTTCCACCAGCGGGAGAACGGTCCGCCCGAGCCCGAACCGAAGGCCGGCCACCCGGACGTCACGCTGCCGAAGCCTGCGCCACCGGCCGTGCGAACCGCCCCCGCCGCGCTCGAGCCGGGCGCGATGTCGCCCGAGCAGACCGAGTGGATGGGCCATGTCCGCCGGCTCACCGGCAACAGCTTCCGGCCGGAGGACGCGACCTCGTTCAGCATCTACCTGGGCGCCCGGAAGAACCTCGAGGTGCTGCGCCTGCTGGAAGACATCTTCCAGATCGAGCGTCCTCGCACCGAGGTGCAGATGCTGCCGCCGCGGCAGGTGCGTTCGCCGCTGGTGCGGGCGAGAAGAGTGTGAGAGCAGGGGTTAGGGGTTAGGGGTTGGGGGAGGACTATGGGTTA
>CAZSVK010000345.1:0-6622 GCA_964610245.1 uncultured bacterium
TGGGTTGCCGCTCTTGCCAGGTGGTTCCATCCCACTCCCACAGGTCGTTCGCATACCGTATCCACTCATCTCCTCCAAAGAGCACCGTCTTGCCTCTTGCACTGTCGTAGGTCATGGCGTGGCGGCAGCGCTGCGACGGCTGGCCGGGCCCCGGGAACCACACGTTGGGTTGCCGCTCCTGCCAGGTAGTGCCATCCCACTCCCATGTGTCATTCAGGTAGCGGATGTCGGGAGTACGGCCGCCGAAGAGGACGACTCGCTCCCGGACGCTGTCGTAAGCCAGCGCGTGGGAGTACCGTTGCTCCGGTTGATTCGGGCTCGGAGAGGAGGTATTCGCCTGCTGCTCCGTCCACCAGCCGACGCGGGACGCATTTCGCACCGTCACCCGCAGCACCACACCTCGCTGCCCCTGCACCACCGTGTCGGTCGACAGTTGCACCGCCACGATCGAGAGCGACGCCGTCGTCGTCTCGCTGCCCCGTGCCACTCCCGCCACCGCGAGCAATGCCAACAGCAAGGCCGCCGCACGGAAAGCCCGGCGGCTCTCCGAGCCAAGCGATCGGCCCGGTGAGCTACCGGTCGGTGTGGCCGCGATTCCGGACACGCCTCGGCGACACGCTCGCCGCGACCCTTCCTCCGTGAGCTGCTCCATGGCCGACTGCCCTCCGAGACAGCCCTGCCGCTGCCCCCCTCTGCCGGTGCTGGCGTCATGCCAACGCCCATGAAACTTAGCACGGCTCCCGGCCACGTCAAGCGGCGGTCCGTGCGGTCGCTGCGCCACCGCTCGCCCCGCGTCTTCTGCTAGGCTTCCCGGGAGGCCTCCGATGCAATCTCCAACCTCCGGCTGCCGCGCGACCTGGCGATATCCCTTCGACGTCTGGTCGGTGTCCCTGCTGCTTCTGGGTGCAGCGCTGTGGCTGGGCGGGGGGGCGATGCTCTGGCGCTATGCCGGCTGCTCGGTTGCGGGGCCGATCTTCGCCGGGGGCCTGACGCTGCTCTCCGTGGCGCCGTTGGCGGGCGCCTGGGTTCGCTGGCGGGCGGTCGTGCACTGCAGGGAGACCTCCGTGGGCGACGGGAATCGCTGGCTCGAGCTGGCCGACGTCTCGCGCGTCGAGCGCGGCCCGGCCTGCCTGTTCCTGAGGACGCGCGGCTCGTGGGGCCACCTGCGCGTGCCCGATGCACCCGCGCTCGAGGACTGGCTGCGAGCGGGCCTGAAGCCAAGCGTCGAGTGGGTGCCCTTCGCCTCCTGGCGCAACCGGTACACGGTGGCCTGCCTGGCCCTGGCGGCCCTGGCGCCGGTGCTCCCATTCCTCATGTTGCACGGGCTCTACCTGGTGAAGTTCGGCGTACGCGGCTCCGTCCCGGCGGAGGGTCACGAGACCCTCTGGGCGAAGGTGAACGAGACGTGTCTGCCCTTGCCCGACGGGCCGAGGGGACGCGAGATCGGACTGGGTTCGCTCCGGCTCGAGCTGAACCCCGAACAGGTGTCGCGAGCGGCGATGGTGTCCGGCAGCGGCGTCCGGATCTCGTTCACCGACGGCTCCACGGCCACGTTCCTGGCCGAGGACGAAGGGGCGGCCGCTCGGGCGAGTTCGTCTCCCGACCTGTTCATCCAGGATGTGACCTCGCTGCTGTTGCCCTGGCCCGCGAGCACTCCGGACCTGGAATTCTATCGTCAGGTTTATGACCGGACCCCCGCCGACTACGGCCTCTCCCTGGGCTACCGTCAACTCTTCGGGCTCGAGCTGGCGCTCATCTGGAAGAGTTGCGACGCGGCCGACGAGCGGGGCTACCTCCACGCCAGGTCCGCGGCCGCGGACGCGATCTGGTTCTTCTCGCCGGGCGAGTATCGGCGCACGACGCTTCGCCTGCTGACGCCTGGCGGCGCCTGGACGGTGTTCTGCTCCGGGCGGGATCCCGCCACGCCGTTCCCTCTCGAGAGGTTCCACACGCTCGCCGCCTCGGCCCGGCCCCGCGAGGGCGACGACGCTGCCTTCCGGAGCGATGCGCGCGAGAACTGCCGGCAGGCGGAAGCTCGTGGCGATCCGGGCCGCGCGCTCTTCTGGTGGCTCGCCGCCTCCGGACCCCTGCTGCCCAAGGCGCCCGCCGAGATCGCCCGGTACTGCGAGCTGCTCGCCGCGACGCTGCGGCAGCCGGGCGCCAAGTCGAGCCGAGGGGAACTCATCTGGGCCGGCAGGTACGCCGGGCACGTCCTGGACCGGACCGAGCGGAAGCGCCTCGAGGATCTCGTGGGCGGCTTGTTGCCAAAGTGAGCCGGCGGGCGCGGCTGCGCTTCACCGGGAGCGACCGCGGGGAAGCGGAGACTCGCAGCGACGCGAGAGGGCAGGCCGCTCGTCGCTCGGCAATCGTGTCACCGGCCGTCAGCGAGCGTCAGCGCGTGTCAGTCCGCGTGAGCCTGCTCTGCGTCTAGCATCGGGCCGCGTCGAACAGGACCCGCCGCAACTCCGGCGGTCCTCGGACTGGAGGTGGCTATGGACGCGTCCTACAGCAGCATGACCGTGGTCGGTCGCATCACGGACGACCCGAAGACCCGCACCCTGCCGGACGGCAGGCTCGCCGCGAACGGGGCCGTGGCCGTCAACAGGTTCTGTCGTGGCCAGGAGGGCGTGCCGGGGAAAGAGACCGACTTCTTCAACATGGCCTTCTACGGCCGCTCGGCCGAGGTCTTCTCGAGACTGTGCAGGAAGGGCGACGTGGTGCTCGTCCACGGACGGATGATCACGCGCCGCGGGGTCTCGTCCACGGGTGAACCGCGGCTTTATCACAATCTGGTCGCCTACGGCTTCCAGAAGCTCCCCCGGCGATTCCATGGCGAGCCCGGACCCTCCCTGGAGCCGCCCGTCCTGTATCCGCGGTCGCAGTCCGGCGCTTCTCGAGGCCAGGTCGGTCCGCGCCCGGCTGCACACCGCCGTCGCCACGAACCGGTGGAGTTCGACGTCGTGGCCCCCGCGCCGGCCCGGACGCCGGCCGCGAGCGGCGAGGCGGGTCATGGCCGCCGGCCGTACGCTCCGCCCGCGTCACATTCGCCGCCCGCGTCATATTCGCCGCCCGCGCCAGCCTCGGCGTCCGCGCCAGCCGCGCCGTGCGCGCCAGTTGTGCCGCCTGCGCCTCGCGCGCCGTTCGAGCCGTCCGGGCCCGGTACTCCGCCCCCGCGGCCCGCCGACGGCGGCCCGGTCGCAAGTCCGCCGTTCCGGCGGTTCACTCGCCGGCGAATCGCGCGTCCCGCGTCCGGTTGAGCCCGGCCGGATTGCCTTTTCGGCCCGGCCACAGAAGAAAGTTGAAACCTCGCGCCCTCGTCGGAGGTTGAACATGGTGACGACCTCCGAGACTTTTCCCGCTACGCTGTCGGAGTTCGGGAGAAATCGACGACGCGACGATCCGACGAGAAAGGCGCCCGATCCGTGGAACTCAGCACCTTTACCGATGCCCAGCTCGTCCTGCTCTACGGGCACGGCTGCGAGCCGGCCTTCGACGAACTCTTCGAAAGGCATCATCAGAAGCTCCTCCGCTTCCTGGTCCGGATGACGGGCGATGTAGGCGAGGCTGAGGATCTGTTGCAGGAGAGCTTCGTCCGGGTGGCGCGCGCCGCTTCGAAGTACGAGCCGTCGGCGGCCTTCACGACCTGGCTCTACAGGATTGCCGTGAACCGGTGTTCGTCCTATCTCAAACGGCGGGGCCGGTTCAAGCTGCTACGGCTCCCGTTCGCGGGCGCCGGCCCCGGTATCCTGCGCGGCCACGATCGAGGTGAGCCTTGCGCCGAGGTTGGCTCGGAAAGGCATGCTGGGAGCATCGTTCTCGGCCGGGGTTCCGCCGAGCCTGTCGAGCCCGAGTCGAGCGCTCCGTTCGAGCAGATTCTCGGTCGTGAGCTGAGAGAGTCCTTTCTGCGCGCCGTGGCTTCGCTCGACGAGCCTCTGCGCAAGGCGTTCGTCCTCTGCGAGTTCGAGGGTTTTCCGTGTGCCGACGCCGCTGCCATCCTCGATGTCCCGACGGGTACCGTGAAGACCCACGTGCATCGGGCCCGACTGGCGTTGCGCCGGAAGTTGGCCGGCCATCTCGGCGCGGAGGCTCGCCGTCAGGCCGATTTCGACTCCTCGGACAGGGCGGGCGGGAACTCCGGCGGCGCCGAGCCGGATGCCGACAACGAGACCGCCACTGCCGGCGCGTCGCTGAAAGGAGCCCGCTCGTGATCGACTGCACGACGGTCGAGACTCTCCTGTCCGGCTTCGAGCGGGCCGACCTGTCTCCCGGGGATTCCGAGCTGGTTGCCGCCCATCTCTCGGCGTGTCCGGCTTGCCGCGTCACTCTCGGCCACTTCGAGGCGCTCTCGGCCCTGACGAAGGCGGAAGCCGGCTCTTCCATGGCCTCCGCGGCTGATGCCTCCGCGGCCGGTGCCTTCGAGCCGGCTCCCGGACTTGGGCCTCCGACTTCGGTGGTCCGGGCCCGCCAGATTCTCGCGGCCGTCAAGGCCGAGGTGGCGGCCGAGGCCGCCCTGGCGACCGTGGAGCACGAGATCATGACCTTCGACGAGGTGGCCGCCTACCTGCGCCTCTCGCCCGACGAACTGGAAGCAGAACTGGCCTCCCTCCCGTACTTCGAGATTGGCGGGCGCATCCGGGTTCGCCGAGGCCTTCTGATGGTCTGGATAGAGGAGCGCGAAGGGCGCGCGCGCAATCGCCGGATGCTCACGCTCGCCCGTGGCTGACGGCCATCGACGGTCCCGCGAGACCGCCGTCGCCGGCACCCCCGCCTCAACGAACGGAAGGCCCCGGCTCGCGCCGGCCAAGGAGACAGCAATCGTGGATAACAAGACCATGACCGTGTTCTGGAGCAAGTTCGCCACCATGCTGGGCAACGGAGTGCCACTCGTGGCCACCCTGATGACGCTCCGCGCCGAGCAATCACGAGGGCCGATGGGGCCGAGCCTCCAGCAGATCATCGACGACGTGAAAGCCGGAGTCCGCTTCTCGGAGGCGCTGTCGAGGCATCCGGGCCTCTTCGGCGCCGACGTGGTCCTGCTGGCCTCCAGCGGTGAGAGCCAGGGGCGGCTCGACGAGGTGGCGGCCGTCATCGGGCAGAAGTTCGCGGAGGGGCTGCTGTCGCTTCCCGCCGCCGGCGAGGCGGCCGCTCCTCCGTCGCAGCCCGCCTCCGGTGCCGGGGCCTGCTGGGGGCCGGGTCGCTCGGCCGACTGCCTCGGCATGCCGCCCCAGGCGGCGCTCGAAGAACTCATCGCCCGCGCGGTCGAGGCTAACGCCTCCGATATCCACTTCGATCAGAAAGGAGAACCCGGCTGTGCCGCCGGGGGGCGCATCCGGTTCCGGATCGACGGGGTGCTGGAGCATCGCGCCGACCTCGGGCCCGAGTCCTATCGTGCCCTCATCGCCGCGGTGAAGACGATGAGCGGTCTCGACGTGGCCGAGACGCGCCTGCCGCAGGACGGCCGCGTTCGCCTCGATCTCCACGGCGAGCGTTGCGAACTCCGCGCCAGCGTCGGTCCCACGATCCTGGGCGAGAGCGCCTGTCTGCGCATCCTGTACCGTCAGTCGCTCGACAAGGTCCTCTCCAGCCCTGAGCTGGTCTTCCCCGAAGAAGAGCTGCGCCAGACCCTCCTGGCCGCCGTCGCCGTGCCATGCGGCCTCTTCATCGCCACCGGCCCCAGCGGGTCGGGCAAGACGACGACGGTCTACTCGTTGCTCGCCCGCCGGGACGCCAATCGGTGCAAGATCCTCTCCGTCGAGGATCCGGTCGAGGTGATGCTTCCCGGCGTTCACCAGACCGCGGTTCGGCCGGCCCTGGGGATGAACTTCGTCCCTGTGCTCCGGCACTTCATGCGGATGGATCCCGACGTGATCTTCTGCTCCGAGGTCCGCGACGTCGAGACCGCCGTATTGCTCCATCAGATCGCCCTCACGGGGCATCTGACTTTCACCCAGCTCCACGCCTCCGACGCCATCGGGGCCGTGCTGCGCCTGCTCGACATCGGCATCGAGCCCTACCTGGTGGCCGACGCTCTCATCGGCGTCACGGGCCAGAGGCTGGTGCGCAAGCTGTGCCCCGCCTGTCGGGAGCCCGACCTCGAAGGGCTGGCGAGCCTGCGCGACCTGGTGTCGCGGCATCTCGACGCGGCCGCGCCTGCCGCCGCCGCGGCGCGAGGCGCCGCGGGGCCGTTGTTCAGGGCCTGCGGCTGCGAGCAATGCGCCGGTTCGGGGTTCCGGGGCCGGCGCCCGATCTACGAGTACCTCCAGATGACCCCGGCCGTTCGCCGCGCCCTGCGGCGTGACGTCAGTCGCGAACAGCTCGTTGCCGCCGCGGCCGGCCAGCCCTTCGTGGGGCTCATGACCGGCGCGGTCCCGGCGCTCCTGAAGGGCGAGACCTCGCTCTCCGAGATCATGCGCGTCTGCTGAGCGCATCCGTTGGTTTTGACGCCGCGCCGCGTTAGGCTGTTCCCGTGCAGCACCAGGATCGCATCCTCGTCGAGACCGGCCGCAAGGGGCTGACCGAGATCACGCGCCACGTGCGCGAGATCGTGGCCGCATCGGGCGTCCGCATCGGCCTCTGCGTCATCTTCGTCCGCCACCCCTCCGCCAGCCTGGTCATCCAGGAG
>CAZSVK010000346.1:0-6613 GCA_964610245.1 uncultured bacterium
AACCAGGACAGGTATCACAGAGGCACAGAGGCACAGAGACACAGAGAAGTAGTCGGCCTTCATGGAATCAACTCCCCTCTGTGTCTCTGTGGTCTCTGTGATTGGTCAACCTCGTTCGAGGTCGAATCCTCGGGCCTTGCGATGATCTTTGCGCGTAGCAGCTCAGATATCCGGATCGGTCGGGACCTCGACGTCACCCGAAACGGGGTAGCTCACCAGGGCGCGCCGCCGGCGGCCTCTCAGCCTCACTCCGGTCTGGCCGGCAGCGGCGGCCGTCGAGGCCTGGCCTGCCTCGCCCTGGCCCAGGGTGCGCTGGAAGTCGGCCGAGGTCGTCGGCCTATCCGGCGAGAGGAGCAGCCGCTGGGCGCTGACCGTCATCGAACCGGCCTGGGGTACCCTGCGGGTCCAGCTCCCTTCCGGCCCCAGTTCGCGCGCCTGGACATTGTCGGCCAGGCAGGTGCCCAGGACCTCGACGACCAGGCGGTCTCTGAGGACGGGATCCTCGACCGGAACGGTGATCTCGACGCGCCGATCGAGATTGCGGCTCATCCAGTCGGCGCTGCTGATGAACACCTCGTCGTCGCCGCCGTTGGCGAAGTGGAAGACGCGGCTGTGCTCGAGGAAGCGGCCCACGATGCTGGTGACCCGGACATTCTCGGAGAAGCTGGGAACCCCCGGGCGGATGCAGCAGATGCCGCGGATCACCAGATCGATCGCGACCCCGCTCTGGGCGGCCAGGTAGAGCGCGTTGATGACCTCGTCGTCGGCCAGCGAGTTCATCTTGGCCACGATGCGGCCCCCGCGGCCGGCCCGGGCGTGCTCGACCTCCCGCTCGATGAGCCGCAGCACTTGGCTGCGCATGTTGTGGGGTGCGACCAGCAGCTTGCGCCAGCTATCGAAGCGCGAGTAGCCGGTCAGCAGGTTGAACAGCTCCGAGGCGTCGGCCCCCAGCTCCGGCCGGCAGGTCATCAACCCGATGTCGGTGTAGATGCGCGCGGTGCGAGGGTTGTAGTTGCCCGTGCCGAAGTGCACGTACCGCCGGATGCCCGTGTCTTCCCGGCGCACCACCAGCAGCACCTTGCAATGTGTCTTGAGGCCCAGCAGACCGTAGACCACGTGGACGCCCGCGCCTTCGAGCGCCTTGGCCCACTGGATGTTCGCCTTCTCGTCGAACCGCGCCTTCAGTTCGACGATGGCCGTGACCTGCTTGCCCTGTTCGGCGGCCCGCATCAGGGCCTGCACCACCGGCGAGTCGCCGCTGGTCCGGTAGAGGGTCTGCTTGATGGCCAGCACCCGCGGGTCCTCGGCCGCCTCCGCCGCCAGGCTGAGCACCGGGTCGAACGAATCGTACGGGTGGTGCAGCAGGATGTCGCCCGCCCGGATACGCGCGAAGAACGATTCGCCTTTCTCGCGGCGCAGCGGCCGTGGCGTGAAGGGCGGATCCTTGAGAGGCGGCATGTCCAGGTTGACCAGCGCCATCAGGTCGGACGCATTCAAGGGAATGTCGATCCGGTACACGTCTTCCGGGAAGATCTGGAGGTCGGGCACCAGGATGTCGACCACTTCCTGGGGCGTGTCCGGCGAGACCTCCAGGCGCACGGCGTCGCCCTGGTTGCGATGGCGGAGGCTCTGCTCGATCGTCTGCAGAAGGTCGTTGGCTTCGTCCTCCGCGATTTCCAGGTCGGCGTCGCGCGTCAGCCGGAACGGGAAGGTCACCTTCACCCGGTAGCCCGGGAAGAGATCCTCCGCGTGCTGCGCAATGGCATCCTCGAGGAACAGGTAGTTGTAGCCCGCCCCCAGACCCGGCAGCGGCAGCAGGCGCGAGAGCACGCTCGGCACCTGCACCACGGCCAGCAGATCCTCGCCCTCCCTGTCACGTGGGACCAGCACGAACCCCAGGTTCAGGCCGAGGTTCAGGAGGTGGGGGAAGGGATGACCGGGGTCGATCGCCAGCGGGGTGAGCACCGGGAGCACTTCCCGGCGGAAGGTGGCGTCGATGGTCTCGCGCACCGCGGGCGGAAGCGCCCGGTACTGGTGCAGGCGGATTCCCTGGGATTCCAGCAGCGGCAGCACCTCTTCCCGCATGCACTTCGAGTGGCGCTCGAGGAGAGTGTGGGCCCGATCCGAAACCGTCCGGAGTTGCTCGCCGGCCGAGAGCCCGTCGGGCGACAGCTCCATGATGGACGCTCCCAGCTGCTGCTTCAGACCGGCCACCCGGATCATGAAGAACTCGTCGAGGTTGGTCGTGAAGATGCAGAGGAACTTCAGTCTCTCGAGCGGGGGCTTGGAGGGATCGAGCGCCTCTTCGAGGACGCGTTCGTTGAACGCCAGCCAGGAGAGTTCCCGATTGAAGAAACGGGCGGGAGATTCGAGCTTGAGGTCGGCCACGGTGACACTTCCTCTAGAGGAATGCACGGGCGCTCCGTGCCGCGGCTTGCGGGTGCGGGGCTCCCGAGGAGCCGGTCGGAGTACCAACGGTGGCAACCCGGCAGCCGATCGCGGCCGGTCTTGGCTCCGAGACAGGCTCCAGAAGCCATCTTGACACAACGGAATCGCAATGGCCAGGCATGATGGCGTTTGCCCATGCCCTGGGTTACACTTGCGCCCGGCTCGTCATGAATCGAACTGCAACCACACTCCTGCTCGCATGTTCCCTGCTCTCGGGGGGGAGACCCGGGGGGCTCGAGGCCGGCTCGAAGGCCTTCTCGGAAGGGGAGCTGCGAAAGCGCGCGGTGTCGCTTGCCGGCGTGCGGTTCAGGCCCGATGGGCGGGATCGCCGGAGGGGCCTGGATGACGTAGGATTGGCAGCGTTGCTCCTGGGCGAGGCCGGCTTCAGGATGCCCGCCGACGCGGAAGCTCTCTCCCGGATCGGCTCCAAGGTCCCGCTCGACGAGTTGCGGGCCTTCGATCTGCTGTTGCTCCGCCCCGAGCTGAACGGCCAGCCTCCCGGCATCGGTGTTTGCCTGGGATTGCACGACTTCGTCTACGTGGGACGTGAGACCGCCCGGGTGAAGTTGCTGCGGTTCGACGAGGCCCCCTGGAAGGACCGCGCAACGCAGGGCCGGCGACTCGGGCAAGCTCAGGGCGAGTCCCCGACCCGGCCCACGCGCCGGAGAATTGCCGCGCCCCAGACCGTGGCCAGGCCGGCCTTCGAGGACCTGCCCGCGCTGGACCTGGGGGAAGTGGGTCTGGCGGCCGAGCAGGAGACGGTCGCGGAGCCTGATCTGGAAGCTGCCGAGCTACGCGCCGACGAGGTGCGGGTCGTCAAGCGCGGCGGCTCTCAGGTCGGGATTGCCTCGTACTACGGGCTCACCGACGGGTTCCATGGCCGGCGAACGAGCAGCGGCGAACGGATGGATCCCTGGGCCCTGACGGCGGCCCACCGCACCTACCCGTTCGGCACGCTCCTGAGGGTGACCAATCTGGCGAACGGCCGATCGGTCGTGGTGCGCGTCAACGACCGCGGGCCGTTTCGACGCGGGCGGGTCATCGACGTCTCGCGTGCCGCCGCCAAGCGGCTGGGCTTCGTCTCGAGAGGCCTGACACGGGTCCGGGTCGAGGTCGTGCGAAGGCATATCTAGGTGCCAGGGACATGCACGCCAAAGCGCTCGCTCTGTTGACTCCGCGACACCTCGCGAGTATGTTGCCGGGGTCGGTTTCGAACGAGCGCGATGAGATACCATCGGGGAACGGTCCGGGCCTGGGGAAGCTGGCTTGCCCTGCTCGCCGTCTTGGCGCTGCTATTCAGCCCCGTTCTCCCGTGCCTCGACTATCACGGCTCGCATCAGGCCGAGGCCGGGGCGGGCGACCTGTGCTTGCACGTCACCCGGGCAGATGGCCACGACGAGCCTGACGGGCACGGCGACCTGCCCCAGAAGTGCTCCGCGCCTTGCGGCTGCAGCTGTCATCTGGCCGCGATGCCGACGCCGGACGCGCGCCCCGCGATCCCTCCGCCCGTCGCGCCCCTGTTCGCCCGGATTGGTCCGCTTCGCCCGGATGTGCCGGTAGGCTCCATCTTCCAGCCGCCTCGAGCGAGCGTCTGAGTCCGGGCCGCTTCCGAGAGCTCGTGTCGGCTCGGGGCGGCCGGTCGGCTGCGCGGCCTCTACGACGATTGCGGGCCTCCTCCGGGAGACGACGCGGACTCGTCGACAGGGTCGCGGCAGACCTCCTTTGACGGCCTCCTTCCGGCAGCATGCCGGGGTGCGCCAAACCATCGATGCCCGGCATCGCCCGAGGTCCCATGCGCTCTCGCTCGTCTTCGTTCCCGGAGATCCTCCTCGTCTGTTTCCTCTTGTCGGCCAGCCTCTCTGCCGGGCTCTTCGCCGTCACGCCGCCTCCGGAGCCCGCTCTCTCGCCACAGTCCCCCGCGCCGCGGCCGGAGGGCCAGCTCACCCTCGAGCGCGCGCTGGAATCCGCCCTGCATGGCAATCCGCAACTGGCAGCCGCGGCCTGGGAGATCCATGCCGTCCAGGCCAGGAAGGAGCAAGCTGGCCTCCGGCCCAATCCCGAACTCGGGCTCGAGGTCGAGAACGCGGGCGGAGGGGTGCTGGCGCGAGAAGGGCGTCAGTCGACGGTCTCCCTGTCGTGGCCGTTCGAGCTTGGAGGGAAGCGGACGGCACGCTTGCGGCTCGCCGGGGCGGAGCGCGAGCTGGCCGCCTGGGACTACGAGACGCGCAGGGCCGATCTCGTCGCCGAGGTCCGGAAGGCCTTCGCCGTCGCGCTGGGCGCGCAGGTCCAGGCCGGCCTGGCAGACGAGAACGTGCGACTTGCCGCCCGGGCCCTCGAGGCGGTCGGGTGCCAGGTCCAGGCCGGGTCGGTGTCGCCGACCGAACGCATCCGGGCGGAGGTCGCCAGCGCCGAGGCCGAGGTCGAACGCGATCGGGCCCTGAGCCAGCTCGCGGGAGCCAGGGTGCTGCTGGCTCGCACCTGGGGCGCCAGCGAAGCTGCCTTCGAGTGCGTGACCGGAACGCTGGAACTCGAGCTGGCCCCCCCGGATCTCCCCTCGCTCACGCGGCGTGTCGCTCGCAATCCGGACCTCGCGCGCTGGGAGAGCGAGCTTGCGCAGCGCCAGGCCAGCCTGGACCTCCAGCGAAGCGCGGCTCGCCAGGACGTCGGCCTGCAGGCCGGTCTGAGGCGGCTCTCGCCGGAGGGCGCGACGGACGACACCCTGGTCGTGGGGCTGACGATGCCCCTGCCTCTGCGGAATCGCAACCAGGGTGCGATCCGGGAGGCCCGGACGCGGCTATCCCAGACGGAGGTCGAGCGGGCCGCGGCCTTCAATCGGACGGGCAGTCTGCTGGCCGCGGCCCATCGCGATCTGAGCGCGGCGGCCGCCCAGGCCAAGGCCTACCGGACGCGCATCCTGCCCGGCGCCCGGGCCGCCTTCGAGGCCCTGGACACCGGCTACCGCGCCGGAAGATTCGGGTTCCTCGATCTGCTCGACACGCAGCGTTCGCTCGGTCAGGCGCGGTTGAAGTACGCCACGGCCCTGGTCGAGCTGCACTTGGCGGTGGCCGAGGTGGAGAGGCTGACCGGAGAGCCGCTGAGAGGCGGGGCAGCAGCCGGAGACCCTGTCGGGAGCTCCGCTCCCGAACCCTCGCCAAGGGTGAAGTTCACCCCTGGCCCCCCCGATGGCTGGAGAGAGTCTTGCCCGCGCTCGCGGCTCAGAGTCCTCCGGAGCGCCGGCCAGACTTCAACTCCTGCCCTCAATCCCCGGGCCTCCAGCTCGTCCCCGGAGGTGCGGCCATGAGCCGCCGGTTTGCCGTGTTCTGGGGCCACACGCTGGTTCTCGCTGCCATCCTGCTCGGTGCTGTCTGCTTGCCGGCGCTGGCGGCGGCGAACGAGGAAGCCGAGCGCTCGGACCTCGACCGGCCGGTGGAGCAGCTGTTCGCGACCGACTGCGAGCACAAGGTGAAGACCTTCGAGTGCGCCGAGTGCCGGTACGAGCACGGCGTCGTGTGGGCGCCGGCCCGGCTCTTCGAGGGCGGGCTCCTGAAGAAGCTCCAGGCCGAGAAGCGCCGCCTCGATACGCCCCTGGAGCTGACGGGCGAGGTGCAGTTCGACGAACGCCGCGTCGCCCACGTGAGTTCGCAGGCCGAGGGGCTGATCAGCAAGGTCCACGTCACGCTGGGAGAGGTGGTCCGCGCCGGCCAGGCGATGGTCGAGCTGGACAGCGTCGCGGTGGGAGAGGCCGAGGAGGCCTACCTGGAAGCCCAGGGGATGATGGAGCTGGCTCGCAGGGACGCGGAACGGCTGGCGGGCCTGCGGGGAGTGGCGTCGGAGAAGGAGGTCTTCCTGGCTCAGAAGGAGCGGGACCTGGCCGGGATCCGGCTCGAGGGCGCGCTCGGCAAGCTCGTCCGGCTGGGGATGCCGGCCGACGAGGCCCGGGCCCGGTCGCGTTCGACGGCGCGGGGAAGGCTCGTGTTGAGAGCGCCGGCCGACGGCAGCGTGCTGGAGATGCACGCGGTGCCGGGCGAGGTGGCCAAGTCGGAGGCGTCGCTCGTGACGCTCGGCGATAACGCCAGCGTTTGGGTCTGGGCCGACCTGTACGAGCGGGATGTGGCCGCGATCAGCTCGGCCCAGGCCGGTGGAAAGCTCACCGCGGTGGTCACGG
>CAZSVK010000347.1:0-5354 GCA_964610245.1 uncultured bacterium
CTCCTGCACGTCCTGACCCGCCAGAAGCTCGAAGGCTTCCTGGCCAGGGGCGGGCCGAAGGTGACCAACGAGACCGTGATTCAGGGCATCGACGACCTGGCCGCCTCGCTGGAGGCCAACTTCAAGCGCACCGAATCGGTGGCCAGTCTCGCGCCCCAGACCCCGGTTGCCGCGCCTGCGGTCCAGCCCACTCGGCTGAGGATGGATCTCGCCGCCGGCGTCTGCGGAGTCATCGTGCTGATGCTGATCTTCCGCCGCATGACCCGCTGCCCGCAGTGCGGCGCCCGGCTCCGACGTCAGGTCAAGATCCTGCCGGCCGGGGCGGAGGGGGGCAGCCACGCGGTGCGCCGCACCGCAAAGTGCTTCGCTTGCGGATACGTTCGCAAGGGCACCCTATTCTGACAATAAAGTGGTAAGTAAGAGCCAACGGCCACCACCAGGAGGAGGAAGACCATGGCAGAAGAGCAGAACCCGGGCGACGACAGCGTCATCGAAGCGCGCCCGCCCGATCGGGAAGCCAAACGGATCACGAAGCTCACGATGTTGCCCCTGAGAGACGTCGTCGTGTTTCCGTACATGGTGATCCCGCTGTTCGTGGGCCGCCAGAAGTCGCTGAAGGCCATCGACATGGCCATGAAGGGCAACAAGGAGATCCTGGTCGTCACCCAGAAGTCCCCCTCCACGGACGACCCGGCGCCGGACGAACTCTTCGAGACCGGGACGGTCGTCCAGGTCATGCAGATGCTGAAGTTGCCCGACGGCATCGTGAAGATCCTCGTCGAGGGCGTCTTCCGCGCTCGCATCAAGGAATACGTGAAGAGCGACGACGTCTTCGAGGTGACCGTCGAGGAGGTGCCGGACTCGCCCGTCAAGAGCGTCAAGGTCCAGGCCCTGATGCGCAACGTCATCAGCCTGTTCGAGCGCTACGTCAAGCTGAACAAGAAGATCCCCGTCGAGGTCGTCGTCGTCGCTTCCAACGTCGACAGCCCCGGTCGTCTGGCGGACATCATCACGGCCCACCTCAACCTCAAGGTCCTGGTCAAGCAGGAGATCCTCCAGGCCTTCGACGCCGAAGAGCGGTTGGAGAAGCTGGTCGACATCCTGAACAAGGAGATCGAGATCCTCATCATCGAGAAGAAGATCTCGGGCCGGGTCCGCAAGCAGATGGAGTCGATCCAGAAGGAGTACTACCTGCGCGAGCAGGTCAAGGCGATCCAGAAGGAACTGGGCGACAGCGACGAACTGCAGACCGAGATCGCCGAGTACAAGAAGAAAATCAAGGCCGCCGCCATGCCTCCGTACGCCGAGGACAAGTGCGTGAAGGAGGTCGACCGGCTGGCGAAGATGTCGTTCAACTCGGCCGAGGCCGGCGTCATTCGCAGCTATCTCGACACGATGTGCGAGCTGCCGTGGACGAAGTCGACGCCCGACAAGCTGGAGATCGTGCGGGCCGAACGAGTCCTGGAAGAGGACCACTACGGGCTCAAGGAGCCCAAGGCTCGCATTCTCGAATATCTCTCGGTCTGCAAGCTCAAGAAGTCGATCAAGGGCCCCATCCTCTGCCTGATGGGCCCGCCAGGCGTCGGCAAGACGTCGATCGCCCGCTCGGTCGCGCGGGCGATGGGACGCAACTTCGTCCGGGTCAGCCTGGGCGGCATGCGGGACGAGGCCGAGATCCGCGGTCACCGGCGCACCTATGTGGGGGCCATGCCGGGCCGCATCCTCCAGCTCATCAAGACCGCGAAGTCGAACAACCCGGTGTTCCTCCTCGACGAGATCGACAAGACCGGCGCCGACTGGCGCGGCGACCCCAGCTCGGCCCTGCTCGAGGTTCTCGATCCGGAGCAGAACTCCACCTTCACCGACAATTATCTCGGGGTGGCCTTCGACCTGTCGAAGGTGCTGTTCCTGGCCACGGCCAACATCCCCCACACCATCCCCGAGCCGCTGCGCGACCGGATGGAGATCATCAACATCCCGGGCTACACCGAGGAAGAGAAGCTCGAGATCTCGGTGCGCTACCTGGTGCCCAAGCAGATGAAGGAGAACGGCCTCAAGAGCCGGCACATCCAGTTCCAGGAGAAGGCGATCATCCACATCATCCGCTTCTACTCGCGCGAGGCGGGCGTCCGCGAGTGCGAGCGCATGATCGGCTCCATCTGCCGCAAGGTGGCCAAGCAGGTCGTGACGCAGCACCGCCGGGCGCGGGCCCTGATCACCCCCGCGAAGGTCGAGGAGTTGCTCGGCATCCCCAAGTACCGGCACGGCCGGGCCGAAGAGGTCGACGAGGTCGGCGTGGTCTGCGGTCTGGCCTGGACCTCGGTGGGCGGCGTGACGCTGCCGATCGAGGCGGTCACGGTGCCCGGCTCAGGCAAGGTGATCATGACCGGTTCGCTGGGCGACGTCATGCAGGAATCGGCCCGCGCCGCGGTCAGCTTCGTCCGCCACCATGCGGACGACTACAACATCGAGCCCAACTTCTACAAGAAGCTCGACATCCATATCCATGCCCCCGAGGGCGGCATCCCGAAGGACGGGCCGTCGGCGGGCGTCACGATCACCACCGCGGTCATCAGCGCGCTCACCGAGCGGATGGTCAGTAAAGACGTGGCGATGACCGGCGAGGTGACGCTACGCGGCAAGGTGCTGCCGGTGGGCGGCATCAAGGAGAAGGTGCTGGCCGCCTTCCGGCTGGGCATCAAAGAGATCATCCTGCCCAAGGAGAACGGCAAGGACCTGGAGGATATCCCCAAGGAGATCCAGCGTCAGCTCGGCGTCCATCTCGTCACCGATATCTCCGAGGTGGTGAAGCTCGCGTTCAGGCCCGTGGTGGTGCCGACGACGTAGGGGTACTGAGAGCTCTGAGCCGGGGACGCTGTCCCCGGGCCCCTGCCAGGACCCGAGCCGGGCCCTGGCCATGAGAAGAGCAATCCAGGCTTGAGCGGCACTCTCGAGGACTCAGACTCACAAGCGCGAGCGGAACTCTCTCCAGCCATCATCATCGCAGGCTGCGACGATTTGGAGGGGGACGCCAGCCTTTCCTCCAGCCTCAAGCCTCCAGCCTCCAGCCTCCAGCCTCAAGCCTCAGAGCGGACGAAGCCCGCGCTGTGAGCGGAATCGCCTCTCTCAGCGCGCTTTCTGGTACTGGCCGAACGCTTCCTGAATGCGAGCCTTGTCGCCAGACTTCATCGCCTCGAGGAGGCTCTGATAGGCCGCGCGGCCGGCGGCCGTGAGAGGCTGCTCGACCGTGGCCTTGGCGGCGACGGGAAGGGCTGAAGCTAGCGGAGCGGACGCAGCGGTGGATGGCGCGGCGGGGCCGGTCGACTTGTGGTCGGCGGCCGCGTCACCCGTGCCGGGCGACATGGAATTGGCGAGGTTGCCCAGCTTGCCGCGGATCGCCCGGTCGACCGCCTGGCCGGCCTCGGTGCCAACGAAGGCCTTGCCGGCGAGCAGGCCGATTGTGCCGCCCACCATGCCTCCGACCATTGCCCCCACGAGCGGGATCGGGATGAGCGCCTGTCCGAGGACGCTGAAGACGGCGTCGCCGATCATCTGGGAGGAATCCTCGACCGGGTTGAAGGCGACCAGGGCCTTCCCGAACCCCCTGGAGACCGAGACGTCGCCGTTCTTGAGATCGCCGCCGATGGTCTGGCCGACCTGGTTGCCGAGGAACCAGAGGATGGGCCGGAGCACGAAACCGCCGGCGATGCCTCCGGCCATGCCCATCGTGTTGGCCATGATCGAGGTGAGGGCGGCACCGGCGATGTCGCCAGCCTGGGCGCCGACGTAGCCGAGGGCGATCGAGGGAACCGATAGACCCGAAACCAGCTTCCCGACGTCGAGCCCCTGGCCCGAGGCGAGTTGTCGCTGGGCCTCGTAGACGAGGACGGCTGCGACGTAGCGGGCCGGGTTGAGCGGGTCGACGGTGTTGCGAAGGGCCGCCCCGACGTTGGCCTTGATGTCGGTGGGGGCCAGCGAGTTCTTGATGGCCGCCCCGAAGGTGGGGAACTCGCGGTAGTCGATGGAGAGGTACTTCTTGCCGCCGGTCTCCTGGGCGACAGCGGAAGCCGGTCCGAGCGCCATCAGGGCGATCAGGAGCCACGCAACGCAGCGCATGTGAAGACGAAGAGAGTGCATGATCCTCGGCTGAATTCTAATGATGACGCCGGCACATGGCTAGTGGGCAATCCGGATTTGCCCCGATCGTTCCCGTGCGAAGGGTGCCGACCGGCTCCGGCCCGCGGCGAGAGGCGGCGAGAAGGAGAGGGACCGTGCTCTCTGCCCATGGAATCCGGCAGCGCCGACAGAATGTTAGCGTTTGTTCACACTAGATCCGTGTTGACTTGGCTTGTCGTCGGCGTTATCCTGGCTGACCTTCCATACGACCGAAGCGGTCGTGCGGTTGTCTACGGATTGGAGGCGTTCGATGCGAGAGCTACCCAGATTCGTCTGGATCGGGATCCTGGCCGCGGCGTTGCTCACGCAGGTGGCACGGGCCCAGGAAGGAAAGAGCGACAAGCTCAAGGGGACGCTCTCGGCCCAGGTCGTCAAGCTCGATCCCGCAACCGGCAAAGAGACCCTCGGTCCGGCCGACAAGGTGATGCCTCGCGACGTGGTGCAGTACTCGCTGAAGTACCGCAACGTCGCCGACACCAAGCTCACGAAGGTCGAACTGGTCATCCCGGTGCCCCCGGGTACGACCTACGTCGAGAAGTCGGCGCAGATTGTGGCCGGCGCCCGGCTGGAGTTCAGCGTCGACGGGGGCCAGAAATACCAGAGGCCGCCCCTCATGATGCGGGTGCGAACTCCGGAGGGCGAGCGGCTCGTTCCCGCCGGTCCCGAGAAGGTCACTCATGTGAAGTGGATCGTCTCGAAGCTCTCGCCCGACGAACGATTCGCCTCCGGCTGCCGGGTGACCGTCAAGTAGCGTCGCCCCGGGGATGGCCTTCCCCGAAAGCGGTGTTCGCCCGGCGGCGAGCACCGATGAACTGCTTCCCAGGAGCAAGAAATCACGAACCCGACCCCTGTGAATCCCCGGAAACGGAGCCAGACAAGGAGCTGCTTCATGTTCTCCACTAGACTCTTCGGCGGCGTCTGCCGAGCTATCGTCATTCTCTCGCTGGTGCTCGTTTGCGGCACCCCAGCCCTGGCCGCGTCCTACACGCCGGCTGGAACTCTCATCCGCAATCAGGCTTCGGCCACCTTCCTGGACGCGGCGAACGTCGCCCAGACGGCCCTCTCCAACGAGGTCATCACGACCGTGCTGTCGATCTACGGCGTCTCGGTGACCCCCAATGGCGACGACGAAGGAGGCCAGACGCAGAACGGCACCGCCGGTTCGGTCGTCGATCTTC
>CAZSVK010000347.1:5364-6539 GCA_964610245.1 uncultured bacterium
AACGACAAGGATCGCTACACGCTGACCCTCATTGCCGGCACCACGACCTTCACGCCTCAGAACCCGGCTGTCTACGAAGACGCGAACGGCAACGGCGTGGTCGACCCCGGCGACGTGCTGGTGGCCAGCGGCTTCGGCAGCGGCGGCTTGACGCGCTACCTCTCCGGTGACGAACAGGTCAGCCTGATCGTGACCTATTCGATTCCCTCCGGCGCGACGGCGACCCAGAAGGCCTCGGTCAACCTCAAGGCCGTCAGCGGAGGCGACGTCAGCGGCAACACCAAGGACGAGAACAACTACAGCACCGTCACGGTCGTCAGCGACGCCGTCGTCACCGTCACCAAGTCGGTGACACCGCGCGATATCGCCGCCGGCACCCAGGTGACCTATACGATCGGTGGGACGAACACGGGCAGCAAGGCGTCCAAGGGCGTGCTCGTGAACAACGTCAGCCTCAGCGGAACGCTCGCCAACCGGTACGGCGTCTTGATCTACGACACGCTTCCCTCCGGCCAGACCTTCAACAGCATGGTCGCCAAGGCCCCGGCCAACGCCGTCGTCGTCTACGAGTCGACCCAGGCTGCCGGCGCCTGGACCGACAACCTGCTCGACAACACGAACCGGGTCACGCCGGTGACGAAGTTCGGTCTCTTCATCCCGGCCTCGCCGGATGCCGCCGGGACCGAGATCCTCACGTCGGGCCAGGCCTACCAGTTGCAGATCAAGGTCGACGTCGCCACGACCCTGGCCGCAGGGCCCTACACCAACACGGCCCATGCGCTCTACGCCAACAACTCGGGCGTCCAGCAGCCGGTCGTCGACTCGAATCCGGCCATCCTGAACGTGGGCGGCGGAGACAACCAGACCGTTCTGGGCGCCCTGGGTCCGCAGAACAGCCCGGAAGCGGCTGAACTCACCGCCGCCGACCGAACGACCTCCGATGCCAACCGGCCCGCCGGCTCCTTCGTCACCTACACGGTCACGTTGAAGAACAACGGCAACGGCTCCGACACCTTCAATCTGACCGTGGTCTCGAACGGCATCTCCACGCAGGGCAGCACGGTCCAGTTCCTGCGGCCCGACGGCACCACGGCGCTGGCCGACTCCAACTCGGACGGTCTGCCCGACTCAGGTCCGTTGGCCGCCGGCTCCACCACCGACCTGGTGGTCAAGGT
>CAZSVK010000348.1:0-6477 GCA_964610245.1 uncultured bacterium
GAGAGGCAAGTCGAGATCCTCCCAGTTTCCCCACGAACCGCGCGCGCACCCGAGCTTCCCGGGGGCTCGGCCCGGGCGCGGCGGCGACGGCGTCAGGCGCAGCGGCGACGGGGTGCGTTCCCGGCGGCCGCCCGCTTGCCGTCACGAATGCTCGTGCCGGTGGTGGAGGTCGGACACGTGCGGATGCTCGTGGACCACGCTTTCGTGCCGGTGGGGGTGCGAGTGCGCTCCGGAGCCGGGAAGCCCGTGGCCGTCGTGCTCGTGCTCGTGGTCGTGGTGCTCGTCGTGCTCGTGGCTGTGCTCGTGTTCGACCGGGGCGTGCTCGTGCTCGTGGCTGTGATGCTCCCGCGAGAGCAGGATGATGCCCAGCAGCATCAGCGTGACGGCCGCCGCGGTGACCGGCGTGGGCCGGTCGCCCAGCATCGGGATCGAGAGGAGGGCGCCGATGAACGGCGCCGTCGCGAAGCAGGCCGCCTGCCGGGCCGCGCCGTGGAGACGCAGCGCCTGCATGTTGAGGACCAGGCTCAGCCCGTACGAGGCGCTGCCCAGGAGCAGGGCGGCCACGATCGAGCCGGCCGCGGGCATCGGCTGGCCCAGGAGCCAGGCCAACGTCCCCGTGCAGGCGCCGGCGCCCAGCGCCTTGACCTTCACCACGGAGATCGGATCGCGAAGCGTGAGGCGCTGGCTCAGATTGTTGTCCAGTCCCCAGCTCGCGCAGGCGCCCGCGATCGCCAGGACGCCAATCCAGTCGGCGGCGAACTCGCCCGGCTCCTTGCCCAGCACCGCGGCGCCCAGGACGATGAGGCCGCCCGCGACCTGCTCGCGCCTGCCCAGGTGCTCTCCGAAGAGCAGCAGGGCGATGAGGATCGTGAACGGGGTCTCGAGGTTGAGCAACAACGAACCCGCCATCGCCGAGGTGTGCTGCAGGCCGAACAGCATCGCGATCGGACCGAGGATGCCGCCGAACACGATGATGCCCGCCAGGAGGCCGAGGTCGGCCGCCCGCAACGGGGCCTCCTTCCCGTCGCCGGCCTTCCTCGACAGGAGAGGCGCGGCCAGGCCCAGCCCGAGGCCCGCTCCCAGGTAGAGCAGGGACGACAGGGCCAGCGGCCCGACTCCCGCCAGCAGCAGCTTCGAGCACGGCGCGCTGGCGCCGAACAGCGCCGCCGCCGACAGACCCAGGGCGATGCCCTTCCAGCGAGGCGATGAGTGGTCGGTCATCCGGTTGGTTCCTTCGATGCGTCAGGTTTCCGCCGTCAGTGTAGCCGGTTCAGAGGCGCGCGCCGTCGGCCGGCGACTGCCTGCGGTCGCGTGTGGCCCGGCGCTCGTTTCTCCCGGCCGTGCGGCGCTCGGGCCGGTGCGTGACCTTGCCGAAGCGATCGAAGAGAATCGGCACCACGAACATGTTGAGGACTGTCGAGGTCACCAGGCCGCCGAGGATGACGACGGCCATCGGGGCCTGCAGCTCGTTGCCGGGCTCGCTGCCCGCGAGGATGAGCGGAACCAGCGCCAGACCCGCGGTGAGCGCCGTCATCATCACGGGCGACAGCCGCTCCATCGAACCCGAGAACACGGCCTCTTCCCGCGACTTGCCCTCCGACAACAGGTGCTGGTAGTGGGTGATCATCAGCACGCCGTTGCGGGTGGCAATCCCGAAGAGCGTGATGAACCCGACCAGCGAGGCCACGTTGAGCACCCCTCCGGTCATGAACACCGCGGCGATGCCGCCGATCAACGCCAGCGGTAGGTTGGCCATCGTGATGAAGGCCAGCCTCATCGTTCCCAGAGCCAGGAAGAGCAGGACGAAGATCCCGGCGATGGCTCCCAGCGAGAGCAGGCCGATGGTGCGGCGCGCCTCCTGCTCCGATTCGAACTGCCCTCCGTAGGTCACGAACATGCCCTCGGGCAGCTTGACGTTGGCCTCGACGAGCCGGCGGATGTCTCCGATGAGACTGCCCAGATCGCGCTCCTGGACGTTGCACGAGATCACGACCTTGCGCTGGACGTCCTCGCGGTTGATCGTGTTCGGTCCGCCCTTGCGCTCGATCTTGGCCAGGACCTTCAGCGGGACCTTGATGCCCGCGGGCGTGTCGAAGGGCGTGTTGGAGATGGCGGCCAGGTCGGCCTTGGCGGCGTCGTCGTAGCGGACCACCAGATCGTAGGTGCGGCCGTGTTCGAGGATCTGACCCGTCACGTGGCCGGCGAAGGCACCCTCCACCGCCTCGGCCAGTTGCCCCACGCGCAGACCGTAGCGGGCGACCGCTCGACGGTCGAAGGTCATACGGATTTCCGGAATGTCGCTGACCTGCTCCACGGAGAGATCGACGACGCCCTTCACGGTGGCCATCTGATCCCGGATCTCGTTTGCCAGGCGCAGCATCTCGGACAGCTCCACTCCGAACAGCTTGACCGCCACGGCCGACCGGGTGCCCGAGAGCATGTGATCGATCCGGTGGGAGATCGGCTGTCCGACATTGACGATCAAACCGGGAATGCCCTTGAGCGCCTTGCGCACCTCCGCCAGCACCGCCTGCTTGGAGCGTCCGCGAAGGTCGAGACGCACGTCGATCTCGGCGCCGTTGGAGCCCATCGCATGCTCGTCCAGCTCGGCCCTGCCCGTGCGTCGAGCGGTGGCGATGACCTCCGGCACCGTCTTCAACTGCCGCTCGACCAGCCGGCCCAGCTTGTCGGACTCGATCAGGTTGGTGCCGGGCAAGGTCACGGCGCTCAGGGTGAGCGCGCCCTCGTTGAACTCCGGCAAGAAGGCCCTGCCCAGGCGAGGCAGCGACGCCAGCGTCAACCCCAACGCCGCCAGGGCCGGGAGCATCACCAGCCACGGACGCCCGAGAGCGAGCCTCAGCACCGGAGCGTAGCAGACCTTCAGGACTCTCAGGACGGGTCCATCCGTGTCGTGCTCCAGGTCCTTCGACTTGCCCAGCAGGAAGTAGCACAGGACGGGCGTCACCGTGAGGCTGACGATCAGCGAGGCGAACAGCGCGATGATGTAGGAGAAGCCGAGAGGGGCGAGGAGCTTCCCTTCCACCCCGGACAGGAAGAACAGCGGGATGAAGACCAGGATGATGATGAACGTGGCCAGGACCATCGACGGGCGGATCTCGTTGGAGGCGCGCCAGACGACCTCGAGGATCGAGTGACGCTTGTCGGGCGCCTTCCCGTGGTTCTCGCGCAACCGTCTGAAGACGTTCTCCACGTCGATGATGGCATCGTCGACCAGGGCTCCGATCGCGATCGTCAGGCCTCCGAGAGACATCGTGTTGATGGTGACGCCCGTCAGCCGGAAGGCCAGGATGGCGACGAGGAGCGACAGGGGAATGGCGGTCACGGAGATGAGCGTGGCCCGTCCGCTGGCCAGGAAGACCAGCAGGATCAGCACGACCAGGATGGCGCCGTCCCGCAGCGCCTTCTCGACGTTGGCGACGGCCGTCTCGATGAAATCCGCCTGGCGGAGCATGTTGCGATGCAGCTTCATGCCGGCGGGCAGCAGCCGCTCGAGCTCCTCGAGCACGACGTCTATCCTTCGCGTTACCTCCAGCGTGTTGGTGCCGGGCTGCTTGAGGATTCCCAGGACGACCGCGGGCTGGCCGTCGACCGATCCCACGCCCATCTTCGGGGCGGCGCCGATGCCGATCTCGGCAAGCTGGCCGACCTTCACGGGCAGGCCGTCTCGCTCGACCACCACCGTTTCGGCGATGTCTTCGAGGGTCGAGATGCGGCCCATGCCGCGGAGCAGATACTCCTGGCCCGAGGAGAGCAGGAAGCCGCCCGAGGAGTTGGCGTTGGATTCTCCCAGGGCGGTCGCGACCTCGTCGAAGGTGACGCCGAACGCCGCCAGCTTGGCCGGGGCAACGAGCACCTGGTACTGGCGCACCCCTCCGCCGATCGGGATGACCTGGGAGACCCCGGACACGGCCAGGAGCCGGCGACGCACCTGCCAGTCCGCCGTGGAACGTAGCTCGATGGGATCGACCCCGTCGCCGGAGAGCCCGAGGAACAGGATCTCGCCCATCACCGACGAGATGGGGGCCAGCAAGGGGCGCCCGATCCCCGGGGGAAGCGAGTTCCCGACGAGCTGGAGCTTCTCGCTGACGACCTGCCGGGCGATGTAGATGTCCATGTCCCAGTCGAACTCGACCCAGACGACGGAGATCCCGATGCCGGAGGATGAGCGAACCCGGCGGACGCCGCTGGCGCCGTTGAGGGCCGATTCGATCGGGAAGGTGACGAGGGTCTCGACCTCCTCGGGGGCGAGGCCGTGGGCTTCGGTGAGAATGGTGACGGTTGGCGCCGTGAGATCGGGCAGCACGTCGACCGGCAGGCGCAGCGCGACGAGGCCGCCTCCGATGAGCAACGCCACCGAGAGGAACAGGACGACCAATCGCCCCTCGAGAGCGACGCGGATGAGATGAGACAGCATGGGTACGGGCTCTCCTTGTCAGTGAGCGTGTCCGTGTTCGGGAATGGCGCGGGAAACGGACTGGAGGTAGACCTCGTACCCGCCGACGGTGACGATGCGGTCTCCGGCCTGGAGCCCATCGACGATCTGGACGAAGCCTCGCTGGCGATTGCCCACGCGCACACGGCGCTTCAGGAAGCTCTCGCCTCCGAGCTCGAGGAACACGACGTCGCGGCCGCCGTCGTCATAGAGGGCGGTGTCCGGGATGGCCACGCACTCCTCGCCGCTTCCGGTCTCGAGATCGACCTCGACGAACTGGCCGATCTTGAGGCGGCGCTCCGGGTTGCCCACCTCGAAGACCACGGGAACGGTCCGGGTGCGCGCGTCGACCAGGTCTCCGATCGTCACCAGGGTGCCCGACAGGGACTCGAGCGTGACGGCCCTCGGTTCTCCGAGGAACTTGAAGGAGGCGGTCCTGGCCGCCCGGGCGGCTTCCATGTCGGGCTCGTAGACGCGGCCGACGATCCACACGCGGGCCAGGTCGATGACGGTGAAGACGGTCGTGGATTCCTCGACGTTCTCGCTTGCGGTGGCGTGCACCGCGACCAGCGTCCCGCCGACGGGCGAGCGGAGCAGGTACTCCTCGCGCTGCCCGGTCGCCGTCGTGGCGCCGCCTTCCTGGCGGGAGCGGAGGTACTCGAGCCGCTTGCGCGCCGTCTCGACCCGGCTGCGGGCCAGTTCGAGCTGCTTGCGCGCGCTCTCGAGTTCCTGCCTGGGAATGGCCCCCTGGCTGTCCAGTCGCGCCGAGCGTTCGACCATCTGCGTGGCCCACGACAGCTCGACCGCGGCCTGGCGGCTCTCCAGCTCCAGATAGGAACGATCCAGCTCGGGCGAGGTGGGCGGGAGCACCACGGCCAGCGTCTCGCCGGCCTCGACGCGCTGGCCGATCACGGGCCAGTCCTTGCCGCGGGCGGGCTCCAGTCTTCCCGGCCTGGGAGCGTGCAGGCGCACTTCCTTTCCCGACTTGGAGCGGACCTCGCCCAGGGCGTGCACGGAGCGGCCAATCCGACGGCGCGACGCCAGGGTGGAGGCGAAGGGGATCTGCCACTGCTGTTCCTTGAGGAAGGCCACCTTCTCCCCGCGAGTCTCGGGCCGGGTCTCCGGCCTGACCTCGTCGGGCGTCGAGTGAACGCGAGTGACAAGCTCGAAGGAGTCGCTGGCTCCCGGTCCGTCCAGCGCGAAGACCAGCCTGGCCGGCCCTGCGGCGGTCGGGACGAGTGTAACGCCAAAGATACCAGGCACGCGGGGGGCCGTCGTGCTCGCGGTGAGCGGCTGGGCGCCCGTGACGTGCAGGGTCACGGTGGCGGAGCCCGCGGTCACGGCCAGGAACCGCTCCGGATCGCGGAGGTCGGTGAAGTGGACCGAGAAACGGGCCGCGCTGCCGACGACCAGCGGCGGAAACTCGACGAAGATCTCGGCCTGGGCCCCCCAGGCGGTGTGCGCGATCGGCTCGAGTTCCGCAGCCGGCCCGGAGGCCGCGAGGAACCAGGACAACAGGGCAAACAACAAGACAGTCCGACTCGAGGACAGCATGTGGGGATCCTTTCAGCGGGTCCGGGCCGGGGTGGCCGGCTCGTGGATGAGATGGCCGGAGGCCTGTTCGAGATCGACGAAGGCCATCCGGGCGGCCTCGGCCTGGCGGAGATAGGCCAGGCGCGCCTCTCGATGGAGGCGGTAGCCGTCGAGCAGCTCGAGAAGCGAGTGATGTCCCTCGGCGTACGAGGCCGACACGGTCTGCAGCACCTGGTCGAGTACGTTGACCGACTTCTCCCGGAAGTCGTGCACCCGGCGGTGCTCGCCCTCGTAGGCCGTCCAGGCCGCCCGGAGGCGCGATTCGAGTTCGAGCGCCCTCGCGTCGCGCTGGCGCACCAGGAAGGCGATGCGGGCCCGAGCTTCGGCGCGCTGGCCCTGCCGCCGATCGGTGAGGGGCAGGTCGATGGCGAGGCCCGCCGTGAAGCCGCGATGGTCGCGTCCCTGATAGAAGGTCAGAGAGCCTCCGATGA
>CAZSVK010000349.1:0-6455 GCA_964610245.1 uncultured bacterium
CTCTCGTCGATGACGCCCCGCTCGAGCAGACTGCGGGCCGTCACCTTGAGGGCGCAGGCGGCCTCCTCGGCCTTCGAGGCATCCTTCCACAGGATGCTGGCGCAACCCTCCGGGCTGATCACCGAGTAGATGGCGTGCTCGAGCATCAGGACCGCGTCGCCGGCGCCGATGGCAATCGCCCCGCCGGAGCCGCCCTCGCCGATCACCACGCAGATCATCGGCACCCCAAGGTACGTCATCTCGAAGAGATTGCGCGCGATCGCCTCGGCCTGGCCCCGTTCCTCGGCGTCCATGCCCGGGTAGGCGCCCGGCGTATCGATGAAGGTGATGACCGGACGGCCGAAGCGCTCGGCCAGCTTCATCATTCGTAGCGCCTTGCGATAGCCCTCGGGATGCGGCATTCCGAAGTTGCGGAAGAGGTTGTCCTTGGTATCCTTGCCCTTCTGGTGGCCGAGGATCACCACCGGCTGGCCCCGGAACATCGCCAGCCCCGAGACGATGCTGTTGTCGTCGGGCCACTGCCGGCCGCCGTGCAGATCGACGAAATCCTCGAAACACATCTGGATGTAGTCGAGGGTGAGCGGCCGCCGCGGGTGGCGCGCCAGCTGCGTCGTCTGCCAGGGCGTGAGCTTCGAGTAGGTCTCGGCCCGGCTGCGCTCGAGCTTCTGGGTGAGGGTCTCGATCTCCTGCGACAGATCGAGGTAGTGCGCCGCCGACAGCGCCTTGAGTTCCTCGATCTTGCGCTCGAGTTCCAGCAGATGCTCTTCGAAGGGAAGCTGCTTCATCCGGGCCTCAGGGGGTCGGTGCGGGTTCGGGGGCGGCCTGGGCGCCGGGACCGGCGGTCAGACCGGCGGCGCCGAAGAAGTGAAGGATGCGCGCCAGGATCGGCCTGGCCTCCTGACGCTGCACCACCATGTCGATGACGCCCGTCTGGAGCAGGAACTCGGTGCGCTGGAAGCCCTCCGGCAGCTTCTCGCGGATGGTCTGCTCGATGACGCGGGGGCCGGCGAAACCAATCAGGGCCCCGGGCTCCGCGACGATGACGTCGCCCAGCATCGCGAAGCTGGCGGTGACGCCGCCGGTGGTGGGATCGGTGAGGTACGAGATGAAGGGCAGCCGCTCGCGGGCCAGCCGTGCGATGGCGTGGCTGGTCTTGACCATCTGCATCAGCGAGAGGATGCCTTCGTCCATCCGGGCGCCACCGCTGCACGAGACGATGATGAGCGGCCGGCGCAGGCGAATCGCCTGGTCGACGAGGCGGACGATCTTCTCGCCCACCACGCTGCCCATGCTCCCGCCCATGAAATCGAAGTTGAACAAGCCGATCGCCACCGGGTGGCCTTCGATGCTACCCATGCCGGTCGCGATCGCCTCGTTGGCCCCGGTCTTGGCGATCGCCTTCTCGATGCGCTCGGCGTAGCTGGTCAGGGCCTGGAACTTCAACGGGTCGGCCGGCTTGAGGTGCGAGTCGATCTCCAGCCAGGAGCCTTCGTCCAGCATGACGCTGATGCGATCGGCGATCGGGATGCGGAAGTGGTAGCCGCACTTGCCGCAGACGAAGAGGGCCTTCTCCAGGTCGCGGTTGTGGATCGCCTCCTCGCACTTCCGGCACTTCGTCCAGAGGTTGCCAGCCGGCTCCACCGCTTCCCGGGCGCTATCTATGGCTTTCGTGAACCAACCCACGTCTTTACGGCTTGACAGAACGTGTCAAGTCCTCCGAGGGCGAATCGTATCAGAGGGTTTCGAGGAATGCAATTGCCCCCGGGTCATGCGCTTCGACGGGAAGGTGGGGATTCTCGAGCGGGCGATCGGCCGTCCTTTGCTATACTCCCAGCCGGAATGAAAGTGAAGTTCTGGGGCACCCGCGGGAGCATCGCCACGCCCCTGCCGGATCGCATGCGATACGGCGGAGACACGAGCTGTGTCGAGCTGGTCACCGGAGAGGGGCGCGAACTGGTCTTCGACGCCGGCACCGGCATCCGGCGACTGGGCGACCACCTGATGCGGCAAAAGGCCACCTGCAGCGGAGGGGCCATCTTCTTCAGCCATCTCCACTGGGACCACATCCAGGGGTTCCCGTTCTTCATCCCCATCTACGACAAGCACTTCCGCTGGGAGATCTACGGGCCCATCCGGGTCGATCAGAGCCTCGAGCATCGGCTGAAGAAACAGATGAGCGACCTGTTCTTCCCGGTGGTGCTCGACCAGGTCTCGGCCAAGCTCGAGTTCATCGGCATCGTCGAAGACCCGATCCAGCTCGGCCGCACCCGGGTCCTGCCCCGCTTCCAGAACCATCCCCAGGGCTCCTTTGGCTACCGCGTCGAGGACGAGGGCAAGGTCGTCACCTACTGCACCGACGTCGAGCACCCCGACGGCGAGGTCCCCGAAGACACGCACATCGTCGCCGACGACGCGGACCTCCTGATCTTCGATTCCCAGTACACGCCGGAAGAACTCGTCACCCACCGAGGCTGGGGCCACTCCACCTGGGAACTCGCGGCGAAGACCGCGCGGGCCTGCCGCGTGAAGCGCCTGGTTCTCTTCCATCACGACCCCGATCACAACGACGACTTCATCGACGGCATGGTTGCCGCCGCCCGCCGCCTGTTCCCCGAGACCGAGGCCGCCAGCCGCGACCTGGAGATCCTCCTCTGAGCGAGCCCAACCTGCTGACCCACGAACTCCTCAAGCTCCTGGGCGAGGCGCTGAAGCCCGGCCTCGACCCGGCCGGCGCCGCCGCCATCCTCGAGCAGGCCCTGACGCCTCTCGGCAAGGACCTCTCCACGGCGCGCGTGGCCGACTATCGCCGGCTCTATCACGAAGGCTGGAAGACACTGATCGGCTCTCTGGTCGCCGCCGAGGATCAGCTCTGGATCACCGACCGTTTCAAGGCACTGATGTTCTAGGGGATTTCAGATCGATGGAGACCAGCAGCTCGGAACTCGCCAAGGTAGAGAACGCCATCACTTACATCCGCTCGGCGGGGTTCACCTTCTCCGACGAGATGGTGAAGAACTACTACATCTGCCTCAAGACGAAGCCGTTCGTCATCCTGGCCGGCATGTCGGGCACCGGCAAGACCGCCGTGACCCGCCTCTTCGCCCGCTCCATCGGGGCCCACTACCAGCTCATCAGCGTCAGCGCCCACTGGACCTCCGACGCGGATCTGCTCGGCTACTGGGACAAGGACCGCCAGGCCTTCGTCGAGACCAAGTTCGTCCAGCTCCTGCGCACCGCCCTGCTCGCCTACAAGAAGGGCACCCGCGATCTCTTCTTCGTCTGCCTCGACGAGATGAACCTTGCCCGTGTCGAGCGCTACTTCGCGAAGTTCCTCTCCGCGATGGAAGGCCTCTACGTCGAAGACCGCAAGATCTCGATGGACGGCACCGGCGAGGTGCTCTACTGGCCGCCCAACCTCTTCTTCGTCGGCACCGTCAACATGGACGAGACCACCTACACCTTCTCCGACAAGGTGCTCGATCGCGCCAACTCGATCGAGTTCGGTCTGAGCGTCGACGATCTGTTCAACGAATCGGTCAAGCACGTCCCGCCCGAACCGATGCCCATGACCTTCCAGGAGCTGGTCAACTACCGCCGCGACCTCACCCACCCCGAGCTGCGCGAGGTCTCGAAGCGCTGGCGCGGCGAGCTGGTCGCCATCTGGAAGATGCTCGAGCCGTACAACTACCACTTCGGCTTCCGCATCCGGGACGAGATCGAACTCTACATCCTCAACGGCCTCGGCCTCCTCGAAGAGCTGACCGCCTTCGATCTCCAGGTGAAACAGAAGATCCTCCCGAAGATCTCCGGCCGCGGCGACACGCTGAAGATGCTCCTGATGAAGCTGCAGGATTACTTCACCGACCGCAAGATGCGCTACAGCGCCAAGAAGGTCGAGGAGATGAAACGGCGCCTGATCCTCGACGACTTCACCGGCTACTACCCGGGCCAGAAGCCGCGCCAGGCGATCTGATCGGGGACACTTACCTGACCCCGATCACGGCCACGACCGGGCGGTGCGGAAGCCGACGTCGTCGGCACGCGACTGCGGACGGTTCCAGTAGCGCGTGGAGGTCGTCGCAACCGGGACCACGCTGCGCCACGAGCCGCCCCGCATCGACTTCTGCTCCCCGTCGGCCGGGCCCGCCGGATCCCTGCCGGCCCGCGACGCCGCCAGCGCCTGGTAGGCCTTCTCCTCGTACCAGTCGAGGCACCACTCCCAGACGTTCCCGAGCTGGTCGAGCGCCCCTGCCGGCGAGGCCCCGCCGGGGAAAGCGCCGACGGGCGACGTGTGCGCAAACCGATCGTCATAGCCGGCGATGACCGTGAGTGAAGGCCGCGCCCTGGCCGCCGAGCGATCGGCCAGATTGGCGGCGGGCGGCCGGCGAGCCTCCGGCGGCTGAGCGCCCCACGGATACCGCCTGCCATCGGCCCCTCTGGCGGCCCGCTCCCACTGGGCCTCGGTCGGAAGCCTCAGGAAGGCCCACTCGCAGTAGGCCGCGGCGTCTTCCCACGACACCAGGACGACCGGATGGTCGGGCCCCCACCAGGCGCTGCCGGCCCCATCCGGGTGGCGCCAGGTGCGGGCATCGCCGCGCCGTTCGGCGGTGGTGCGATAGTCGTTCTCCCGCGCGAACTTCTCGAACTGCCAGTTGGAGACCTCGGTCTTGCCGATGAGGTAGCTCGAGAGTTCCACGCGCACGACCGGCTTCTCGTCGATCCCGCCGCTCTCGCTGCCCATCGTGAACGGGCCCGCCGGCAGGCGAATCAACACGGAGCCGTCCTTCTCGTTGCGGTACTCCTCGAAACCGTGCGGCCGATTTCCGAGCGCCGTGAGACCGTGGGGCAGGGCCGGGCCGGGAGCGATCGGCGCTTCTGCCGGCGCAACGGCCCCCCCTGCGGCCGCCGTCGCCGGCGCGGTCGCCTTCACGGCCGGATGCGTCGCCAAGACGCCCCTGCTACCGGGCGAAGAGGTCGGCGGCCGGACCTCGACCGAGCCCGCGGGTTGTTGCGCCGTCAGGCCGGCCACGGACCCGCCGGTCGCCTCGCCCGGCGCTCGAGCACCCAGCCACGAAACCAGTCCCAGCACGGCACCGACCGCCACCAGCGCGGCAAGGGCCGGCACCAAGGCACGTCGCAACAGCGACTCGCGCTCACCCGGCAGCCGCATCTCGACCGGAGCGGCGGCTGTCGAAGCCAGTCGCCGGCTCGCTCCCGGCGGGCCTTTCGCCCCGAGCGGCAGGCTCTTCGCCAGCCTCGCCAGCTCCGCGCCGACCTCGTCGGCGTCCGGGTAGCGGGAGGCGGGCTCGGCATCCAGACAGCGCAATAGCACCGCATCCAGCCCGGAGGGCAGCTCGCCTCGGACCTCGGTCGGAGCCAGGGGCGCGCCACCCTTCAGCGCCTTCAGATAGCTGCCCAGGTCCCGCGCGGGAAAGGGCTGACGGCCCGCGGCCAGCTCGTAGAGCACCACGCCGAGACTGAAGACGTCGGAGGCGATGGAGGCCTCCTCGCCCAGGAGGATCTCCGGCGCCATGTAGCCGGGGGTGCCCAGGATCGTGCCGGCCTGGGTGAGCCGCCCGGCGCCGAGCGTCCGGCCCAGCCCGAAGTCGGCGATCTTCGGCGTGCCGTCGGCGCAGAGCAGCACGTTGTCGGGCTTGAGATCGCGGTGCAGCACCCCCTGGCGGTGGGCGTGCGAGAGGGCCGAGCAGAGCTGCTGGCCGAGCTGCAGCGCCTCGAGCACCGGCAGGCCGCCCTTCCGCTTGCGAAGCCGCTCCGCGAGACTCTGGCCCTGAACGAACTCCAGCGCGATGAAGAGCTGGCCGCCCTCCTCGCCCGACTCGAGCACCTGCACGATCCCCGGATGGCGGAGGTGGGCCATGATGCGCCCCTCCGAAAGGAAGCGTTCCCGGAGGCCGGGATCGTCGGCCAGCGTGAACTTGACGGCAACCTCGCGGCCGGACGAGCGCTGGACCGCCCGGTAGACGATGCCCATGCCCCCCTCGCCGAGCACCTCCTGGACCTCGTAGAGCGCCTCGAAAGCCTGAGACAGCTTCTGCCTCGCGGGCCGCTCGGGCCGCCTCTGAGCGCGGGCCGCCGCCGGCACGACCAGCGTCCCCTCGAGCGGCACCGGTTCGCCCGCTTCGCGTGCTGCGCCGTCACTCCTTGACGCAGGGACGCCGGCCGCGGGCAGCACGAGAGGACGGGTCACCGGTGCGGGCGCAGAGCTGGACGGGGATGGCGGCGCGGAGCCGGACGCCGTGGAGGGACCGGACACCGCATCGAACTGCAGGGCACCCTTCACGAACAGCGTGCCGGGACCCGACTCCGGGGGAGTGAACTCCAGAGTTCTGTCCGCGCCGGCGGCCGAAGCCGCCCAGCCGGGACACGCGCGCGCGGGAGCGCCGGCTCGGGCGTGGGCAGGCGGCGCATCACTTCGGTGGCGGAGGGTGGCGGTC
>CAZSVK010000350.1:0-6450 GCA_964610245.1 uncultured bacterium
TTCCGAGGACTCTGAGCTGCGAGCGCGGGCAAGACTCTCTCCAGTCATCGGGGGGGCAAGGGGCGAACTTCGCCCCTGGCGAGGGTTCGGGAGCAGCGCTCCCGAGAGACAAGTCGACGCTCTCCCGGTACCCCCGTGAGCTGCGACTGCACCCGGCGCTCCGGTCACCGGATGCGGCTGCGGCCTTCCAGGGCCCGGGCCAGCGTCGCCGGGTCGGCGTACTCCAGCTCGCTGCCGAGCGGCACTCCGTAGGCGATGCGGGTGACGTGAACGCCGGTGGCCGCCAGCGTCTGGGCCAGGTAGAGCCCGGTCGTCTCGCCCTCCGTGCTCGGAGTGCTGGCCAGGATCACCTCGGCGACCGTTCCGGCCGTCAGCCGCTGTTGCAGTTGCGCGATTCGCAGGTCTTCGGGTCCCACGCCGTCGAGCGGCGAGATGACCCCGCCCAGGACGTGGTAGAGGCCGTCGTAGACGCCCGAGCGCTCGAAGACGTAGATGTCGCGCGCCCGTTCGACCACGCAGATGCGTTTCTGGTCGCGGCGGGGATTCGCGCAGACCGGGCACAGTTCACCCTCGGCCAGCCCGCCGCACTCGCGGCACTCGGTCAGCCTCTCGAGGCTCTCGCTGAGGGCCGCCGCGAAGGCCAGGACCTCCGGCTTCTTCCGGCCGAGCGTGAAGAAGGCCAGCCGCTCGGCGGTCTTCGGACCGACGCCCGGGTGGCGCGAGAACTCGTGGATCAAACGGGCCAGCGGCGCCGGGTACTGCATCGCGTCACGGGGCTAGAAGAGGCCCGGGAGCTTCAGGCCGGCCGTGAGGCCCGCCACCGACTGCTCCTGGGCGTCTCGCGCCCGGCGCAGCGCCTCGTTGACCGCCGCGGTCACCAGATCGCTGAGCATCTCCGGATCTTCGGGGTCGATACAGGCCTTCTCGATCTTGAGCGACAGCAGCTCGAATCGTCCGTTGACTTTGGCCGTGACCATCCCGCCGCCGGCGGAGGCCTCGTAGTCGGCGCTCTGGAGCTGCTCCTGCTGCTCCATCATGTCCTTCATCATCTTCTTCGCATCGCGGAACTGCTTCTGCATCGGTCCTGTCATCGCTGGCTCCTTCGGCGAACGGCCCGGTCCGGATGGCGCCGGGGCGGGCAGCCGCCGAGCAGGTTAGCACATGAGAGGCTGGGGGCAGGGGGCTCGAGGCGTGAGGCTTCAACCTCGAACGAGGTCGACCAATCACAGAGAACACAGAGGCACAGAGACACAGAGGGGGAGTTGATTCCAGAAAGACCGCACAATTCTCAGTGCCTCTGTGTCTCTTTGTCTCTGTGATACATGTCTTCGTTGGCGGGCAGATGCCCGCGCCGGGCCGCGGTGACTGGACAGTCCATCCCGCGAGCCAGAGACACCCCCGGCTTCAGGCCGCGACGGTCTCACGCCGCAGGGCGGCCAGCGCCTGACCGACCTCGTCGGCGACCGAGCGCAACTGTTCCCTGGGGGGCAGTTCGGCGGCGCGTGGATACTGGAGCGGCCGGCCGAGGACGAGTTGCAGGTCGGGCCGCCACCGGGGAACCACCGCGCGCCTGGGGAGAAGCTCGTACGTTCCGTGCAGGTAGGCCGGCACCACCGGCGCCCCGGTCATCAGCGCCAGGAGCGCCGGGCCGGAGCGTGGCTCCTGCAGCTCTCCATCGGCCGTGCGGGCGCCCTCGACGAAGATGCCGAGCACGCGCCCGAGCACCGTCAGGTAGTCGATGCTCCGTTCGAGGGCAGGGCGATCGAACTGCCCTCGCCGAACGCCGATGTTGCCGACCCGGGCGCTGGCCGTGCCCAGGATCGGCATCCGGTGGAATTCCTCCTTGGCCAGGAAGTAGACGGGATGGGGGTGGAACGCCCAGATCAGGGCCGGATCCAGGAGCGAAGCGTGGTTCATCGCCAGGATGTAGGCGGTCTCGGGACCGGGCAGGTTCTCGCGCCCCTTCACCCGGCAGTCCAGGTTGAAGACGGTGAAGAGCAGCCGAGAGGCCTGGCGGGCCAGTTCGAGGTGGAGGTTTCCGCTCATTGCCCGCCTTGCAGGTTCTTGACGTTGTTCGGGTCGGCGAAGAAGCGCGTGTAGTAGAAGTACCACTTGTCGGCCTTCTTCTTCAGCTCGTCGTACTCCTTCTGGAGCTTGTCGAGCTTCTGCTGGCCTTCCTCGACCTCGTCGCGGGCCTTCTGCAGATCGTCCTGGAGTTGCTTGACCTGGTTGAGCGCCGCCTCCTCGGGTCCACCCGGCTTGACCGCGTTCTGGTCCTGAGGGGGTGGGGTGCCGGCGACGCCACCGGTACCGATGCCGGAACCGCCGGAGCCGCCGGACGAGGCCGCGGCGCGGGCCGACTGGATGGCCGCCTCGAGCTTGCGGACCTCCTCGCGGGCGACCGCGGCCTGGGTCGAGGCGGGCGCCAGGGCGAGGACCTTCCTGTAGTACTTGAGGCTCTCCTCGGAGTAGCCCTGGATGTTGGTCAGTTCGGCGAGCTTGAAGTTCAGGTCGAGGTCCTGGGGCGCGGCGGCGACGCGGGTTTGCAGGTCGGCGATCGAGCCCGCCAGCAGGCCCTTGTCGTCCAGCGTCAGCACCCGGGCGTCGGAGGCGTACGCCTTGAGGAACTGGCCCACGGCGACGAGCACCTCCTTGCCGGCGTAGCTCTTGAGCGCCTGGTCGAAGGCCGCCTTCGCCTCGGGGGCGATGGCGTCCGGAGCGGTCGCCTGGGCCGGCTGAGCCACGGTCCGCGCCGGAGCTAACATCAGCATCAACAAGAGTGCGGCCGCGGCGGGAAGGATGTGGCGTCGATTCATCGTAGGCCTCCAGTGGTCAGCGCTCGAACAGCGTCGGGACGGCGCGGGTCCGCGTCGGAGTCGGGGCTGAAGAGCGTCCAGCCGACGCCGAAACGGGTCGGCATCAGCTTGCGGGTGTCGAAGGCCCGCTCGAGCTTCAGTCCGGTGAACTCGACCCAGCTGCCCACGCTCCCGGAAGAGTAGAGCGTCAGGATCATCGTGTAGGGACCGCCGTTCGGCGGGCTCCCGAAGTTGAGTGCCTGGGAAAACCGGGTCCAGGAAGAGGCCCCCACGTCGATGATGCCCGACTGGAACGCCGGCGTGCCGGAGCGCTCCTGGTCGACGAGCAATCCGTTCTTGTCCAGGAGTTGCAGCATCATCTGTCCCGCGTACTGATCGGTCGTGCCCTCCGAGCCGCGGACGTAACCCGAGAGCACGTACCACACGTTGCCCAGCGAGACCCCGATGGTGCTGCTCTGTGGCGCCCCGTAGAGGATGCGCTGGCAGACCGCCGCTCCCGGCGGCTGCCGGGGGTGGAAGATTCTTCGCTTCGGGACGCCGCCGGCGATGGGGTCGACGGTCAGCTTGGCCGGTGAACTCTCGCGGGTGCTGGCCAGAACGTCGTAGTTATTCGGCAGCGCGCGGCGGTAGGCGCTGGGCAGGTACTGGGGCTCGGCCGCCAGCACGCGGATCAGCTCCTGATCGCCGATGGTGGGCGAGCCGTTGAGGTTTCGATCCATCTGGAAGTACGGCGATGAAGGGAACTCGTTGAGGCTGGTCTCCCATTCGTAGATGGTCTGCTTCGGAAACTTGATCGCCCCGCGCATGTCCTTGTAAGAGGTCCGCTGGCTGGAGTCTTCCGGATTGGGGCGCTGATAGCCCTGATAGCGCAGCAGCAGCAGTTCCTCGCCGCCCGGCGACCAGGAGATGCTGTCCAGGCTCCAGCTCCCGGCGCTGCTGTAGTTGGAGTCGTTCTTGTAGCTCGGATGGTTGGGATGGGCGAACCGCAGCAGGACGGTCGGCGCCTTCATCGTCACGAGGTCCTTGACGTAGAGAGCCTCGCTGACGACGTCGCCCGAGTCGGCCCAGCCCGCCCCGGCGGTGCGCAGGCGCTCCTTGCCGATGAAAGCCAGCCGCGTCCCATCGGGGCTGACCGCGGGCGAGTAGTACTCGATGCGGAACGAGAACCCCTCGCGGTTGAGAGACTCCATCGCCTGGACCTCGGTCTGGACCGCGCCGTCGGCCGTGACTCGCCAGATGGAGGAGCCGTGGGTGGCCAGGGAGGGCGCCTCCTGGATCTCGCGCTGGTAGTAAACGTAGCGGCCGTCCGGCGACCAGGCCGGCTCGCGTTCCTGGCTGGCGGGTGTGTCCGGGGTCAGCACCAGCGGAGGCGGGGTGGCGCTCCCGTCGGTGTTGACCAGCACGAGGTCGGCGTTCTCGATCGGGTAGGCCGTGCGGTCGGGCGGGAAGGTGGTGATGCGCCCGAACCCCTGCGACACCACCAGGAAGCGATCGTCCGGTCTCACGGCCGGCTCGATGCCGGTGGTGACCCGGACCGTGGTCGCGGAGGCGCCCTTGAAGGGCACCTTGAAGAGGTTCTCCGGATACTCGGTTGCGAGCGGGGCCTTCGCCTCCCGGCCCACCCAGGTCTGGCCGCGCGGCGACCAGGTCGGCTCGATGTTCGAGCCCTGCGGCTTGCCCGACTGGGTGGGGTCGATCCGGGTGGTGAGGAAGGAGTTCTCGCCGTTGTCGAACAGGATGCCGTCGGCCCGGGCTACCGGCTCGATGCGCGTCCAGCTCTTGCCGAACTTCTGATCTCCGTCGAAATCCTGATTGGCCATCAGGAACTGGTGCCAGGAGCTGGCGTCGAAGCGGCTGCCCTGGCTGCTGTCGACCGCCGTGACCGTGGAGGGAGGCCCGACCCAGTAGCTGCGGACCGGTCCGAGCACCGGGGACTCCAGACGATCGCCGCCGGTGAGGCTGGCCAGGGGGCAGGGACCGGCAAGGGTGGCCACCGTGAGCAGCCTGCCGAAGCCCCTGTCGGCTCCATCGGTCGAGCCCAGGTAGATGCTCTTGCCGTTGGAAGAGGTCATGACCAGCCGGCTGCCGCTGGCCGAGACCGAGACGCTGCTCGCGCCGCCCAGCGTCTCGCCGGGAGGGGCGAGCGTGGCGTCGACCACCGGGTACTCGGTGCCGCTGCCGTCGTTCAGCCGGCGTCTGAAGAGCCCCGCGGGAGAGGCGGTGCGAGCTACGAGCAGCCAGGACTGGGTGGTCGTGGTGCCGGTGGACTGGGCTGTTCGCCCGAGCCAGCGTACGCCCGTGACCGCTCCGGCCCCCGAGGAGACTGGAAGGTCGGTGTCCTTTGGCCGCTGCGGCGAGGCGGAACAGGTGTAGTTGTCGAGGTCTATCAGCCGGAGCTTGCCGTCGGCGGCGACATAGGCGAGCGCGTGCGCGAGGGGCGACCAGGCGGGCGTCACCGGCGAGGCCGGAAGCTGGGTCTGGCTGTAGCAGAACGAGGCGCGGGCCGGATCCAGTTCGCGGCTGACCTGGTCGGCGTTCAGATCGTCGCCCCGGTTTTCGAGCCGCCGGGCCTTGAAGGCGGTGTAGTCGTGGATGCCCAGGAAACGCTGGCCTCCCAGGGTGGCGACGTAGGCGACATAGCGGCCGTCGTAGGACCAGGCCGGGACGGCGACGTCCTCGAGTCCGAAGCCGAAGCGGTGGACCGTGGTCTTCTCGGACAGGCCCTTGACCTCGAGGGAGTGCGACACCTTGTTGAGGTAGAGCACGCGGTCGCCCGCCGGCGTCCAGAGCGGGCTGTCGTAGTCCTGGGCCGAACCGCTCGTGATCCGCGTCTGCATCTGGCCATCGGTAGCGTTGGCGGTCCAGATCTCGTAGCCGGAGGAACTGGGCCGGCGGCGGCAGTAGGCCAGCCGCATCCCGTCGGGGCTGACCTGGGGCTGGCAGATGTCGTCGACCGGGTCCCAGATGAGCGCCGAGCCCGGCACCGGCACCCCCAGAGAGGGGCACTTCCAGATCTCGCGGCGGGAGCCGGAGGCCCGGGCGAAGAAGACGTCGAAGGAATCCTCCACATAGGACTCGCGGAACTGCGTCGAACCGAACGTGGGATCGCGGACGAGGTTGTAGGAGCGAGACCAGAAGAGCCCCTGGCCCTTGGCGGGACTGAACCACTGCAGCACGGGGACGTAGGGATCCGAGGGCACCGTCGACAGGAACGAGGCGCGCTCGGAACCGCCCGGCCCCAGGGGCGGGGTGCCCGGGTTCGCGGCGGTGGCGTCGCCGGTGACCGTCATCTTCAGCAGCCGGTTGCGCACGAATTCGTCGGCGGTCGCACCGGAGCAGAGATCGCCCAGCGTCGTATAGAGACAGGCCGGCTGCGAGGCGACCGCCCGGCGCAGCTCGACCAGGTGGTCATCGAGTTCGTTCGAGCGCTGGAGCAGCGTGAAGTTGGAGAAGTCGGGCGCCGACTCGATGAGCAGGTAGCCGCTGATCGCCACGGCCACCATGGTGAAGATCATCACGAAGCCGCGCCTGAGGCTTGAGGCGTGAGGCTTGAGGCGTGAGGCTTGAGGCTTGAGGCTCGGGGCGTGAGGCTTGAGGCCTGCGGTATCGGAGTCGAGCGCGGGCGAGTCGAGCG
>CAZSVK010000351.1:0-6449 GCA_964610245.1 uncultured bacterium
GCCACGCCAGGGCGAAGGCCGGCTGACGCTCATCGCGAGCGCCGGGCCGGTCGATCTCTCGGGTCTGCCCTCTGGCGACGCCGTCCATGCCGACATCCTGGCGCCCGCGGGAGTGCTCCAGGGCTACACCGGGAAGCACATCTACGGCGTCGTGATGGTCCGCGACCTGGAGAGTGTCCCCGATCCCTTCGCCGCGGGGCCGACCATCCACCGGCCGCCGGACACCGACTACGTCCCCTGGGCGGGCGCCGGAGAGATGCCGCCCGCTTTCGCCAAGCAGTTCCGTTTCTTCCTCAACCCGGGCTTTGTCAGCCGGCAGTACCTGTCGCAACGCAAGGCCAACCCGTGACCGCCCGCTCCCGACGTTCCGCAGCCCTGGTCCGCGGAGGAGGTCGCCCGTGATGAACTCGACTCACAACCCCCGACTCCGGCTTCGCCGCCTGGCCTTCACCATGGTCGAGGTGCTGGTGGCCGCCGCCATCGGCGCCGTCATGCTGGGCGCCCTCTACCAGATGTTCTACGCGGGCAGCCGCATCAACCGCGACACGATGACGAAGGCCGACGCCCTCCAGGCCGCGACGCTCACCCTCGCTTCGGTCCAGCAGGATCTGAAGCAACTGGTGACGCTGCCCGTGGCGAAGAAGGCCTCCGGAGAACCCGCCCCGCGTCACGGCGATCACGGCGCCCCGGTGCGCATCTCGCCGCTCGGCCGCAACATCTCGTTCTACGTGCCCGACAAGGCAGCAAAGCGCGGCGAACTGCCCAGCCCGGGCACAGTCGTCGTCACCTACAACCTGGAGCCGGCCGAGACCGGCGGCCTGTTCGTCGTGCGCCGTAGCGAGAGCACCGGCGACCGCCCCTCCCCCGAGGACGGCCACGTCCTCACCGGCGTCAGCGTGAAGGACCTCAAGTTCCGGCTGCTCGATCCCAAGTCGAGCGACACCACCACCCGATCGCCCGATCAGAACTACTACGTCGAGGCGATCGTGACCGGCACCGACGCCACCGGACGCGAGACGATGACGCTCACCGCGCTGACCGAGCTGGAGTATCCGTCCACGTTCCAGCAGCCCCAGAATCGTAACGTCAACGAGACCATCTCGTTCCGCCCCAAGGCCCCGCTGGCCGGCCCGCCCGATCGTCGCTCGGTGACGAAGGCCGAGCTCGAGAACCTCCATCAGCTGCGCGACCTGGCCGACCGCTTCGACCGCGGCGAGATCGGCCCCAAGGAGCTGGAGAAAGAGGTCCGCGAGGTCGTCAACCAGGCCGATGAGAACCCCGGCCGCCGCGACGCCGTCACCTACGCCGGCGCCACGCCCCCCGCCCCCCTGGGCAACCAGCCGCTGACTCTGGCCCCGCGCCAGCCCGGGCAGCCGATCGAGTTCTCGACCCCCACCGGCGATCGCATCCTCGTGCCCACCTCGCCCGAGCAGGTCACCAACCGCGTCACGAACAACCCCACGAGCGGCGATCCGACTCAGCGCCAGAACGGCAACGGCCAGATCCGCGTCACGATGACCGCCTGGTTCGCCGAGTACGAGAGCCATGGCGGCGGCCCGATGCAGCAGACCAACTCCGGCAGCCGTTCGGCCGCCCGCAACTGGAACTTCGACTCCGACGCGGGCAGCGACTTCTCGACGCTGCACGACCAGGCGATGAGTCAGGCCGCCCAGGATTCCGCCCGGATGCTCGAGTCCTTCGGCATCCCCCAGCCCCGATGAGCGACAGCCCTCTCGCGAGTGACCGGCGGCGCCGCCTCGCGCGCGCACCGCTCCGCTGTCTCGCCGGCTTCTCGCTGCTCGAGGTGCTGATGACGGTGGTCGTGCTATCGGTGGCGTTGATCCCGATCTTCCACTACTTCGGCACGGCGCCCCAGCGAACCACCCAGACCATCCACCGGGCCCTCGCGCTGGCGATGGCCAATCAGCTGCTCGAACGCTACCGGGCGGTCTCCTACACCGTGCTCAAGGACCAGTTCGGCCAGGGAGAAGAGAAGGCCCGCGAGACGCTCGGTTCCGACCCGCTGGTGAAGTGGGAGGCCCTGCCGGCCGACGTCAAGGCGATGGTCCAGGCCTTCCAGTACGAGCGCGACGTGGTGCTCGAGGAGGTCCCCGGCGAATCGGGCCTGGCGTTGCTTCACGTCTACGTTAGATGGAAGCTGGGGGATGTCCCGCCCAGGGAAGTGTCGCTCTCTCGCGTCGTCGTCGACTACTCGAGGTTGGGCGCGCTGAACTGACGGGGCTCGCTTGCGAGGGCGCCGCCGACCGCGTAGAGTCGGTTCGCCGGGAACGCCCCCGCCTCCCATGCTCACCGCCCTCGCCTGCACGGCCGCCGCCGCCGTGACCGCCGATGCGCTGTTCGTGACCCCGTTCGCGATGCAGCACCGCCGCCTCGCGCTCGCCGTGCGACGCGTGCCGCCCGTGTTGAGGGGCAAGCGGATCCTCCAGCTGTCCGACCTGCACATCCACGGCTGGACCTACCGCGAGGTCTTCATCCGCCAGCACGTCCTGGCCTCGCAGCCCGACCTTCTCGTCCTCACGGGCGATCTGCTGAGCGGCCCCGGAGGCATCCCCGTGGTGCTCCAGCTGCTCGAGGGCCTGCAGGCCCCGATGGGCGTCTGGTTCGTTCCGGGAAACAACGAGATCGAGGAGGTCGATCTCTGGGCCTTCCTGGCGAGGCTCAGAGAGATGGGCATCCGGCCGCTGCTCAACGAGGCGGCCTCCCTGGGCGAGGCCTGCTGGCGCGTGGGCGTCAACGATCCCAGCATGGAAAAGGACGACCTGAGCCGGGCCCTCCGGGGAGTGCCGGAGACCGATTTCAGACTGCTGCTGGCCCACTCTCCCGAGATCTTCTACCAGGCCGCCGACCGCGGCATCGAGCTGACGCTGGCGGGCCACACCCACGGCGGCCAGGTGCGCTTCCCCTGGCTCGGGGCGCTCTACGCCGACACGCAGCGCAGCGGGCTGAATTTCGTGGCCGGCGAGTACCGACGAGGCGACTCCGTCCTGCACGTCAGCCGGGGAGCGGGCATGTCGGTGCTGCCGATCCGGTGGCTCTGCCGGCCGGAGATCCTCGAGTTCCAGCTCGTCGAAGCGTGAGCGCGACCGTGGCCTAAGTGCTTGACACGAAACAACCATGGCAAATCGAACTTGCGTCAACCCATCAGGGGCTTTGCCCCCGAGGGCCCGGCCACGCCCGGTGCTCGTTGACGCGACGGCGAGACATCTGGGCCGGGAGCCGGCAGCCCAGGCTACGGTTCGATCTCGATGATACGGCGGCCGTGAGTGCCGACGACTCGCGTGGTGCCCATCTGCGACTCGCAGACTTGCGCCGAATGGCCGTGGAAGAGGTACTTCACGTCGCCTCGCGCGCAGTACTCCACGAAAGACTCGAAGCCGTTGTGCACGTCGTCCTGGATCTCGTGGCCCGCCAGCGCCGGAGGATTGTGCGTCACGAACACGTCCACGCCGGGATAGCGCTCCAGGGCCACCGCCACCTCGTTGTCAGAGTACAGGTATCGCCCGCCGGGCTTGTACCGCCAGGATCCCTGGAACCCGCCGATGCGAATGCCGCCGATCTCGACCACGCGCAGGTGAAGGTCCTCCGGCGGCTGGACGTCGCTCGGCGCGTCATGGGCCCCGTGCACTCCATACAGAGGCACGTCGCCCAGCGCCGCCTTGAGCCGATCGTAGATGGCCCTGGGCAGATCGCCGCTGGTGAGCACCAGATCGACCTTCTCGTCCACCACGTCGGACAGATCCATCAGGTCGTCCGGGGAATCGCAGATGTGCAGAATCTTCATGAAAGACAGGGGTCAGGGGTCAGGTACGGGCGAGCGTTACGAAGGACTACGCGGCGAGCGGCCTACAGTTTACAGCCTGCGCGCCTGCACCCGCGCATCGACGGCGATCGGGGGCCGGCCCGGCAGGCCCGCCACCAGCGGGTTGATGTCCAGCTGCTGCAACTCGGGGTGCTCGACAGCCATCCGGCTCATGCGTAGCAGCACGTCGGCCAGGGCCACCCGGTCTGCCACGGGGCCGCCGCGGTGGCCGTCGAGCAGCTTCGCGCCCTTCAGGCCTCCGACCATCTCGCGGGCATCGGCGTCGGTGATCGGCGCCAGCCGGAAGACGACGTCGTTCCAGACCTCGACGGCGGTGCCGCCGAGTCCGAAGGCCAGCAGCGGACCGTAGCCGGCCAGCCGCGTCATCCCGACGAGCACCTCCACGCCGGCCGGGATCATCTCCTGCACGAGCGCGCCCGACATCTCCGAGAGACGGCCCAGTTCCTCCATCCGCCGCTCGAGGGAGCAGTAGGCGGCAGCGGCCTCGTCCGGCGTCGCCAGGCCGAGTTTCACTCCTCCCAGATCCGACTTGTGCGTGATGGTGTCGGAGGCCAGCTTGAGCGCGACAGGGCCCGCGATCCTCGCAGCAGCAGCCGCCGCTTCCCGCGCCGAGCGCACCAGCTCGCAGCGCGGCATCGCCAGCCCGTAGGCCGACAGCAGCTCCTGGACCTGAGCCGGGTCGAGCCAGCGGTCCCCTTCGCCCCCTCTCAGCGCAACTCGCGCCCGCTCGGGCTGCACGTCAGCCAGTTCGGGCACTTCGCCGCGGGGCTTCGCGAGCCAGCTCGAGTACTGCACCGTCCGGGAGAGCGCGGCGGCGGCCTCCTCCGGCAATCGGTAGGCGGGCAGCCCTGCCGCGCGCAGCGTCTCGGCCGCCTCGGGCACCACCTGAGGGGTGACCCAGCAGACCAGCACCGGCTTGGTCGCGCCGGCCGCCGAGCGGGCGATCGCCCGGGCCACGCCCTGCATCTCGCTCAGCACGCGCGGCACCCAGAGCACCATCAGCGCCTCGAGCGTCTCATCGGCAAGCATCGCGGCGACAGCCTTCTCGTAGGCCTCCGGGGTGGCGCTCGAGATCATGTCGACCGGGTTCGTGACCGAGGCGACGTCCATCAGGAACGACCCCAGCGCCTGCTGGGTCGCCGCGCCCAGCGGGGGCACCTCCAGGCCGTGGCGCTCGCAGGCGTCGGTCGCGAGAATGCCCGGGCCGCCGGCGTTGGTGAGGATGCCGACCCGCTTCCCGGCGGGAACCGGCTGGCTCGCCAGCAGACGGCCGGTATCGAGCAACTCCTGGAAGGTGTCGGCCCGGATGACGCCGCACTGCGCGAACAGCGCGTCGACGGCGGCGTCTGGCCCGGCCAGAGCGTCGGTGTGCGACTGCGCGGCCCGCGCGCCGGCCACGGTGCGGCCGCTCTTGACCGCCACGATCGGCTTCAGGGCCGACACTCGCCGGGCCATGCGAAGGAAGGCCGGCGGATCCTCTATGCTCTCGAGATATAGCAAGATGACGCGTGTCGACGCGTCGTCGGCCCAGTGCTCCAGCACGTCGGTGGTCGCCACGTCCGCCCCGTTGCCGAGGCTCACGAACTGGCTGATGCCCAGGCTGAACTGGGCGGCGTGATCCAGCAGGACCACCCCGAGAGCGCCCGAGTGCGAGCAGAACCCGACCGGTCCCGGCGGCGGGGGCACCGGACAGAACGTGGCGTCCAGCCGGACGGTCGCCTCGGTGTTGAGCACGCCGACGCAGTTGGGACCGACCATCCGGACGCCCGCCGCCCGCACGCGCCTCGCCAGCTCGTCCTGCAGCGCCTTGCCCTCGGCGCCGGTTTCGGCAAAGCCCGCGCTGATCACCACGAGCGCGCGGACGCCCTTGCGGATGCAGGCGTCGGCCACCGCCAGCGCCCGCTCGCGAGGAACGATGACCACGGCCAGCTCGACCTCGTCCGGCACCTCCTCCACGGTGTGGTAGGCCCGAACCGACTGCACCGAGTCGGCCTTCGGGTGCACCGGGAACACCGGGCCGTTGAAGCCGTGGGTGAGCAGGTTGTGGAAGACGTCGGCGCCGATGGCGCCTCGCTCGCGCGAGGCCCCGATGACCGCAACCGACCTGGGGCGCAGGAGGAACTGGAGGGAGTTGGACATGCCCCTCTTCTACAACTGATCCTGGAAGGAGATCAAGGAGAGCGCTCGCCAGGGGCGCGCGTCCCGAGGATCGGGCTCCGCTCCGATTCGAGACCTGCCGGGGAGGCTGCCCCCGGCGTCACTCGGACGGGAGCTGCCGCTGGCCGCCGAGCACGACCCGGTAGCCGCGCGAGAGCACCTCGGGGTCGAATGAGTCGAGCTGGGGGTCCCAGGTGAGGCGGTGCGGGCCGGTCCCAACGCAGTCCCGAGGCAGGTTGTCGAGCGAGCCGACCATCACGCTGCCGAGTAGCTCGACGCCGGCTCCCGAGCAGAGCCTCAGGCGGCCGTTGGGGGCGATCAGGGCAGCCCGCACTCGTTCCGAAGTCGCGATGCGCAGCTCGCCCGCGAGACTCACCAGCGTCAGGGGCTCGCCGGGCGCCGTCTCGATGCCTCCGGCCACCTCGGCGGAGAAGCCCACGCGCTTCATGAG
>CAZSVK010000352.1:0-6440 GCA_964610245.1 uncultured bacterium
TCCTGGGCAAGAGCAACCTCCTGCGGCAGGCCATGTCTCTTGCCTACGACAACAGCCGGCGCCTCGAGCTGTTCTATAACAACCGTGCCGTGCCGGCGCAGACGCCCATTCCGCCGGGCATGTTCGGCTACGACGAGAAGCGCGAGAATCCCTACGGCAAGAAGGACCTCGCCAAGGCCAAGGAGCTGATGGCGAAGGCCGGCTATCCGGACGGCCAAGGGCTGCCCGAGTTCACCTTCGAGGGAATGGCCGACACGACCTCTCGACAGTTCGGCGAACTGTTCCAGCGCGACATGGCGAAGCTCGGGATCAAGATCAACTGCAACGGCAACACCTGGCCCGAGTTCAACGCCATGATGCGGTCGAAGCGGGCCCAGATCTTCGGCTACGGCAGCCACGCCTCCTATCCGGATCCGGAGGACTTCCTGAGTCTGTTCTATGGCCCGAACGAGGCCCCAGGCCCCAACGCCGCGAACATGAAGAACGCGAAGTACGACGAACTGTATCGCAAGATGGCCATCATGAACGATGGCCCCGAGCGGATGAAGGTGATCGACGAGATGGTGAAGCTCATCTGGGACGTCACTCCGGCCATCTGGGGGTTCCACCGGATCGGCTTCCGGCTCGTGCATGCCTGGGTGTCGAACTTCTAGCCGCACCCCTTCGGCTACGGCTTCAGCAAGTACTACAAGGTCGACCCGGCGATGCGAGAGGCCAGGAAGAAAGACCTCTAGCCCCCCCCTTCGAGACGCGCCCCGCGTGCGCTCCTCAGGGCGAGCGGGTTCTCGATCTGCCGTGGCCCATCCCGTCGAGGAAGTCAGCGACCTCGACGGGATGTTTTCCTATGGCGGTCTCGTCGGAGAGCACGATCCAGGTCCAGCCCCGCCGGTCGAGGTCGTGGAGATGCACCACTTCCGAGCGCGTCGGCTGCGGGAAGGTGGTCATGTGCTCGAGGACCTGCCCTCCCAGCAGCACCGGTTTGCCGAGCGCACCGAAGGCGCCCTCGAACTCGGTCTGCAGCGGGCCGAGGCGCGCCAGACCGGCCTGCTCGCCCAGGTCGCCCCGGGCCAGCCAGAGTTCGTCGAACGCCGCGGCGATCGCCGGCAGATGGGTCAGCGCTTCGGGGCACTCGAGCTTCGCCACCCGGCGGCCGCCGGTGACCGCGGCCAGGAGCGCGCCTTCGTGGCCGTCGTGAACGAATGAGAAGGCGAAGCCCACGAAGGGAAACTTGCCAGCCAGCTCGACGCGCCTGGCATCGTCGGGCGTGAGGGCGCGGCAGGAGATCGGGTGGGCCGGCCGGTTGATGCCCTTGAAGCCGCAGAGGGGCCCGTTGCGCACGACCCGGGCCGTGAGCTGAGGGCCATCCACGCGAAGGACCTCGAGCCAGACGCGGCCGTCGTTGAGCGTGAGTTGCTCGCCCACCGCGACTGCGTCGAACAGCTCGGGATGGGGCACGGGCAGCACAGGCGGCCCCTCGGACTCCGCGGCCAGCCGCAAGGTCACCGTTGGCGGCAAGCGGTCCAGGACGGGCAGAGCGCCCAGGCGCATCTTGCCGCCCTGCAGATCCACCGTCGCCGACAGCTCGGGGATCGCCTTCCGCAGCCGATCTAGCCTGAGGAGCCATGCCTCGAGGGCTGGCAGCGTCATGTGGGCGGCGTTGAGCCGGAACGCATTGGCGGTCGACGCGAGGCGTCGCAGGACCGGCTCGGGCTCGCTCGACGGGCCCAGCGTCATCACGACCGAGAGGGACATCTGGGAGCAACTCCTGTTCAGCCGCGCCGCCGTCGGGGAGGCGCCTGGCCGCGAAGATAGGCGATCGGGGCGTCGCTGTCGAGCGCCGTCGGCGGCGCGGCGGCCTCGTCCGCCCTCACCGGCCGAGGCGGCGGGGAAGCGAGCGCAGCCAGGCGCGCCCGGGTCGCGCTCGGAGTCTCGCCCGAGCGATGGCCGATGGGGCCCCGGCGAGTGAGAGTTGGCCGGGAAGGGTCCCCGTGGCGGACGCCTCGCAGATGCGGTATACCGGTGTTGCAACCGCAATGCGCAGCCCCTCGCCCGAGGACGGAGTCGCCGATGAAGGGAATCCTGATCGTCCGCAAGTACAAGAACCGCCGTCTCTACGACACGGAGCGCTCCACCCACATCACGAGAGAGGAACTGGCCGACGCGATCCGGGCGGGGCGCGTGGTGCAGGTGCAAGAAGCCACCACCGGCGACGACGTCACCGTCGAGACGCTGTTCCAGCTCTTCCTCGACGAGGGTGGCGAGCCGTTGCAGGCCGCGATCCCCTCGGAGTTCGCGCACTTCCTGATCCGGGCGGGCAAGGACGAGCTGTTTCGGTTCTTCCGCGAGTTCCTGCCGCAGGCCGCGCAGGCGTTCCAGTCCGGCTGGCGCACGGTCCAGGATCAGCAACAGCGGCTCGCCGAGGGCATGTTCCCTTACGGCAGGGTGCCGATGAACCCATGGCTCGCGCCTTGGGGCAGCCCGCCTCAGCCGGCCCCGCCCGCAGCAGGCGAGCACTCCCAGGGCCGGTCGGACGAGGTGAGCCAGCTCGAGCGCCGGCTCAAGGATCTGGAGGCGCGGCTCGGGAGGATGGGCAAGAAGTAGCGCGCGTTCTACCGATCGTGGGCGCGCAGCCAGGTGGCGATGTCGTCCCAGTACTCGGTGGTGGGAACGCCCTTGATGTCCTTGCCGAGGGCGATTCCCAGGTGGCTGGCCTCGTAGGTCTTGGTCGTGGTGTCGCGACTGGCCACCAGTTCGCCCAGGACGGTGCAGGATTCGACGGGCGAGATGTGATCGTACTTGGCCGCCAGGTTGAGCACCGGCATCCTCACGTTCGACAGACGCGCGACCCGCTCGCCCAGGTTCCATTCGCCGGTCTTGCGCAGCACGTTCTCCTGGTAGCCGAGCTTGATGATCTGGCGATAGGCCTCGCCGGGAAAGGGCGTGTTCTCGGTGGCCCAGATGTCGAGCGCCATGAAGCTCTCCATGAACTTGCGGTCCTGATGTCGCTCGAAGACCGTGCGGGCCTTGACGAGGCTCGCCGTGGGCACGAGCCAGGGGAAGCTCGAGGAGAAGAAGTCGGCGGGGACGTTCCCGTAGGTGTCGACCACCTTGTCGATGTTCAGGTGCTCCTTCTTCGACCACCAGCTGAGCATGCCGCGATCCTCGAAGTTGACCGGAGTCACCATGGTCACGAGGTTGCGTACCCGTTCGCCGCCATCGCACGCGGCGTGCAGGAGCGAGAGGCTGCCCCCAAGGCAGTAGCCCGCGACGGTGACGCCGCCCGCGCCGGTGAGACGCTGGAGCCTGCGCACGGCGCGGCCGAGGTAGTGGTTGACGTAATGATCGAGGGGAAGATGCTTCTGGCCCGGCGTGGGCTCGCCCCACTCGATCATGAAGACGTCGAGGCCCCGCTCGAGCATGGCGGCGACGAAGCTCTCGCCCTCGAGCATGTCCATCACGAAGGGCTTGTTGACGAGGGACGGCACCACGAGCATGGGCGTAGCGAGCCGGGGGGGCTTGTCTCGCCGGTAGCGATAGACCGAGACCGAGTGCTCGCGGTAGAGCAGTTCGCGCGGGGACGGCGCGATGCGATGATTGCGCACCTCCTCTCGGAGGTCGGTCAACTCCTTGCTCTCGGCCATGAAGGTCGCGAACTTGCCGTACTCTTCGAGCAGAGCCTGAGTGTCGAGCGTCTTCTCGTCGGCCATGATCGGGTCACCTCCGGACAGCGCGGGCGTGGCCCGCACGCAGACTGTGGGCTTCGGGATGTAGGGATGCTCGCCAGAGTGTTCGTGTGACGCGGTGACTCTCGCGAGTAGCGGGCCAGGGGTGCCCGCACGCTCTCGCCCCCGTGGAAGGCGAGGCCGGACGCGGCTCCTCGGAACTCACTTGCGGGTGCGGGTGGAACGAACCGCCTTCTTCGCGGGGGCCGGCTTGGCGGGCGCGGGTTTCGGCACGGGCGCGGGCTTCTTCGCTGGCGCGGGCTTCGGCGCGGGCGCGGGCTTCGGCGCGGGCGCGGCCTTCTTCGCGGACACGGGCGCCGGCTTCTTCGTGGCCACGGCTTTCTTCGGGGCCGGTACCGGCTTCGCGACGGCGGCGGGCGACGCGGGCCTGGCCGCCGGCAGGCCGCCGGGCGTCAGCGAACCGATGATCTCGAAGAACTCGTCCAGCTTCTCCTCGAGGTCCAGGAGGCGAGTCTCGAGGTTGTGCACGGTCTGATAGAGACCGGTCATCGAATCCTCCGTGGGGATGCTGAGCGACTTGGCGGCCTTCTCGATCTGGGCGCGGACGATGCCGCGCAGGTCGAGGGAACCCTCCATGTTTCGTGCGACGAGCTGCATGAAAGCAGGCTCGCGCATCGTCTTCTGGAGGTAGTCGCCGAGGCCCTTTTCGAACTCGGCCATGGTCTGCTTGTACATTTCGAGGGGGTTGTAGTTCATCCCGGGTCGATCCTTTCAATGCCGGCCGATTGTCGCGCTCCAGGTGGCCGGTTGGACAGTAGCACAGGGCGGACAGTGCCCGCACGGAGCCCGTGGGCTGCAGGCTGTGAGCTGCAGTAGGTCCCACTGGAACTCCGCGTGGGGCAACGACTTTCTCGTGTACGGAACCGGAAGAGCGGGGAGCGCGCTCAGACGGCCTGTCTCGGCGGGCACGGCCGGGCGCGCAACCAGTCCGCGGTCGATTTCCACAGGCCGGCTCTGGCGCCGCGGCCCACGGTGACGCCGATGTGACCGCCCTCGAGTTCGAGCAGGGTCCGGTCCTGGCTGCCGACGCGGTGGTGCAGCAAGGCGGCGGAGGCGGAGGGGCAGATGTGGTCCTTCGATGCAACGGCCGTGAGCACGGGACAGGTGATGCTCTCGAGGCGCACGGTTTCGGCGCCGAGCGTCAGTTCGTCCTTCATCAGCCGGTTGCCTCGATAGAGGTCGTTGATGTGACGGACGTAGGTGGCCCCGGGGAAATCGACGTTGTCGTTGAGCCACGTCTCCATCGCGAGGAAGCGTTCGACGAACCCGTCGTTCCAGAGATTCTAGACGAACACGCGGAGCTTCTGGAGCTGGGCGACAGGATTGAGCTGCTGTAACGAAGCCTGCAGCAGCTCGGCGGGAATCAGACCAAACTCGTTTGCCAGTTGCTCGATGTTCCAGACGTCGCTCCTGGCCCACACGCTCAACAGGCTGTCATCGTGGAAGTTGATGGGCGCGGTCAGTGCGAGCACCCCCGCGACCCGCTTGGGCCTCAGCGCCGCGTAGGCCGCGACGAACGTGCCACCCAGGCAGTAGCCGAGCATGTGGATGGCACTGACGCCGGCATCCCTGCAGGCCTCTCGCACCGCGGCGCCCTGCCAGCGGAGGATGTGATCCTCGAGCGTGGCGTACCGGTCCTGGGGACCCGGCTTGCCCCAATCGAGCAGGTAGACCGGGATGCCTTGCTGGACCAGAAACTCCACCATGCTCTCGCCTGGGCGCAGGTCCAGGATGTAGTGGCGGTTGATGATGGAGGGCACCATCAGGACGGGGCACCGCTGGCGCGCCGCGGCGACCTTGTAGCGCAGCAGGCGCACCCGGCCCCAGCGCGCGATCTCGTCGCAGGGCGTCTGGGCCAGGCTGGGCAGGAGTTCGCCACTGATGAGGCGGATCAGGTTGTGGAGCCGGCGGGGCGTCTTCCACGCCTCGTCGAGCAGTTCCTGGGGAAACAGGCACTCCATCGCTCGGGCGGCCCCTTCGAGGCAACCCTGGTTCTCACTCTGCATCGGGGATCGCTCCTCCCGTACCGGCGCACCGGTCGACCGGGCCATCCGGCAGGCGGCCATCCTGCTCTTCGCTGGGAGGGCGCCCGGCCGGCAAGGGATGAGAACGACGCGTCTGCTGGCCCGGCCCGGGCCCCGGCCTTTGCGGCCGGGGCTTCTGGCTCTCGTGCATTCGCGTCACCGGGAGACGTGGACTAGTCCTTCTGGGTGGTGGTCTTCTCGATGGTGGCCTTCCACTTCTTGAGGCCCTCGACCCACATGTCGCGCGTGCTCTTCGCGTTCTTCTCGAACTGGGTGAAGAACTCGACCTGGTTCTTGAGCGCGAACTCGGAGTAGTCCTTGAAGCTCTTCATCTGCTGCTGGGCCATCCGGAACATCTCGTCCTGCAGGCGCACACCCATCTCGATGTATTCGTCCACACCCTGGGAGGCGGCGACGCAGGCGTTCTCGACGAGCTTGTTGGCGGTGTTCTTCTCGGTCATTTCCATCTCTCCTGTTGGTCTTCGAGACTTTCGGGTCGTTTGCCCTGGGTCGTCGTTCCGACCTACACGAGCATTGTAGCGCGCCGATGTTGCAAATGCAAGATGTATTTTGCGAACGCACAAGTATTCTCGGGCCGGCCTGCAAGAGGCCGGGCGCGCTCGGGTGCGCGCGCGGTTCGTGGGGAAACTGGGAGGATCTCGACTTGCCTCTC
>CAZSVK010000353.1:0-6439 GCA_964610245.1 uncultured bacterium
AGGCCGTAGGAAAGCGTGTAGTCTCTCTGACCCGTTCCCAGAGGCAGGCTGGCCGCGTCGGGAACCGAGCTGCGCCCGTTGTCGAGCTTCACTTCGAGGCCGAGGCGGCGGCTGAGCCCCGGGCGATTGAAGGCCCTGGCGACGAAGAGTTCGACGTCGCCCAGGCCGTGCTCCTGCTTGACCTCTTCCAGAGCGGTGAACAAAGGCGCGGTGGCCAGCGGGCTGATGAGGGTCGGCCGGCTCTCCTGGAGGTCGGTCCAGGGCAGCCGGATGCCGGCCTCGAAGTCGGTGCCGACCTTGCGGCGATACTCGAGGGTGGCTGTGCGCTCGACCCGTTGATCGTCGAGAACCAGCGAGGGGAAGGCGGGGACAGGCGTCGGGCGCAGGACCTCGTCGTGGCGAAACCGGTGACCGACCTGGACGGAGTGATCCTGGAAGTCGAGGACAAGCGGTCGTTCGACCAGGGTCGGCGTCGACTTCTCGTCGGGAAGCGGCTTCGCCAGGGCTCGCACGTCGGCCATGAGCGCCTCGAGGGGGCGCGTCGTCGGCGGGGCGGCAGGCGAGGAGGCGACCGGCGCGGGTGGCGCGGGGGCCTTCGAATCCGGCCCGGCGGCGACCGGTGCCGAGCACAGCAGGAGTGCACCCAGGAGTGCGAGACTGTTTCGCGGCGCTGAACCCTGTGCCTTGATAGGAGCCAACTTGTTCCCCTAGGTCCGGTGAGCAGGACGTGAGTCTCGACGCCCGCGCACCATTGGAATCATCGACAAGTCGAACCCCCGTTATGAGGTCTTGGTTTCAGAAATCTCATTGGTGCGCAAGTAATGCCCGGCCCCTCGTCATTCATGCAGAGGCAACCCACCTGAGCTGCGCGAGACTGCCTCGACCGAAGGTGTGATACCCTCCACGAAACACGGAGCGAGGAGCAGGGGGCGCGAAATGAATCGCCAGGAGCCGAACAACGAGCTGATCGACGGTTTCGTCTGGGACTGCCCGGACGAGAACTTGCTGGCGGCCTATGTCGAGGGAGGGCTTACCCGAGCCGAGCGCGAAAGCGCGGAAGATCACTTCGCGGGTTGTCTCCGGTGCCGTGAGGGGCTCCTGTTCGCAGCTCGGGGTGTGTTCGAGCCCGAGCACCGGGCCGGCGTGGCCGGCGTGGCCGCCGAGGCGGTCCCGGTCCCCAGACGAGTCCGGATCTGCGTGGTCGTGAAAGATGCGATTTCCCGGGCCGAGCGACTCTTCGAGGAAACCCTCGAGCTGCTCGTCTCGCCGCTCGGCAGCGAGGCCGCTCCGGTGTTCCGTGGCGAGGATGGCGTGCGGACGTCACAGGTGCGCCTGGGGCCCTTCGAGCTGAGCCTGCAGCGCGATCGGCCGGTTGGTGGCGGGCTCGACATCGGCGTGACCAAGCAACGCAGGCCGCTCGCCGAGACCTGGACCACCTTCATGCTCGCCTCCGGCCAGAAAGTCGAGGCCCGGACAGATAGCCGCGGCTGGCTGCACCTGGCCGACATTGCCCTCGACCAGGTCGAGTGCATCTGGATCAACGTCCTCCTGTGATTCCCCGCCGCGCGAACTTCTCCTGAAGATGTCGCGACGATCGCCATGGGGGCTGGGTGTGCTAGCATCCGAGCATGGCGGCCGGCGGCCGGGCGGGAGGAACGTGAGCGTGGTCTCGGGCGGAGGATCTGGCGCGGGGACGCCTTCGATCGACTGCTGCCGGGTCGTCGTTCAGGCCGGCTACGAGCGGGCCGTCGCGCGGCACGGCGATCTCGAGATCCCGTTCGACGGGTTCTTTCACCACGTCGAACAGTCAGTCGCGGATCGGCTGCGCCGGGTTTCCGGGGGCCCCGACCTTGCGGCAGTGCGTGAAGTGCTCGAGAAGACTCACCTCGAGGATCTCTACCTGGCCCTCGGCATGGCGCTCGGACGGGAGCATGCGTGGGTGCGGTTCAAGGAGGCCTTCGGCACCTTCGTGCTCGCCTCCTGCCTGCAGCTCACGCACAACCGCGATCGGGCCGACGAGGTCGTCGGTAACCTCCTGGGCGACCTGTTCTTCACCGACCGGCCGAGGGGCTCCAGTCGTATCCGGGGGTACACCGGCGCGAGTTCCATCCAGCGCTGGTTGTGGCTCGTGCTGAAGAGTCGGGTCGTCGATTCGGTGCGCATCGGCGCTCGAGAGGGGCCGGCCGGCGAGCCCGAGAGCATCCTGGAGCGGTTGGAGACCAAGGGCGACGACGGTTCGGAGGGCCTGCCCGAAGCCCGCGCGCTGCGGGCCGAGGCCGAGTCGCTGCTCGGAAGCGTGGTGCCGGCGGCGTTCGGGGCGCTCGACGCCCGAGATCGGCTGCTGATGAGGATGCACTACCTGGACGGCGTCCAGCAGAAGGAGATTGCCCGGGTCTACGGCGTCGACTCGAGCCGAGTCTGCCGGTGGCTCGAACGCGCCGAACGCCTGGTCAGACGGATGACCTGCGAGCGGCTCGTGCTCGAACACGGCCTGGAGCCAAGAGAGGCCAGCGAACTGGCCGCACAGGGAGTCGGTGACGGTTGCGCCAGCCGGCTGAGGGACTGGCTGAAGGGGACGGACGGAGTGAGCTGAGAACACGGGGACATCGGGCTGGCCACGGCTTCGCGGGCCTCGGGGATGAACTCCGGCGCCGCGCGAGGCGAAAAGAGAACTCGTATGAAGCGAGCAACGGGGCCGGGGATCGAACGGGGCAGGGAATCGCGGGAGTGGGAGCCGAGAGAGTCCGGCGTGCGGGCGGGGACGAGCCCCGCCCCTACGTCTTCCACGCGTCTACGCTGGCTTGGAGCCTGTTACAGAATAAGCGGTCCAATCCACTCCATGACGATGCCGCCTTCAGGGGTACTCAATCCCACCTGGGGGCTCTGCTCCCAGCTCCCTGCCAAAGGGCCAGGGGGCCGGGGGCACAAGCCCCGGTTTCACCGTTCGGGGCTGTCCGCTCAGCGGAACAGCCCCACGGACTCCCGTTTGACAGCCTTGCTTTCGATGCACTCCTGCCAGTGCCGGGTCCAGGGTCCGGGGGGACTGGGGCGGACGCCCCAGCTTCGACAATCGAGCCTGGCCGCGAAGCAGGCCAGGCTCAAGGTGGGGGTTCGGGGGCGAAGCCTCCGATTGGTTGACTCCAGTTCGAATTGCCATGATTGTTTCGTGACAGGCTCTTACCAGGCTGCCGAACTGCTCCCGAAGCCCGCGCTGTGGGGCCTCCTCGCGCTGGTGCTGGCCGCCGGGTTTGTGCTGACCGGCTGCGGCGGCGGAGCCGGAGGCGCGGGGGCCGGATCGATCTTCCAGCCGTCGGGCAGCTCGCTCTCCGCGGCCGCGCTATTCGGGCTGGGCGAGGCGGCCTGGCTCCAGGGCAATCTCGACGGCGCTCTCACGCTCTACCAGCGTGTCTTGACCGACTTTCCCGCGAGCGGACTGAGCGACGACGCCTGGCTCGGCATCGGAAACGTCCATCTCGCCAAGGCCGACTTCGAGGCCGCCCGCGAGGCCTATCGGGTCGCCGCGTCCACGCCCGGCGCGGACCGGGCCGCCGATGCCCGCCTGGCCGCCGGCCGTGCCCACGTGGCCGAGTTCGAGCATCTCGATGGCGGTACTCCTGGCTTCGTCGATACCGCCGACCCCGGGGAGTTCCTGCCCAATCTGGAGGCGATCGATGCCTTCCGGAACCTGGCCGGAGAGACGGAGGCATCCCCCCAGGTCCGGCTGCAGGCGCGTTTCGAGCTGGCGCTGGCGCTGTTTCGCGTGCGCCGGTTCCCGGAGGCGCGAGCCGAGTTCGCGGCCTACGCGGCCGCTGCCGGTGAGCCGGTCGCCGTCCTGCGCGCTCACGTCCAGTCGGGCCTGGCCTTCCTCGAGGAGGGCAACGGAGCGGGGGCGATCGCCGAGTTCGTGGCCGCCGGTGCCGCGGGGCCCGCGAAGGGAGCGGCGGAGTCGTTCGACGCGCGCTCTCCGGAGCGAACGGAGTTCTCGACGGGCTCCGGGCCCGGGGGTGGCCCGGGTAAGCTCGGCCCCTTTGCCGCACCCGTTTCCGGTTTCATCGATCTGTCGGAACTGGTCATCCTGGTGCAGCGGATCGCGACGGAGGCCGACACGGTCGAGGGTCAACGCGTCCGGGCAGAGCTGGGGCTCGCGGTGACCCGGGCCTGGGTACTGAACGACCTTGCCCGGGCGACGACGGGGCTCGAGTCGCTGGCGGCGAGCGAGTTCCCCGCCCCGGTGGGCGATCTGGTGCGGTTCCAGCTCGTCGAGGCGCGGCTGAAGGCGGGCAATCGCGATGGAGCGGTGCGCGACTGCGAGGCGCTGCTGGCCGACTACCCTACCTCGCCCTTCGCGCAGCGCGCGCGCGTGCGGTTGGGCGAGCTGCTGTTCGACTCCTTCAGTCGCGAGGCCTCGGCGGGGCAGGTCGTCGACGGCCGGTTGCTGGCCAATCTCGAAGTCAACCTGCGCGCCGCGGTCGGTAACGGCCGGGAACCTCTGCGCCAGGCCCGGACCAGCGCGCTCAACATGCTCGGCCGGCTCGATGCCGAGGGCATCCCGCTGCACCTGACGATCGCGGAGGCCCGGGGGCTGCCGGAGGGCTACGCCGGGGTTGCCTACCACCATGAGTTGAGCGCGTTCGGGGCTCAGGGCGCTCTCAGCTGGTCGCTGGCCCCGGACTCCCGACTGCCCGAAGGCCTGTCGCTGTCAGCGCAGGGAATCCTCTCGGGGACACCCCGGTCGCCGGCCCGCGGCTACGTGACGCTCCGGGCCGCCGACGCCGCGGGTAACGCCGACTCTAGGCCCTTTCTGCTGACGGTCGAGCCGTTCCGGATCGTGACGCCTCCGCGGCTCTTCGACGCCTTCGAGGGCCAGCCCTACCTGGCCGAGTTGCAGGCCGAGGGGACCGGGCCGTTCACCTTCTCGGCCGTCCAGCTCCGTCGAGTGGGTAATGACGGCCGGCCTGTCGAGGTTGCCGGGTTCGTGCCAGGCCTCCTGCTGTCGGCCTCCGGCGCGATCTCGGGGACGCCCACCGAGCCCTCGGGCAGCCAGCCCTTCCTGATGGCCGTCCGGATCCTCGACGGACAGGGCCGGAAGCAGGTGAGCTTCTTCTCGCTGTTCGTGCTGCCGCGCGACCCCGCCGCCAAGTCTGAGGCCGGCTCGACGGAGGCCCCTGCCGGGATCGTGGCCGACGCGGGACATGTGAGAGGCCGTTCCATACAGTCTGGCCCCCCCGATCACGGGTGTGACTCTTGCCCGCGCTTGCAGCCCAGAGTCCTCGAAAGTGCCGATCAGGCTTCAATTCTCCTTCTCATGTCCGGGTCCAGGGTGGGGCTCCCACCCTGGCAGGCGTCCGGGGACGGCGTCTCCGGCAAGACGCTGAGTTCGAGTTCTTCACACCCTCTGAGTCCCGCCACCCTCGACTCGGCGCCGCTCGGCACCTTGACGACCACGCCGGCGCACGCTCAGGAGCTGGCCGTCACTCCCGACGGCGGCAAGCTCGTCGTGGTGAGCGGCTTCCTCGGCGACTCGATATCGGTGGTCGACCTCGCCACCGGCGCCTCGCGCAGGGCCTCACTGCCGGGGCCGTATCCCTTCGGGACCTTCGCCTTTGCCGTCGCCGTCTCGCCGGACAGCCGCCGGGCCGCCGTGGGCGTCTTCTCGAACTCGCATGGGAAGATGCACCTGGTCGAACTCGACACGCTGGCGGTGGTCCGGACGATCGAGACCGGGCCGCGTACGCAGGCGATCGACTTCACCCCCGATGGCCGGTTGGCCGTGGCCCGCTCGGCCGTGCAGCTCACCAGCCTCGAAGTCGAGACCGGCACCACCGCCGCGATCCCCATACCGGCGCTGGGAGACGGACGCTCGCTGGGGATGTTCCCGGATTCGAGACACGTTCTGGTGGCCGGCGAAGCAACGAGCAGCCTGGCGGCCGTGCTCGACCTGGAATCGCGCCGCAGGGTCACGTTCGCCTTGCCGGCGGCGGTCTCCTTCGGCGACGTGCTGCCCGACGGCCGCGAGGCGATCTTGATCGAAACCGGCAGCTCCGGCTCGCGGGTGTTCTTGCTCGACCTGGTGTCGGGTGGTTCGGAGAGCTTGTTCGTGGGGGCCAATCCGGGAAACCTGGCTGTCAGCGCCGACGGCACACGTGCCGCCGTCACCGCGGTGGGCAGTCGAGAACTGGCGCTCATCGAGATCCCGACACGCCGGGTCAGAAGGTTACGGATGAACGCAGGGTCTTTCAGCTCGGCCGTGGCCATCTCGCGAGACGGGGCCACCGTTGCCGCCTTCGACCAGGACGGGGCCGGTCGGGCGTCCATGATCGACTTTGCCAGCTTGAACGTCCGTCAGGTCGAGGGACTGACGTCGGACGGGCAGAGGAGCCGGCGCCTTGCCGCCTTCACTCCCGACGGCGCCTGCCTCTTCGGGATGACCGGCTTCATG
>CAZSVK010000354.1:0-6437 GCA_964610245.1 uncultured bacterium
CAGCCATCGGGGGGTCCAGTCTGGTGGGGGTTCGGGGGCGAAGCCCCTGAGAGGGTTTCCGATTTCCTGACACCCTCTCATGTCCGCAGCTCGAGCAGCACCGCGAGACCCTGCCCCGCCCGCACCGTCGCGCGCTCCCCCTCGAGCCGGTTGCTCACTCCGCGCGCCCGGTTCCAGGCCAGCGTGCCTCCGTCCAGCTCCCAGCGCAGCCCGCGGCTGGTCACGCCCTGCGCGTCGCCCGCCAGCGGCACCAGCGAGACCGTGTCGTAGGCCTCCTCGGCCACGAGCAGTTCCTCGTCGCGCCAGAGGATGCGCGCCCGGCAGCCCTCGCCGTACAGGGCGATCGGCCCGCCCTGCATCCGGAACGCGGCCGCCAGGTGGAAGTTGGCCAGCGTGTGGTCCCACCGCGCTCCGATCGCCCCGAGCAACGCCACGGGCGTGAAACCCCGTCGGGCCACTTCGCCCAGCACCAGCTCGAGATCGGTCTCGTCCTTGTCGACGGGATAGAGCCGGCTCTCGGCGGCCTCGCCCCCCGCGCCCTCCGACGAGTCGCCGTCGCCCATCCACAGGTGGGCCGTCAGCCCGAGCGGCCGCAGGTGGCGCACGCCGCTGTCGGCGCAGGCCACGAAGGCGTCCTCCATCCGCATCTCGCCAAGGAGCCACTCCGACGCGGGCAGCGGGCCCCCGGCAAGCACGACCGCCGCGGGCTTCCAGCCCCGGTAGAGCCAACCGACCGGCCCCTGCGTCATTTCAAGCCGCCGGCTCTTTCGAGCGCCCCCGCCGGCTCACGTTCTCCTCGATGCGGCTATCGAGCAGGATGGTCACCGGGCCCTCGTTGGCCAGCTCGACGCGCATCGTCGCCCGGAACACGCCCTGCTCGGCCTTCACGCCGGCCGCCCGGAAGGCCTGCACCAGCCGGTCGAAGAGCCGCGAGGCCTCCTCGGGAGGCGCCGCGTCGCTGAAGCTCGGCCGCCGCCCGCGCCGGCAATCGGCGAGCAGCGTGAACTGGCTCACCAGCAGCAAGCCGCCGCCCGTCTCCCTCAGCGAGAGGTTCATCTTCCCGGCCTCGTCCTCGAACAGACGTAAGTCGGGGAGCTTGCGGACCATCCAATCCAGGTCGCGCTCGCCGTCGCCCGCCGCGACCCCGACCAGAGCCAGGAGACCCGGCCCGATGGCCGCGACCTGCTGCTCGTCGACCGTGACCGAGGCCCGGCTCACCCGCTGCAAGACGGCGATCATCCGACCTCCGGGCTCGAGCCGACCGCCGTCACCGCGTGTCCAGATCGCTGCGAACGCCGACGGCCGGGGGCGTCACGTCGTCGTCCCCGGACCCACCCATCAGGTCCGTCGTCAGAGGCGCCGACCCGGCCGGCTCCGCCGTGCGCGTGGCGGTCGATTCGCTATCGTTCGGCATCGCCGGACCGTTGCCCTGCACCCCGACCGTCTCGGGGCGATCTTCCTCGCTCAGGCCGGCGGTCGCGATCAGCTTCTGCAGTACGTCGTAGTCGAGGTTCTTGTTCTCGTACTTGCCCGCCGGGCTATTGGAAACCGGCACCCAGATGAAATCCGGATGGTTGAACTCGCTGGCGCCCGTCCACTCGCTGGAGACGATGCGGTTGCGCTCGTCGAGCTTCATCTTGAAGGAGTACTTGATCTCGAGCGGGTTGGGGCCGTCGTGTTCCGGCGCGGAATATGTGGCATAGAGCACCTTCGCCGAGAAGGTGTACTCGTTCCTGCCCTCGTCATGCCGCTGAGAGTACTTGTAGCCGTAGGTCGGGTGGTTGTCCTTCATCGCATCGGCGTCGATCTCGGTCACGAACGCCTGGTTGCGCTGCTGCAGGTAGTCGAGGCAGATGCGATGGAAGTTGTGCGGGTAGATGTCGGCGAACTCCTTGCCCCCTTGCTGCCGGATCGATTCCTGGGCCCGCTGCCGGTCGGAGCCCTCGTCGTAGTAGCCCAGAGCCACCCCGCTGTAGACGAAGCCCCGGTCGCGGACGTCGCCGCGATCCAGGTAGCGGTTGCGGATCACCGGATGCGACATCCGGGCGATGCAATCCATGAACGACTCGCTGAACAGACCCTTCAGATCGGAGCGAGAGAAGGTCAGCTTCTTCTCGCGCCGCTCCTCGACCCTGTACTGCTCCTCGCCCTGGCCCGCGATGTTGTACGCCTCCGCGTAGTTGCGATACTTGAGCCGCGCCAGCTTCAACGGGTTGGCGAGCTTCACTTCGAGCGTGGCCGGCGGTTGGGGCACCAGGCAGGCCGCCGCGGCCCAGCCGTTGCAGTGGCCGTGCCAGCCGTAGCGCTTGGCGGCGTCGACCTCGTACTCCGACCCATCGCTCGCCCGAATCTTGATGGTCTTGCTCAGGGGCTTGTTCTCTTCGCCGGCGTTGCGCGGCTTCTCGAAGGCCATCGCAAACTTGTTGTGGCCGTTTGCCGGATTGGCTTCCCAGGCCGCCACGCAGGGCAGCGTGCCCTTCTCGGTCAGCAGGTAGGAGTCGTAGCGTTCCATGGGCGACAGTCCGTGTTCCCCATCGCGGCCCAGCGCCAGCCGGCACTTGACCGAGGGCCAGTAACCGCTCGACCAGGGCAGGTTCTGCTTGCCCACCGACATGTCGCGGTTGGTCTCTTCCCGCACGATCGGGAAGGTGCCGCTGCCGCCCACGCGACTGGAGTTCACCCAGCGTAGGTCGTAGGTGTCGAGCCGGCCCGCGTCGTCGCGGGTGGCGCGGATCACGTCGTCGAAGTTGAGCGTCTCGCCCTGGACCCGCACCAGGCGGTCGAGCGCATCGGTGCTGAGAGCGTCGTCCTCGCCCGTGGGCGGATCCTGCGCGCACAGCGTCGCGGGAACGGCCAGAATCAGGAGGAGCAGCAGGGGCAGGATGATACGCATCGTGACGCCTCCGGACAGGAGAATTGGCTGGGGCCCACTTTGGTGTGACCCGGGGATCGGACGGCGAGAGCCGGCCGTTCCGGGCCGCCGGCGTAAAGCTGCGCAAACCGACAGCCCTGGACGGCATGAATGACTACCATGACTGCCGCCCGGAGGTTTCAGTCCGCCCGGAAACAGATCGCCGCCTCAGCGGCCGAAATCGGGCTGTTTCGACGGCGCCTTGCCCGGGGAAGGCTGGCTGTCGGCCTCGACCAGGTAGGCGACGCCCCCATCGCTCCGCCCATACAGAAACCACGGAAAGGCTGGGTTCCAGATCTGGTGGGCGGCCGCCCCATCCGATGGCCGGGACAGCATGAAGTCGAGGTTCCGCGCCGGGTCGGCCTTCACCCGCGGCCGGATCGGCTCCTGGGGGCCGCGAAACTTGATCGGTTCGACCGCGGGGGCATGTTTCAGACCGGCGGCCCGGGAGATCGTCTGGAGGATGTCGCGGGCGAAAGGCAGCCCTCCGGCAATCTCGGTGACCTCGAAGGTCGTCGAGACGGAGGGGCCGTGGCTCTCACGGCTGAAGCAGGGCGCGTCGCAAGGGATCAGCGAATCCTCGCACAGCACCGGATGCGGACCTCCGGATTCCCTGCGGTAGTCCCGCGTCGTCTTCGACAGCACCCCCCGGACCGGGTTCTCGAAGGTCGCCTTCGCCAGCGCCAGCGTCTGCGGCCTTCCGTCCTTGCCCAGGCTTGCGATGAAGATCAGCCCCGAACGGCGAGGATCCTTGCCCGAGGCGGCCTTCACCACGAGCTGGTAGTACCTGAGCTGGCCGGCGTCCTTGACGTTGGCCACCGTGTACTCCCACCGGCTGGGCGGAGAGAGTTCATCCGACGGCCGGGCATTGTCCCCGCCGAGGTCCATCATCGTGTAGCGCGCCTCGACCTGCCACTTCTGCCCTTTCATCCCCCCGGGAACGAACCCGGGCTCGGCACCGGCGGACGCCGCGATCGCCAGGAACGCCGCCGCGACGATCGTGGGCGAGCAGCGACGGACGAACGAGTGCTGATTCATGAACGCTCCTGCAAGCCGGCTCGCGGGCGAGGGGCCAGTCGGCGACTCAGGGGTACTGGTGCCTGTGCTTCTCGCACGCAACGATCGGGACGTCCCCCTTCAAACCCTTCAACTCGAATGAGAATCGGCCCGGGTTGCGTGGGCACTGCGGGACCTCGAACTGGTAGCCTCGGCCGACCAGGTCCCGCACCTGGAGCATCTCGAGCCGCTCCGGGGCCTTCCCTTGCAGCACCTCGGCCGTGTAGGCCTTCAGCCCCATCGACAGGCCGTAGAGCCGGTTGAGGCACACCCGCCGGGCATACTGGTCGGACAGACCCGAGGCGTACTGCTCCGAGAAGGTGGCGGTCCCCCCGGCCTCGGGCAGCGCGTCGGTCGTGAAGATCAGGCGGTAGTCGGACCGGTCCCAGAGAAGCCCACCCCAATCGCGCCGCATGTCTCCGTGCACCGCGCAGGTCACCTGACCGGCGCCGGCGTCGTAGCGGTAGTCTTCGAACGACTTCGGCCCCCTTCCCGGATCGAGGGGGATCCTGGCGAGATAGCCGGCCCTGATCAGGTCGTCGAAGAAGGCCCGGGTGCCCACGTCGGTCCGGTCGAGCTTGCGCTCGAAGAACTGCTTGCGGCGCGCCCCCTCGATGAGGAGCTGATTGGCCCGGCAAGCCTGGAGTTCGTTGAGCTGGACCATCGAGAGAGGCTGCCCCTCGCGGCCCGCGGTCTTCAGCCCGGCGAGCAGCGCGCCCCTCAGGGTCCGCACCAGCTCGGGATTGGCCTCGCGAAACACCCGCATCCCGTCGGGGCCCGGATCGAGCCGCGACAGGTCGACGAACGAATTCTTGGCGCTCAAGGCAGCCTTCGGGATGAACTGGCCCGGCTTCCCGAAGCGGCCGCCCGACACGATGTGGAAGGCCGCCAGCACATAGGCGGACGCCACGACCAGGACGACCAGCGCTGGGGTGAGCAGCCAGCGCCACTCCCGGGCCTTCCGCTTCACCTGCGGCGCCCCCCGACCGGCGTCACGCGCGGCCGCCGCACCGAAGTCGGCGATGCCCGGGGTCCCGCTGCGGCGCGGTCCCGCGAGCGCCGGCGCCGGCTCGGGCTGGCCATCGAAGCCCGCCGGGGACGGAGGCGCCGCCGGCTGGGCCGGCCGCTCGGTGTTCTTCGGAAGCTGCCGCCCGCACTTGACGCACTCGTCGAGCGCGGGGACCTCTTCCCGGCAACCTGGACAGGCTATCTTCTGGCGCGCCATCGGTCGAACCCCGAGAGACCCGGCAGTTCGCCGTGCCTCCGTGGTTAACCCATAGCACGCCCCAGCCGTTCCGCCAAGCTCGACGTGCGCGCCGGTATTCAGTGATTGCGCGAGATCTCGAGCTTGAGCACGGTCGAGCCGTCCTTCTGCTCGGCCACCTCGATGATCCGGATCTGGCCCTCGCCCGAGGTCTTGCGCATCTCCAGCAGCATCTGGTCGACCTGGCGGGCCACCTCGATGCTCGGGTAGTGGTTCGTATCGAGCTGCTTGGCCATCAGATCCACGACCTGCTGGAAGTTCTCGAGGTCCTGCACCGTGACGCCGACCTTACGCAGGGCGCCCTTGCGGTAGGCATCGACCAGTCGCTCGTAGAGCCGGGAGACCATCCGCGCGGTGATGGTCAGGCTGTCCATCCCCGACTGCAAGACCATCTTCGAGGTCTGGTCCGGCAGCAGGCCCTTCTTCTGGAAGCTCCTGAGCGTGGCAAAGACGAACTTCTTCCGGGGCACCGGCTTGAACGGGTTCAGGTCGACCGAGGACCACGCCGCCGGCTTCAGCTTGAAGCGCGAGGGGGGCGTCTGCGGCTCGACCTTGGGGGGGACCTTGATCGTGAGGTTCACCCGCTCCGACGGGATGCCCGAGGAGTTGGGCAGCGGCAGCGTCAGGGTCGATTCGGCGCGGGCCGACGGCACCGAGAGCAGCAACGCCACCGCCAGGAGCCGCAGAAGCTTGCGGAGCACCACAGGGGCGCCCCCGTCACCGGCCTTGGCGGGCCGGATCGGGGTGATTCCACGGGCCCCACGGGCGCCGTGCCGCAGCATCTTCTGGAACTTTCGAGTGACCAAGGTGCGACTCCTCCGGGAAACGGCGGCCCGTTTGCTGAGGGCCGTTCATGTTACACTTTCGGCGGATCCGGACCCGTTCTTGAAGGCCCGACCGCAGCATTCCTTTGAGACTCTCCATCGTCATACCCGCCCTCAACGAGGAAGAGGCGATCCGCGGCGTGGTCGAGGGCTGTCTCGCCACCGCCCCGCGGTTGCAGGCCGGCGCCGGAATCGACGAACTGGAGGTCATCGTCGTCGACGACGGCTCGACCGATCGCACAGCCGAGATCGTCGGCTCGATCGCCGGAGCCCGCCTGGTCAGCCACCCGAGAAACCTCGGCTACGGCCGCGCGCTGAAGACCGGCTGCGAGGCCGCCACCGGCGACTGGCTGGGCTTCCTCGACGGCGACGGCACCTGCGA
>CAZSVK010000355.1:0-6426 GCA_964610245.1 uncultured bacterium
GTCACGAGCGAGCTGGCCCGCCTGGCCTCCGGCAGCCTGGGCGCTAGCGTCACCAACCTGCCCTGGGAGAAGGCGGTGGGTTCGACCTTCGCCGCCTTCACGGCGCTCCAGAACGTGCTGGCGATGCTCGTCTACCTGCACGAATGTCGCGGCGTGCTCAAGCCCGGCCGGGCGCGTCATCTGTACCGGGCGCTCGCGTCATTCCCGGCCGTGGCCCGCTCGGTGCTCGCCTATCCGGCCGCCCGCGAGGAGGTGCGCCGCCTGGCGCGCTGGATCGCGGGCAACAACCTCGACATCGCCTACGTCGGCGCTCTCGAGGGCTTTGACGCGTGCGAGGGCGCCCTCAAGTTTGCCGAGATGATGCAGCACAGCCGCGTCAAGTTCTACTCGGGCGCCTACGAGCAGCACGGCCAGCGGGCCACCTACCTGCGCGAGCTGCGCACCAACCCCGGCACGCTCGTCATCCTGCACGTCCCGAACCTCGAGACCACCATCGGAAGCTGGAGCGCCCAGCTCATCCGCGAGGATCGCCCGCGCTGCGGCAAGATCGCCGTCATCTGCGCCCAGGAGGATGCCCTCACCCTCCGCGAGAGCGGCGCCGACTTCGTCATCCCGGCGCCCGAGGGCACCACCGAGAACCTCTTCACCGACCTCCTCGGCAAGCTGCTCATCGACAACATGCTCACCGAGGCCACCATCGAGGAATCGAATGCCATCGCCGGCCGCCTGGCGGGTTGGGGCCACCGGCTGCTCGATCTGGCCGCCGGTCAAACCACTGCGCCGCAACCGGCCGTGCGCAAGGAGTTGACGCGGATCCGGCGGGAGTTCGCCCGGATGGACGTGGGCGGCCGCGACCCTCGCGCGCGGATGGACGCCGTGCTCGACATCGAACGGCAGGCGGCAGCGGGCGCCCTCTCGCAGCAGGAACGCGAGGAGCGTCTGACCGAGATCTATCGTGGAGGCCGGCAGCTCACCCTGGTGGGCGCCGAATCGCGCCAGCGCGTGCGAGAGCTGCTGGAGCTGTTGACGGAGCAGGACCTCTCCGCCGAGCCGGAGACCTTCGACGGCCTGCTGTGGGACCTCGTGCTCGAGTTCTCGGATCGCGGGCTGGCGATGCGGGTGGCCGACGAGCGGTTCCCCTCCGACCCCGAGCGGGCCCGCACAGCGGTGCACTATCAGGGGTTGGCGAAGCTCGTCGGCGCCAACCCGATCAAACCCGACAACATCGCCAAGTTCCAGCAGGGGTGGGGCATCGCCAGCTTCCTTCTGCCGCCGGGCCGGCGCCGGGGCCACCCCACGATCCCGCTCGAGCGCACCGTGCTCGGCGAGGACGGCGGGTGGCGCGTCGACCGGCGAGACCTGGCGCGGCTGGGTTTCGCCGCGGAGGACGTGGGCCGGCTCGAGGCGTTCGTCCGGATCGCCGAGGTGCGCAGTTCCTTCGCCGCCGTGCCGCAGTACCTGGGGCAGGGGCTCTTCGCCTTCAGCGCCGCCGCGGGCGGGGAGGCGGGCGCCGCCGGCGCGCCGCTCGACACGGTGATTCGCGAACGCCGGCCCGCGGTGAGCTTCCTGCGGAGCAACGGCAACGTGGTGCTCTCGCTGCTGTCGGTGGATCCTTTCGGCGATCCGGACCAGCTCCTGCGCGTGGAGGCGGAGGCCCGAGAGCTGCAGCCGGGAGAGTTCGCCCGCCTCGAGAAGGAGTGTCCGTTCCTGGCGGAACGGGCGGCCCGGCTGGAGAGCTGGCTCGGCGGCCTGGACGACGCCGTGCGTCAGCGCGTTGCCACCGGCCTGTCGCCGCTCGACCTGGTCGCCTCGGGCGACGCCGAGCTGCGGGCGCGCGTGCTCGATCTGGCGTCGCGTGTGGGGCTCGTCAGGCAGTTGCGGCTGCTGCCCGAGCTGGAGCGGTCGGGGCTCGAGCTGCTCGACGTGACGGTCGAGAATCTCGAGACGCTGCGCAACGTGCTGGTCGCCGTGAAGTCGATCCGGGGAAGCGCGGTCTACCAGGTGGCCCGGACCAACGAGAACGGCCGGGAAGAGGTCCTGGCGATCCGCGATTGCTCCACTCTGCGCGGCCTTGCGGCCGACGGGCGCTCCAGTTTCGACGAGTGGAACAGGTTACGCGGCAACAAGAAGATCGCGGCCACCGGCCGGCGGCTCAAGATGGGCTACGGCAAGGACCAGGCGCCTGTCGTCATCGTGCCCGCCGAGGACGCCCGTGGCAACGTGACCCGGCTGCTGCTGCTGCATCCCGAGATCGACGAGGAGCTGCCGGTGCCCGAGCGCATCCGCACGCTCGGCCGGAAGTACAATCTGATCTCCAACCACGCCAGCGAGTACGTGGAGTGGAACGACTCCTATCTGGCGCAGGTCCGGATGGTGGACCTGCTGATGCTCTCGGACGAGGAGATCGCCGACGGGCTGATCGTGCCTCAGGCGCGGTTGGCGGCCCGATCGCAGGGTCGCTGAGCCCCGGAACCGGCCACGAAGTGGCAATATGAGTGTAGCGGGGAAGCCCGCGAACCCGAGGAGGCCGTGATGATCTGGGACAAGCTCCCTTCCTGGAAAGATATCGAAGAGCGCATCGGCGACACCGTTGGCAAGACCATCGACACCGTTTTCTCGACGCTCGGGAGCGAGGAGCATGAGGACCAGGTCAAGGCCAAGATGGACGCCGACCTGGCGAAGAGCCGGGACCTTCTGGCCGACGAGCTCATCGCCGACTCCTGCAAGAAGACCGCGATGATCGGCGGCGGGGCCGCGCTACCGGACCTGCTGCCGGTCGGGGGATGGCCGATGCTGGTCGCCAGCATCGGCACGGACTTCACGCTGACGTTGCGTGAAGAGCTGGCGATGCTCTCGAAGCTGGGCTACCTCTACGGGCAGGACAGCAGCCGCGAGTTGCGCCAGCGCGAGGCGATCAGTCTGCTCGCGGCCGTGAAGGCGTCGGATAACGAGCCGAAGGGCAGCCCCACCGGAGAGGTCTCACTGTTGATGGCCAAGATGGGCGCCAAACATGTCTCTCGGAAGGTGCTGCGCAAGATCCTCACCGAGATTGCCAAGAAGTTTTATCTGAAGAAGCTGCTCGTGATGATCCCCTTCCTGGGCATCGGGATCTCCGGCGGGCTCAACTACTACTCCACGAGCAGCCTGGGCGAGTACGCCAAGGCCTACTACCAGAAGCGCAAGGTCGGCAACGCCGAGGTCGACGCCATCGTCACCGAGATCCAGCACTTCCAGAAGTGCTACCTGCAGGTGATGATCAACATGGCCAAGGTCGACAAGAAGATCCCCCGCGAAGAGGAGGAGCTTCTCAAAGACTCCATGCTGATGTTCGGATACAGCCGCGACGAGCAGGACGCCTACTTCAAGGAGCTGTACAACCTCGACGTGATGAACCCGGTCACCACCGACGACCTGCGCAAGCTCTCGGAGGACGACCGCCAGTACATCTTCAAGCAGGCCCTCGCGATGGCGCTCGTCGACCGCAAGGAGTCGCTGGCCGAGAAGAACTACCTCGACATGCTGCGCAAGCTCTTCGCTCTCGACGCTCGTATCGTTCAGAGCCTCCGTGCCGAGGTGCTGGAAGAGCTGGGCGACCCGGAAGCGGAAGCGTGAAAAGACAGGGGTTAGTAGTTAGGGGTTAGGGGTTAGGGCGGCCGCCTGTCTGTCGACGGTCCATAGCGCACGGCACCTTACATTTTCGGCTCCCGGGATGCAAAATGTGGGAGGTTGCCGCTTTCGCCCGCGCTCGGCGGGGGCGTCGCCCCATCGCCTAACCCCTAACTACTAACCCCTAACTACTAACCCCCAACCCCTAACCCCTTGCCTTCCCACTACTTCACGCCCCGGCCTGATGGCCCGGCCGCCTTCTCGACCTTCCCCCTGAGGTTCCGTGACAGGACCTACTCGTGGGTCTCGGCGGCCGGCGTCTTCTCGCGCGACCACTTCGACTTTGGCTCGCGGGCGCTCCTCGAGACCGCCGAGCTGCCCACGCAGGGCCGCTTGCTCGATCTTGGCTGCGGCACTGGCGCGCTGGGCTTGCTCGCGGCGGTCGAGTCGCCCGGGCTCTGGGTCTGCCTGGCCGACATCAACGAGCGGGCGCTGGAGTGCGCTCGCCGGAACCGGGACGGCCTGGAGCTGGCCGGGCGGGCGGCGATCGTCCAGGGCAGCTTCGTCGACCCCTTCCGGAGCGGGCGGTTCGACGCCATCGTCTTCAATCCCCCCATCCGGCTGGGCAAGGCGCCGATCCTGGCCGCCTTCGAACGGCTCCCGGCCGCGCTGGCCCCCGGCGGCCGGCTCTTCGTGGTCGCCCGGGTTCAGCAGGGTGCCCGCAGCCTCCTGGCCCATCTGGAGCGGGTTTTCGAGGGCCGGGCCTGCGTGGCCGGCCGGCGCAAGGGCTACCTGGTTCTTCGAGCCGATGTTCCCGGTGTCGATAGTAAGGGAGCGGCACATCCGGACCTGCGCGCCGCCGGCTCCACCTTTCCGGGAGCCCCGCAGCGTCCACCGGAGACAGCGAAATGAAACACCAGGACGAAGAAGCCCGGGAATTGCTGGAAGAGGAATCCGCCCGGGTCAAGCTGGACGAGATCCTGGGTATCCTCTTCTTCACGATCGCTGTCCTGCTGCTCGTCGGATGGCGCTACGAACAGACGGGGGCCATCCGAACCGTCTCGATGTCGCTCCTGGGCTTCATCGGAGCGGGCATGTGGTACCTGATCGTGATGTTCTCGGTCTGGGGCATCAACAAGTTCCGGGGCCGCGCCGTCATCAGCGATGCCCTGCAGCTGGGGGCCTGGATCCTCCAGTTGCCAGTCTTCCTGGGCTTCCTCCAGAGCTGGCAGCCCTTCAACCGAGACCTGGGCGGCCGGGTCGGCTGGTGGCTCTACACCGCGCTCGAGAACGCGATCGGCACGCTCAGCACCCGGGTCGTCCTGGCGGGCCTGTTCCTCATCCTGACTGTCGTCTGCCTCGACACTCCGCTCACGAAACTGGTCGCCACCGGCTATCACGCCGGAGGCAAGGCCACCGGCGCCCTCGGGCCGCTGGTCGTCGTCCCCCTCACATGGGCCTATCGGGGCATTTACTATCTTCTGTGTTTCCTCCACATGTGCGTCTTCGTGGTGCTCAAGGACCTCGTCATCTTCGTCGAGATGGGCTACGAGTACCTGACGCAGGGCGAGGAGCCCGAGAGCCGGCCCGCCGGAGAAGCGGCCTTGCCGAAGCTCGAACCGCCCGACGGTCTCCCGCCGAAGCCCGAACCGGCCAGGCCGGTCGAGCCGCCTCCGAGGCCCGAGCCGGTCGTCGAGATGGATCGGCCCGCCTCACCGCCCGTCGCGGCAGCGCCTGTCGCCTCGCCCCCGCCCGCCGATGTGCCGGGCGTGGCCGCGCTTCCCGACGCATCCGGTTTCATGCTGAGGGTTCGCCCATCGGAGCCTGGCGGCGCTTCCGAGCCGGCCGCATCGCCCGCGGCCGCCTCCACGGTCGTTCCTCCGGCCACCCCGGTGGCGGCGCAGGCACCTGTCCGGCCCGCCCCCGCTGCTGTTGAGACCCCGCCTCCCTCTTCGGCCCCCGCCGCTCCGGCCGCGAAGCCGGCGCAACCCGCCGCCGCGCCCGCCCCCGCGACTCCCGCAGCCAGGCCGGCGCCTCTCTCTCCCTCGCTCGCGCCCCCTTCGTTCAAGCCCTCGCCGCCTACTCCGCCGCCGGCTGCCAGGCCCTCCCCGGCCGCCAGCCCCGCACCCATTCAGAAATCCATGAACCTCCCGAGTGCTGACGAGGCGCTCTCGGCCCTCCTCGGCAGAACGCCAGAGCGCGAGCTGCCTCTCGAAGAGGTCGGGCGCGCGGTGAAGGATCATCTCGAGGCCGAGGCCGCCGACGACGAACACGAACCGATCTCCGGCGACGAGTCGCTCGATTCCGACGAGCTGGCCGAGGAGACCGCCCGCGCCGAGGACGTGCGACGGCTGCTGCGCGACGAGAAGCCGGCCACAACCCGGGCCGTCCGCCCGCCGGTTGCGCCCGCCTCCGTGCCCGCTCCGGCCGTCCCGCCGCCGGCCTCATTGGCCTCCGAGCCCGCGGTCGCCGCCGACGTCACCGTCAAGACCTTCCCCGCCGTGGCCGCCGGTGCCGTGCCCGAACCGCGCCTGGGCTTGCTCGGCGCGGCGGTCCGCACCGCCGCCGCGAAGGCCGTGAAGCTCGCCGCGGTCGTCTCGAAGGAGTACCGCAAGCCGACCGAGGATCTGTTCCTCGATCCGCCCGTGGTGGCCGACCGCGAGGACGAGACCGCTCTCCGCGCGAACGCCGAGAAACTGGTCGAGGCTCTCGCCCAGTTCCGCATCCAGGCGACCATCACTCGCATCACCCAGGGCCCCACCGTGACGCAGTACGAGGTGAAGCCGGCGCCGGGCGTGAAGATCAGCAACATCATCAACC
>CAZSVK010000356.1:0-6420 GCA_964610245.1 uncultured bacterium
GCCCTGGCCTGCACGGTGGTGAGCGTCCTCTACTCGGCGGCGCGGGCGCGCTGGACCGGGCGGAAGCTGGCGCTGGGGACGACGGCCGGCTTCCTGCTGCTGACGCTGGCGGCGGGCGGACCGTTGGCCGCGAGCGTGCGGCCGGCCTTCTACACCTATTTCGTCGTGGTCGCCGTCTTCGTGATGATCGCGAGGATCCAGCTCTGGCTCACGATCAACCAGCGATTCACGACTCGAGAGGCCAAACGGGTCTTTCCAGTCCTGACTGGTGCGGGGCTGGGCGGCTCCATCGTGGGCGGCGCGGCCCTGCAGTTCCTGCCGGAAGGGTGGGGGCCGATCGAGTACCAGCGCATCACCGCGGCCGTCGCCTTTCTCTACCTCTCGGTGCAGGCGTTCCAGAGCCGCGTGGGCGGAGCGGGGGCGTCCCCGGCCACGGCGCCGGGCCCCGCCGGTCGCCGGCCGCTCGAGCTGGTCGGCGAGATGCGCGCGGCGGCCGGCAGCCGCTACGTGCGGTTGCTGGCTCTGATGGTGGTGGCGCACATGCTCGTGCTGACGCTGGTGGACTACCAGTTCAACCGCGTGTGCGACGCCCACTTCGCCACGGAGGCGGCGCTGGTCGGCTTCTTCGGCATGTTCCGGTCGGTGACCAACATGGGGGCGTTCGCTTCCCAGATGCTCCTGACGCAACGCGTCATGACCGGACTGGGCGTGGGCGCCTGCCTGGTGGTGGCGCCGCTCGCCGCGGTCGGTTACTCGCTCGGGATGCTGCTCTGGCTCGGGTTCTACACCGGCGTGATGGCCAAGCTGGTCGGGCGGTTCCTGCAGCGCACCGTACACGCCTCGCTCTACCAGGTGCTCTTCAACGCCATCGCCGAGAGCCGGCGCGACCCGGCGATGCTCATCTGCGACGGGATGGCCTACTCGGTCGGCACCGTCCTGGCCTCGGCCCTGCTCTGGGCGGTCGTGCCGATCGGTCCGGCGGCGGTGTGGCTGGCCTGTCTCGTCGGCTCGGCCCTGTTCCTCGTCGTCGCCTACTCGCTGCGGGGCGAGTACGTGGCGATCCTGGTCGGCAGCTTCAAGGGCGTCCTCGGCGCCGCCGGGGGCGTCGTGGCGCACATCCCGGGCGCCGATCACGCGGAGGTCCGCAAGGGCTCGCTCGCCGCGCTGGGGCGGTTGAAGACCTCGGCGGTGCTGCCACACCTGCTGCAGGGGCTCGCCGATCCCCATCCCGACGTCAGAATCGAGGCGGTCAAGGGGCTCGCCTCGCTCGGGAACGAGGCGGTGCTGCCCGAGCTGATGAGCCGCCTGGAGCACGAGAGGGACGACCGGGTTCGCTCGCAGCTGCTGCGGGCCTTCGCGCGATTCCGCGGTTCTCACGCCATCGACGGGTTCGTCGGCTTCCTCCACGACGAGGTCCCCCGCGTGCGGGCCGATCTGGTCGAGATCCTGGGCAGCCTGCGGGACTCCCGCCATGCCGAGCTGCTGGTGCCGGCGCTGGGCGATCTCGAGGTGAGGGTCCGGGCCAACGCGGTGCTGGCGCTGTGGCGCCTGGGCGACGACGGCCAGGTGCGGCGAGCGCTCGAGACGCTCCGCGAGCTGCGGGCCAGCGCCGACCCGGTCCAGCGCGCGGCGGCCGCCTACGTTCTGGGACGCATCGGCAACCGGCTGGCCTGCAAGCTGCTCCTGGAGATGCTGGAGCGAGAGCGGGAGCCCAAGGTGCTGCGGTCGGTCGTCGCGGCCCTGGCCCGCACGGGCGGGGAGGGGCTCGTCGATCCGCTGCTGGTCAGCTACGCCCAGGCCGATCCGGAGGACCGGCCGGTGTGGGTCTCGGCGCTCAAGCGGCTGGGGCGCGGCGCCTCCGAGCCGTTCGTGCGCGCGGCGCTGACCGGCGAACCGGCGGTGAAGATCCTGGCGATCGAGCTTCTCGGCTATGCGCCTCCCGAGTACGCCCTCGACACCCTGCTCGAGCTGTCTCGCTCCCCCGAGCTGGACGTGCGGGTCTCGGCGCTGCGTTCGCTCACGCGCTTCTCCAGCTCGCGCGCCGAGGCACGTTTCCGCGAGATCGTGCGCCGCGAGGGCAACGAGCGCGTGCGGGCCACGGCGCTCAGGCGGCTCTCGGGGGCCCAGGTGCGCCGCCTGCTCCCCGAGCTGCTCCGGGGGCTCGAGACCGGCACCGAGCGCGAGAAGGCCAACATGCTCGAGGCACTGGCACGCCTGGCCGGACGCATCGAGCCCGAACACCGCGATCGTTTCCTGGCCGCTGCCGCGGGGCTCCTGGAAGAGCCGAGCGGACGCCTCGCGGCCAACGCCGCCTTCGCGTTCCACCGCTTCGGCGATCCCCGCGGCGCCACGGCGCTCGTCCGGATGCTCGGCGATCACCGCGCCCGGTCGGCCCTCTACGTCATCGGCAAGCTGGGCGACAACCAGTTCCTGGAGCCGGTCTGCCGGCTGCTCACCGGCACCGACGAGGCGCTTCGCTCCCGCGCCGCCCTGGTGCTCGAGAAGATGGGCACCCGATGGAACGAGATCCTGCGCAACCTCGGCGAGGTGAGCGATCGCCGCCTCGCGGAGTTGCTGCAGGCCTCCTCCGAAGCGGGCGAGCCGGTGCAGGGCTACCTCAGACGTGCCCTCGCCGACGGGCGCGGCGCGCTCGCGGCCGGCCTGGCCGATTCCGACGCTAAAGTGCGCGTGAAGATACTGGCCTTGATGCAGATCCTCGGGGAGCCGCTGCAGCGGCCGGAGGCGCTGGCGCTACTCCAGCACGAAGACGAGGAGGTCCGCGGCGACGCAGCCGCCACGCTCTCGCGCGTGGAGTGGAAAGAGCTTCCGGATGGCTTCAGTCGTTTCTGGACCGACCGGCTCGACCGCATCTACCGCTACGTGTGGGCCTGCGGGTTCCTGCACCGGGTGGCCACCATCGGGATGCCCTCGCTGCTCGAGCTGGCCCGGACCACCGCCGACCGCTCGCGCGCCCTCGCCAAGCCCCTCGCCGCGACCCTGGATGCCGCCTCGTCCCGCAAGGACCTCCGGTCGGTGGCCGCGAACCTCGACGATCCCGATCCGCTGAACCGCTCGCGGGCCCTCGAGGCGCTCGAGAACCTGGCGCCCAAGGAGATCGCTCGCCATCTCAGTCCGCTGTTCGAGACCGAGGAGCGCGGCTGGGGCGCGCTCGCGGGGCGCTACCTCGACGGCCGCTCCCTCAAGCCCGGTCTGGACTGGCTCTTCGGCCTGCTCCGCGACGAGGACCCGGCCGTGCGCCAGGCCGCGGGGACCGTCTTCCTCGACCTCTCGGAGCGCTACCTCCTCGACCTGGCCGCCCTCGAGCGCGAGGGACCGCTGAGCCAGCGCCTCGCGGGGTTGACCGGCACGCTCGATCGCCTCCACGCGCGCCTCCCCGCGACGGAGACCGTCGCACCGGCCCCCGAGGGGCCCGGCGCCGACCGGCAGGAGTCCTCATGAATCCCTTCACCAAGCTCAAGATGAAACACAAGGTCATCCTGGCCTTCGTCGGGTTGACCACCGTCGTGATCGGCCTGCTCGCCGCTCTCTCCCTGGAATCGTTCCGCTCGAGCCTGCGAGACGAGGTGCTCGAGAGCCACCGGTTCTTCGCCAGGTACCTCTCCTCCAGCCTGGAGAGCAAGATGGAGCGAGCCAGCCGCGTCGCCAAGAGCCTCGCCGCCTCGCCCGGCCTGGCCTCCCTGCCCGCCGCCCAGAAGCAGCTCGTCTTCGATCAGTGCATCGTCTGGAGTGGAAGGATGTTCTCGGGCATCTGGTACTTCAACCCCGACGGCCGCTGCGAGGTCACCGTCCCGGTCAGACAGAACCCCCTCGGCAAGAACTTCACCGAACTCCAGGGGATGGACGGCCCGGTCCAGGAGATGCGCCGCACCGGCCGCACCCTCGTCGTCGGCCACTTCTCGGAACCCAAGAAAGGCCAGAAGGCGGTCATCCTCTCGCCCGTCGGCAACTCGGGCGCCTTCGTCTCGGCCCTGGTCGACCTCAGCGACTGGCGCACCTTCTCGCGCGCCGGCGCCCGGGAACAGTACGCCGCCCTGGTCGACGACAAGGGCCTCCTCGTCAGCCTCGACCCCGATCCCAAGGGCCTCCTCGGCTCGACCTATCGCCTGGTGATCGACGGCGTCTCGCAGTTGCCCCACGCCTTGACCAGCTCCACCGCCGGAGTCCAGGCGGTGCCGGAAGACCCTTCCCTGCTCCGCACCCAGGGCGTCTCGCCCGTGACCGGCGAGCGCGAGTACATCACGCTCGCGCCAGTCCCCGTCCTCGGATTGCGCCTGGCGATCGGCGTCAGCGAACGGTATGCCCTGGCCAGCATCGAACGGCTCCGCACCCGCATCTGGATGCTCACCGCCCTCTGCTGGCTCGCGGCCGCTTTCCTGGGCGCGGGCTTCGCCTCTCTCGTCGTCAGGCCGCTGTCGGTGCTCACCCGTCACGTCGAGAACCTGGAACGGGGCCAGCTCCGCGAGGAACTCGACTGGCGCTACAACGACGAGATAGGCGTGCTCGGCCGGGCCATCAACGCGATGACCCGCACGTTGCGCCGGGAGCGCGTGATGAAGGACGTCTTCTCTCCGGGGCGGGAGCCCGATGAGCCGCCCCGCGACTGAACCGCCCGCGAAGATGCCGCCTTCCTCCCCGACCTCTCCCGCACGGCCGAGCGCCCACTCCTGGCTCAGGGCCTGCCTTCTCACCCCCGAGGTGATGCTCCTGGCCATCGCCTTCTGGGCCGTTCTCGGAGTCGTCCGGGACTTCGACATCTGGTGGCACCTGAAGGCCGGCCAGGAGATTCTCGCTTCCGGCGCCGTTCCTCGCGTCGACGCCTGGTCGCATACCGCCGCCGGCAAGCCCTGGTTCGCCCACGAGTGGCTCTCCGAGGTCATCTTCTTCGGCCTGTACCGCGTCGGCGGGCTCAACGCGCTCCTCGTCTGGAAGGCGCTGATGGGGCTGCTCACGCTGACGTTATTGTCGCGCCTCTACCGCCGGGCCGACTCCTCCGGCGGACTCGGCCAGCTCGCCGGCCTCCTGGCGGCAATCGTCTGTATCCACTATCACCTTCTCGAACGCCCCCACCTCTTCACCAACCTCGCGCTGGCCGTTCAGGTCACCCTCCTGGAGACCTGGCTCAGGGGCGGCCGGGACAGACTCTGGTGGCTGGTGCCCGCCTATGCCCTGTGGGCGAACCTGCACGGGGGGGTCATCATCGGTCTGGCCACCTTCGGCCTGTACGCCGTGGACCAGGCGGTCGAGGCGCTCGCCGCCCCCGAGCCGGCCGAGTCGGCCCGGCGCTGGGCCGTGGTCCGGCGCCTTGCCGTCGTCGCCCTGGTGTGCCTGTTCGCGGCGATGCTCAATCCCCGCGGCGCCGAGCTGATCGCCTATCCGCTCAAGTACACCGGGCAGGGCACCCTGGCGGCCGACATCACCGAGTGGACCTCCCCCGACTTCCGCGAGTTCAAGCCGATGGAGGCCCTGCTCCTCGCTCTCCTGGCCCTCGGCCTGGTCTCGCGCGGCGGCGCCCGCCCCACCGAGATCCTCCTCGCCCTCGCGGGCTTGCACCTGTTCCTCCAGTCCAAGCGGAACATCGTCTTCATTGCCCTCTTCGTCCTTCCGGCCGCGGTCGAGCGGCTCGGCCGTCTCGTCCAGGGGCGACCCGTCGCGCGCAGGTTCGCGCACCCGGGCGGCGGGCTCGCGCTCCTGGCCTGCTTCGTGGCCGGCGTCTCGACCCACGTCGTCGGCTGGCAGCCGCCGCGCGTTTCTCGCGACTACTACCCCGACGGAGCCGTCGCCTTCCTGCGCGACCATCCCCGGACCGAACCGATGATCAACGAGTTCGTCTACGGGGGCTACTTCGTCTGGAAGCTGTTCCCCCAGTACAGGGTGTTCCTCGACAGCCGCACCGACCTGTTCTTCGACCAGGACGTCTTCGCCGAGTATCTCGCCGTCTTCAAGCTGGCCGGCGGCTGGATGAAGGTGCTCGAGAAGTACCGCATCGGACTCGCCGTGTTCGAGTATGGCCACCCGCTCGCGACCGCGCTGGCCGCCACGGGCGACTGGGAGGAGATCTACCGCGACAAGCTCAGCACCATCTGGGCGAAGCGCACCCCGTGGCCGGCGCGGGCGGGAACGCCGCCTGGTGCGAAGGCAGGGGCTCGCCAGACAAACTCGGCAAGGGCGCTAGCTGCAAACCTGGGCAGATGTCACAGTTATCACAGAGGCACAGAGGCACAGAGGCACAGAGTTGCAGGAAGTCCTCTCAGGGGCTTCGCCCCCGAACCCCCACCAAGGGCGAAGTTCGCCCCTGGATCCCCCGATGACTGGAGTGAGTCTTGCTCGCGCTCGCAGCTGAGAGTCCTCGGGCGTGCCGATTGGGCCTCGCTTCCTCTTCTCATTGCCGGGTCCAGGGCC
>CAZSVK010000357.1:0-6382 GCA_964610245.1 uncultured bacterium
TCCAGCGCGCAATGAGCCACACGATGTCGTCGTCCTTGCCGACGTCGCAGGGCTCCACGAACTCGGGCCTGGGCTGGAGCTGCTCGACGCAGGTGCGACACCGTCTCTCGACCTTGGGGTTGGGCTGATAGGCGAACCCGACGGTGGCGCCGTGGGAGGCGAGGTTGAGGGCGATTCCCCAGGCGAGGGAAAACTCGTTCACGACCCCCAGGACCAGGGCCTTGCGTCCCTCGAGCAGGCGAGGCCCAACCATCGAATCACTCATCGCAATCTCCCTTGGTAGCGTCCAATCGGCCCATCATCGGTGCGGCACAATAGCAGATGACCCCGCTCTGGGTGGCCGAGCGAAGAAAATGGAAGTGATAGAATCGCTCGCGGTCCCTCACCTCGTGGCCAGAGCCGCCGATCGCCGAAGCGAAATGAAGAAACGCGTCAGACCGCCATCCCCGCAAGAGTTGCAGCAGAGCCAGAAGTCCGGCATCCAGGCCCCCGACCTGGAGACGAGCGCCACGTTCGAGAACCTCCGCAAGGCCTTCGCCGACGAGGCCGCGCTCACCTTTCGCTACCTCTACTACGCGACGCTCGCGGAGTTCGAGGGGCTCGACCAGCACGCGGGGCTCTTCCGGCAGATCGCCGAGGGGGGGACGACCAACGCGCACGGCTGCTTCGACTACCTGAAGCTGGCTCGGGATCCGGATTCCGGGATCGCCGTCGGCGGCACCTTCAAGAACCTGCAATCTCTCCTGCAGAGCGAGACCCGGCAGTACACCCAGACCTATCCCGAGATGGCGAAGAAGGCGCGGGAGGAGGGGTTCCCCGACATCGCAGGCTGGTTCGACACGCTGGAGAAGCTCAAGCGGTCGCACGTCAGGAAGCTGCGAAAAGTAAAATGAGAAAACGCTATTCGGCTGACGATATCGTCGTCCTGTCCGGGCTCGAAGCGGTCCGGAAGAACCCCTGGATGTACGTCGGAGCGGTCTCCGAGACGGGGGCCCACCAGCTGCTCCACGAACTGGTCTACAACTCGGTCGACGAGGCGCTCGCGGGCGGTTGCTCGAAGATCGAGGTGACGCTCGGCCGCAGACTCTGCCGGGTCGAGGACGACGGGCGCGGCATCCCCGTCGAGTTGCACCCGCAGGAGGGCATCCCGGCGGCGGAGGTGGTGCTGACCAAGCTTCACTCGGGCAGCAAGTTCTCGCGCAGGAGCTACCGGTTCAGCGCCGGTCTCCACGGCGTGGGACTGTCGTGCGTGAATGCGCTCTCGGAGCGGCTCGCGCTCGAGATCCGCCGGGACGGCAGGCGCTACGTCCAGGAATACCGGCGGGGCGTTCCGGAGCGGACGCTGACGGAAGTGGGCGCCGCTTCGGGGCACGGCACGACGGTCGAGTTCTGGCCCGATCCGGAGATCTTCCGCGACTTCAAGGGGTTCGATGGCGGAGCATGCAGCCGCTTCCTGGAGGAGCTGTCGTTCCTGAATCCCGGCGTGGAGTTCACGTTGCGGACCGAGCGCGCGAAACACCCGTCGTCGTTCGTCCACGATTCGGGCATCGTCGGGCTGCTGGCGCGCGTCAACGAGAAGGCCCGTCCGATCTGCCCCGAGCCGGTCTTCATCCGGCTGGACACCCGGCCGCTGGCGCTCACGGCGGTCCTGCAGTGGACGACCGGCCGCGAGCCGGCGATCCGTTCGTTCGTCAACTGCGTCAGCACGACGCACGGCGGGTCCCACGTCTCGGCCGTCTGCGCGGGCGCGACCCTCGCGGTGAACCGCGTCATGTGCGAGACGGGCCGCACCTCCGGGACCGAGGACGCCGCCGAGGTCGAGGAGGTCACCGAGGGGCTGACCGCGGTGATCGACCTGAAGCTCGCGCACCCGAACTTCGAGGGCCAGACGAAGGCGCGCCTCACCAACGCCGACGTTTTCGCCCCGATCGAGAAGGCGGTGCGGAGCCAGCTCCTGGCCTACCTGCGAGAGCACCCCGCAGTCGCCGCCGCCATCACGGATCGCATCCTCCAGGCGCGCAAGGCGAAGCTGGCCGCGCGACAGGCCGCGGAGAAGATCTACTTCCAGCACTTCGACCGCGGGATCGACGAAGAGGTCTACAAGGAGCAGTTCGGCGCCCGCTCGAAGAACTGGCACGAGTCGGCCACCTGGATCACCCACCGGGAACTCCTGAAGATGCACGCCGAGCTGTGCAAGCAGAAGAAGGGCGCGGTGGCCCTCGACGTCTGCTGTGGAAGTGGGGTCGTCGGCGCGTCCTTCAAGGATCGCGTCAAGAAGGTCATGGGGCTCGACCTGACGCCCGAGATGGTCGAGCTGTCGAGGCAGCGGCTGGACGAGGTCCGGCAGGGGAACGTCTACAAGATTCCGTTCGACGACAACAGCTTCGACCTGGTCTGCACGCGCGAGGTGCTTCATCTGCTGCCCTGGCCCGAGAAGCCGGTCTCGGAGATCTTCCGGGTCCTGAAGCCGGGCGGGCAGTTCATCGTGGGCCAGACGCTGCCCTTCGGCGAGGGCGACGCGGCCTGGATGTACCGCGTGTTCAAGAAGAAGCAACCGCTCATCTTCAACTGGTTCCAGGAGGAAGACTTCCGGCGGCTGCTCTCGGGCTGTGGGTTCGTGGAACTGGAGATGAGAGAGACGGCGGTCTGGGAGTCGATCGACGTCTGGATCGACAGCTACGAGACCACGAAGCTGCACCGCCACGAGATCCGCCAGCTCTTCCGCGACGCGCCCGCCGAGGCCAGGGCGGTGCACCCGTTCAAGATCTCGCCGTCGGGCGAGATCCACGACCTCTGGCGGTGGGGAGTGTTCTCCGTCAGGAAGCCGCGGGTGTGACGGCACGGGCCGCTGTCGCCGACAGGGCTTTCAAAACACGACCTCTTCGGGTATCAAGTCTGGGTACACCGAGCCCGGGGGGAGGAGCACCCAATGGAAGATCAAGAAGTTGCCGAAAAAGTCAGACACTTGCCCGCGGACCAGCTCGAGCTCTACCGGATGCGCCACTCGCTCGCCCACGTGATGGCCGCGGCGGTGCTCGACCTGTTTCCGGGAACGGCGCTCGGTTTCGGGCCGCCGGTCGAAAACGGCTTCTACTACGACGTCGACCCGCCGCAGAAGCTCACGCCGGAAGACCTGCCGCGGATCGAGAAGCGGATGCGGCAGATCCTCGCGGGGAGGCTCGGCTTCGTCGCCGAGACCCTGCCCCTGGAACAGGCGGCCGGCAAGATCAAGCAGCTCGGCCAGAAGTTCAAGGAAGAACTGCTGTCCGACCTGGCCTCCCGGGGAGTCCAGAACGTCAGCTTTTACCATTCCGGCAGCTTCACCGACGTTTGCGAGGGGCCGCACGTCGAGCACACGGGCCAGATTCCGCCGGACGCGTTCACTCTGGACAGCCTGGCCGGGGCCTACTGGAAGGGCTCGGAGAAGAACCCGATGCTCACCCGCATCTACGGTCTCGCCTTCCGGACCAAGGCCGAACTCACCGACTTCGTCCACCGGCGCAGCGAGGCGGCCAAGCGCGATCACCGCAAGCTCGGGGCTGAGCTGGAGATCTTCCACATCGACGAGGAGATCGGCAAGGGGCTGCCCCTGTGGCTGCCGAACGGCACCGTGATCCGGGACGAACTCGAGAAGCTCGCGCGAGAGTACGAGTACCTCGACGGCTACGTGCGCGTCGCCACGCCCGAGATCACGAGGGAAGAACTGTTCTATCGCTCCGGCCACCTGCCCTACTACAAGGGCGGGATGTTCCCGCCGATGGTGCTCGAGGAGCACGACGAGGCCGGCCAGGTCGTCTCGAAGGAGACCTTCTACCTCAAGCCGATGAACTGCCCCTTCCACCACAAGATCTACGGGGTGCGGCCTCGCAGCTACCGGGAGCTTCCTCTGCGCCTGGCGGAGTACGGCCATGACTATCGCTACGAGAAGTCGGGTCAGCTCTCGGGTCTGCTGCGCGTGCGCGGCATGTGCATGAACGACGCGCACCTGTACGTGCCGCGCGAGCAGGTAGCGGCCGAGTTCATCAAGGTGATGGAGCTGCACCTGAAGTACTACCGGTTGCTCCACTTCGACAGCTGGCACATGCGGCTCAGCCTCTCCGACGCCGATTCGGCGAAGTTCATCCCTCGCCCCGAACTCTGGCAAGAGGCCGAGAAGATCTGCATCGACACCATGAAGGAAATGGGGCTGGAGTGCGAGGCCGTCCGCGGAGAGGCAGCCTTCTACGGCCCGAAGGTGGATGTGCAGGTCCGCAATGTGGTCGGCCGGGAAGAGACGGCCAGCACCAACCAGGTCGATCCGATGGCGGCCCAGGAAGATCGTTTCGATCTCACCTTCACCGGCGCGGACGGGCAACTGCACCGTCCCTGGGTGCTGCATCGGGCGCCGCTGGGGACTCACGAGCGGTTCATCGCCTTCCTGATCGAGCACTTCGCCGGCGCCTTTCCCCTGTGGCTGGCGCCCGTGCAGGTGCGGATCCTTCCGATCGGCACCGATACCCTCGAGTACGCCAACCGCCTGCGGGAGATCCTCTTCCAGCGGTTCGTCCGGGTCGAGATCGACGACTCCACCGACACGTTCAACAAGAAGATCCGCGTCGGCACGACCAAGAAGATCCCGATCCTGGCGATCGTCGGCAAGCAAGAGGTCTCGGACGGGTCGGTCACCGTCCGCCGTTATCACGACCAGCAGCGCAAGGAGTGCATGTCGTTCGACGCGTTCGTCGAGACCATCCTGCGCGAGATCCGCGAGCGCGTGACACCCAAGCCAAAGCTGTAAGACCCCGGCCGCCGTCCGCCGGCCGCGGGGCCAACGGACGGCGGCAGGCATGACAGTCTTGACGTCTCGCGGGACATCATTAGAATCTCTGAGACTACGCCGTGGTTCGGGGTCCCTTTCTCGACCACCGCCGAGGAGCCGTTCTCATGATGACGTCGTACTTCCATCGCCTCGTCCGGGGCGCGCTGCTGGTAGCACTGGTCTCTCTGGTCGCCGCGGCTCTGCCCGGTTTCGCGCAGGGCACCGCGCATGCCAGCGGGCTCAGGGCCAGCCGGATTCCCACGGAGATCATGTTCCAGGCCTTCGACTGGAACGCCGCGGTGAACGGGCAGAAGTACGTCTGGTACCGCCACGTCGCCACCAAGGCCGACGACCTGGCAGTGAGCGGCGTGACGCACGTCTGGTTTCCGCACGCCGCGCGTTCCGTGGCCCCTCAGGGCTACATGCCGGGCGACCTCTACGACCTGGGTCATGGCGACGAACTTGGCGACAACAGGACGCTGTACGGCAACGAGGCGGAACTCAAGTCGTGCCTCCAGATCCTGAAGCAGAAGGGCATGGAGTGCCTGGCCGACATCGTGATCAACCATCGGTGCGGCTCCCACCAGGACGGCGGGTTCTGGAACGTCTTCCATCATCCTTCCGGCAAGGCGATGTGGGAGAAGTGGGCACTCTCCGGCGGTGACAATGGCGGAACCGGCAAGCCCGACACGGGCGACGACTTCGGCGCCGCCCCGGACCTCGACCACACCAACGCCAAGGTCAGGAACGACATCGTCGAGTGGATGCTCTGGCTGAAGAATTCGATCGGCTTCGACGGCTGGCGGTTCGACTACACCAAGGGGTACGGGGCCCAGTACGTGAAGGAGTACATCGAGAAGACCAGCCCCTCCTTCGCCATCGGCGAACTCTGGACCTCCCTGGACTACGACCAGTTCATCCTCCGGCCCAACCAGAACGCTCACCGTCAGAAGCTGTGCGACTGGATCGACGGCACGTCGGGGCTCTGCTCGAGCTTCGACTTCACCACCAAGGGCATCCTGCAGGAGTCGCTCAAGAGCGGCGAGTTCTGGCGGCTCCGGGACAGCGAGGGAAAGGCCGCCGGCCTCATCGGCTGGTGGCCGGACAAGGCCGTGACCTTCGTGGACAACCACGACACCGGGCCGAGCCAGAACCACTGGCCCTTCCCCAGCGACAAGGTGCTGGCGGGCTACGCGTACATCATGACGCACCCCGGCATCCCGATGATCTACTGGGATCACCTCTACGCCTGGGGCCAGGAACACCACGACACGATCCAGAAGCTGGCCCAGTTGCGCCAGCAGCTCCGCCTGAACCGGGCGAGCAAGCTGGAGATCCTGGTGGCCGAGAACGGCCGGTATGTCGGCCGGGTCGACGGCAAGGTCACCCTGCTCCTGGGCGGCGGCTGGCAGCCCGAGGCGGGATGGCAGCAGCGGATGGCCGGTCCCGGTTTCGTCATCTGGGTCAAGGGGTAGTCGCTCGAAGGGCCCCCGCCAGTGGGCGAGAACGCTGCCAGGCGCGGCACCGTTTGGGCTGCCGGAGTTATCCGTGCCGTGCCCCGAGACCGTGTATGATGGGCGGGGG
>CAZSVK010000358.1:0-6360 GCA_964610245.1 uncultured bacterium
CCCCGCCCATAATTCCGTCAATGGCAACGGGCTGTTGCGCGCCCGCGTTTACAACCTCGCCATCTGCCACAACTTCACCGACCTTGCCTTGGTGAACAGCTTCGCCGTCCGCTCGATACTCCTGTTCCACAACAGGCTCACCGGCGAACTCGCCCTCGGCGGAAACCTGCTGACCGGAGCCATCGAGCTGTTCGACGATTTCGCCCGGGAAGGGCAGCCGGCGCCCGGGAAGATTGGCGAGGAGAAGGTCGACTGGCGCCGCCGGCTGGAGCTGGACACGCGAACCGTCCTGGCGTGGCGAGAGGCGCTCGTGAGCGCGCCCAAGCGAGCCGAGAAGGCCCGGGTCGAGCGAGAGGCCGCCGAGACCGCGGAACGGGCGAAGCACGAGGAAGAGTCCCGGCGACTGGAAGAAGCCAGGGTCAAGTCGACGGAGGAGCAGCGAGTTCTCGAGGAGGGGTTCGAGGAGGACCCTTCCGAAGAGGAGCAGGCGGCCATCATCCCCGAGATGCCGCCCGTACCCGTGCCTCCCGTGCTCGAACTGGTCGACGTCGCCCCCGCGGGCGCGCCGGCCGCGGCGGCGGCCGAGGGGACGCCCGGCAGCGTCGACGCCGACTTCGACCTGGGCACGACCGCTCCGGCCCAGGCCACTCCCACTGGTACAGCCACGGGCGCCGCCCAGATAGCAGGAGAGCCGGCCCTCGCGGCCACGACCGCCTCGGCCGGTCCGGCTGCCGTCACGACCGGCGTCGGCGCGGCTCCACCGGCGATCTCCGTCGCGGCAGTCCCGCCCACCACGGCCTCCACCGCGGAGACCGCGGCCTCCACGGCCGAGCAGGTCGATCCCAGGACGATGGAGGAACTCCAGGATTACGCCGCGAACTACGTGCCCAGACTGCTGCTGGCCATTTCCGACGTTCGCCGGCTCGACCAGGAACTGGCCAAGTTCGGCATCTCCAATCCGAAGGCCTCCCAGGACCTGCTGTCGTCCCAGTTCACCCAGGCGGTCCAGACGCTCTCGCAGATGGCCGGCGATCGCACTCCGCTGGGAGGCGAACTCCGCGAGGCCCATCGCGGCTTGTATCAGGCGTCGAAGAAGTACGAGGCGATGCTGGCCAGCTACGAAGAGCTGCTCCAGTCGCGCAAGACCGAAACCATGATGGAGATCGCCGAGCAGTCCCAGGAGGCCGCGGCGGGGTTGAACTCCTTCAAGGATCTGCTGACCGCTTTCGGGAAGAAGTTGGGGGTCGACGTCCCCTCGCTGGGATTCTAGGGGGAGTCGAGAGTCCGGAGTCGAGGGTCGAGAAGTGGGAAGCTGAAACGAGTGATGCGGCTCTCTCGACTCTCGACCCTGGACTCTCGACTCTCATCACGATGAGCATCTCCCAGATCATCCGCCGCGAACTGCTGCCGAGGCTCGACCACCGCCGGGTCTTCGGCGAACTGGCGGGATGGTCTGAACAGCTCTCGGCGTTCCGGGCCGACTGCCCGCTCTGCGGGACGCCCGGGGCGCTGGAGATGGAGCCGAACCGGGCCCACGCGCACTGTGGCGGCGGTTGCGGGAGGATTTCCTGGTGGCGCTTCGCCCGGGAGGCGAGGGGCCTGGACCCGGGAGCGGCCCTGAGGTGGCTGGCCGACCGGGCGGGCCATGAACTGCCCGAGGGCGGCGTGACGGCCCGGCTCGAGGGGTTGGACGAGGCAGACCGCCGCGCCAACCTGATGGAGGCGGTGTTCCGCGCGTGCCGCGAGCGGGCCGAGCGCTATCCCGACCGGACGGGCGCACTCGAAGGGCGTCCGGAGGCGGGCCTGTTTCCCGGGATGCGGGAGTTGGGCGGCCGCTTGCGAAAGCTGGGCTTCGAGCCGGTCGAATCCGGGTGGCTGGCCGAGGCCGGAGTGCCCCGGGACGCGCTGGCGGCGTTCCATCGCACGTTCGAGGGGGAGGCTGCGGGCTTCTTCTGGTTCGAGGAGAGGCAAGGCCGGCGCCTGGAGCACTTCGTCCGGGCAGGGCCGGCCGAGCCGCCGCACCTGCCGTTCCGGTTCAACGAGGTGGTCGGGGCCCGCTCGCTGGTGCTCGCCTGCCGGGCGTGGGACTGCCTGCGGATGCTTGCGATGGGCCTGGAGACGGTCTGCGCGCTGGTGCCGGATGGCGGTGACGAGGCGCAGCTGGCCTCGCTGCTCGAGTGGCACGTGGGCACGCTCTACTTGCAAGAGGATACGCCGGCTCTGCCGGACCTTCTGGCTCAGGTGAAGCGTTCCGGCTCCTGCGTCCCGTTCGTGTTGCGTTGCGACGAGGGGCTGGACTTCGAGGCCACCCTGGCTCGGAGGCCAGGGCCGCGGTTTCTCGAACGAGCGGTGCATGGCACCCGCTGGGACGTGACGCGACGGCTGGCCGCGCACGACGTGGCGGCCGAGTCGGGTCGCCAGGATGCCATCTCGGAGGTCTTCCGCGAGTGGAAGGTCTGCGACAGTCCGAGCGAGAAGGAGCAGATGCTGGCGGCGCTCTCGGAGCGGCTGGGGCAGCCGGTCGCGGCGATCCTCGACGAGTTCGAGGTGAGGCGGGATCGCCACGCGCGGACGAGCCTGGAGGTCGCCTACCGGCAGCTCTTCTCGGAGGGCTCGGAGCTGGCGGGGCAGGGCCGGTTCACCGAGCTGAAGGACCTGCTCTATCGCAGGAATGCCGAGATCGCCGGCCGCGGCCAGCTCGAACGGCTCGACCCCTTCGAGGCGGACCGGCTGTTCCGCGTGGCCCACGAACTGCCCGACGGCCTCAAGACCGGGTACCCGGATCTGGATCGCTACATCCGGGTGCTGCCCGGCGAGTTGATCATCCTGGCGGCCCGTCCCTCCCACGGGAAGACGACCTTCTCGCTCAACCTGCTCCACAACTTCCTCAACCTCAACCGGGTGTTCCGCCGCGACGACCCGTTCATCTTCTTCTCGTTCGAACTCAACGAGGAGTTCCTGGCCGCCAAGCTCCTGTCCCGGATGACGGCCCGCTACTCGTTCTACGAGGTGCTGGAGTACCTGCGTTCGGGCCTGCGGATGGATCCCTGCATCGAGGCGGCGCTGGCCCGGCTCGAGGCGTTCGGACCTTCTCTGTACCTGGTGGCCCGGCCCAGGATGACCGCCGAGGACCTCCTCGCGTTCTGCAAGAGTGTATGGTACAAGCACGGCCGCATCGGAGCGGTGCTCGTCGACTACGTGCAGATCGTCGGCCTGCCGGCCCCGATGGCGAGCCGCGAGCAGGAGATCGCCTACATCACCCGGCAGCTTCGTATCGCCGCCCAGGAGTTCCATACGCCGGTCATCGCCCTGGCCCAGGCGATGCGCGCAGGGCCGGACGCGCCGATGGAGCGCCCCGGCGTGCAGCACGTCATGGACAGCCGGGTCATCGAGCAGGAGGCCAACACCATCCTCGCCCTGTTCAATCCCGCGATCCAGAAGGCCCAGACGAGCCGGGCGGACCCGCTGGTCGAGGACGACATCGTGCCGTTCGAGGTGGTCGTCAGGAAGAACAAGTACGGGGCGATCAACCGCATCATCCAGCTCGAGTACAAGATGCGCACGAACGAGATCAAGAACCGCGGCGCGTTCGAGACTGTCTACGAACTCTGAGCCGGCCGTTCGCGCCGGCACCTCGGGGCGCCGGTCTGGGCCGCCGCGGGGGTTACTTGCCCGGGCTGTCGTTGGTGATCAGCGCGCTGATGTGGCTCAGCTCGTCGAGGAATCGCTCGAGGCGATTGTCGAGCCGGCGCAGCCGGTCCGAGAACTCCTTGGTGGTGCCGGCCGCGTGGTCCTGTTCCGCGTGGATCCGCATGGCGTCGATCAGGCTCTTCTGGTTCATCAGAAGGAGCATCAACAGACTGCGGATCTCCTTGTACTCGAGGGCTCGGACGTCGACGGGCAAGCTCTTCACCACCCTAGGCTCGGTCTCGCGGATCGTTAGGCCGCCAGCCGCGCCATCATAGCACACGGCCGGTCCGGCGATTGGCCCGAGAGCCCCCGAGGCCTCGAGCCTCAGAGCTGGCCTGGAGCGTCGGGCGCGACCGCGGTGGGGACGGCGGCGATTCGCGCCTCGGCGCTCCAGTTGGAGCGCAGCTCGCGCAGGCGGGCGAGCAACTCGCGGCGGCCCGCCTCGTCGACCGACGGGGCCTTGGCCACCGCCGCGTCCATCAGCAGCTCGTAGGGCGCCCCGTTCGGCTCGGCCAGCAGCGACACTGGCCCCAGGCCGGTCCTCAGGGGAATCGGTTGCACCGGCACCACCGCGGTCCGGTCGCCCAGCGTCAGCAGATGGTACCCGGCCAGTCCGAGACCGACCGTTGCGGCGGCGACGAGCGCCAGTCGCGTCGAGGGGTTCATGGGATTCTCTCCTGGCTCCGGCGGACCCGTTCGAGGGCTTCGGCAAAGGACGTGGGCCGCCCGTATCCGTCATGCGTATCGACCAGCTGCCGCTGCGTGATGAACGCGCGCGTTCGCTCCGGCGCGCTCATGGCGAGCGCAGGCAGGTTGGAGTAGTCCTGGTGGACGATCGACTCGTAGCGAGCCGCCGGCAGCGAGACGCCCAGTTCGGTCTCGTAGATCCCGTTGATGTTCAGATGGGCCGCCAGCTCGTCCTGCTGATCGTGGCCGGGGAAGGGGAGCGTGCCCGGTCCCGGATAGATCTCCCCCCGGCCGAACTGCATCGAATGCGTCGCCTCGTGGGCCAGGATGGCAGCCAGGGTCACCCGGCGCACGCGCTCGAGATAGCCTGCTTCCTGCCGCTCGCGGCTCTCTCCCTGCTGCGTCGGCTCCAGCGAGGCCAGCCGCCGGTCGTTGATCACGATGATGGTGCCGATGCCGTAGCGGTAGAGCGGCAGCGTCGCGCCGTAACGTCCCTTCGACAGCTCGCTGTCGGCCACCTTGAGCGCGTCTCCCCGCATCTCGGGGCCCCGCAGGTCTCCGAGCTGGCTGTACGGCACGATCAGAGTCGCCCACTCCGACGACTCCAGTTGCCTTGCGATCGTCTCGTTCACCGGTCCCGCGCGCCGCCACATCGTCACGATGTCGTCGAACTCCGCCGGGAACAGCACCGACCCGGCCCGCACCCAGCCTCCCAGCAGCACCGCCGACACGGCCGCCAGCGCCAGACAGAGCACCGAGGACGCGCGGCGGCGGCGGACGGCAATCGACGACCCGGTCCAAGCGGAGCACTCCACGGGACTCTTATCGAGTGCCCGGGCCCGGAACCTGAATCAGCTTCCCTCGGTTCTGCGTACCTCGGCGTGACCGGCGTGGCTCTCGGCGTGGTACGAACTGCGGACCAGAGGGCCCGACTCGACGTGTTCGAAGCCCAGCGCCAGCGCCTTGCCCCTCAGTCCGGCGAACTCCTCGGGGGTGTAGTAGCGGACCAGTTCCGCGTAACCGCCCGGCGGCCGGAGGTACTGGCCCACCGTGACGATCCGGCAGCCGACCCGCGCCAGATCCTGCAGGGTGATCTCGAGTTGCTCCGGCGTCTCGCCCAGCCCCACCAGCAGGCCCGACTTGGTGGGGATCTCCGGGGCCAGCCGGCGCGAGGCGGCCAGCAGCGCGAGCGAGCGGTCGTAGTCGCCGCCGGGCCTGACTCGGGGAAAGAGCGCCCGCACGGTCTCGATGTTGTGGTTCAGGATCGCCGGCCGGGCCGCCAGCACCGCGGCGAGGGCCTCTTCCTCCCCGTTCAGGTCGGGGATGAGCACCTCGACGGTCACCCCCGGACTTTCCTGCGCGATGGCCCGGATCGAGGCGGCGAAGTGCGCGGCCCCGCCGTCGGGCAGGTCGTCACGCGTCACGCTGGTCAGCACGGCATGGCGCAGAGCCATCGCCTTGACCGCCCGGCCGAGCCGTTCGGGCTCGTTCGGGTCGGGCGGGCTCGCGGGCCGGCCGCCCGGGATGTTGCAGTAGCCGCAGTGGCGCGTGCAGAGGTTGCCCATCAACAGGAAGGTGGCGGTGCCCCGGTTGTAGCACTCGCCGATGTTCGGGCAGAGCGCGCTGCTGCAGACGGTGTTGAGCCCCTCGGCGCGCAGCAGACCGTCGACGGCGGCGAAGCGTTGCCCCCAGGGCGGGGGGACCTTGAACCAGGCAGGCTTGCGAGTCATGACTTGGGTGCGCGGCCGGGGGGACGGCCATCGACGGACCGCGGCAGACCCTCAGCGCGGGCAGTTGCCCGCAAGCCAGGACAGGTATCACGGAGGCACAGAGTGATGTTTGACCCGCCTTCCATCAACTCCCCCTCCGTGTCTCCGTGTCTCTGTGTCTCTGTGATTGGTCAACCTCGTCCGAAATCGTCGCAGCGTGCGATGATAGTCGGAAGCAGTAGGTCAGATCGGCAGGAAGAGCCGCAGGATCGTC
>CAZSVK010000359.1:0-6344 GCA_964610245.1 uncultured bacterium
CAGCGCGGCTTCCCGCCTTCCGCGCGCGCACCCGATGCCAACCCGGCAGTTGACACCCCGCTCCGCACCCGCCTACACTTCGTCGCCTGTCCTCCCGTCTACACCCGCCCCATCATGCCCAGAATACTCATCACCGGCGGAGCTGGGTTCCTCGGCTCCCACCTCTGCGACGCTTTCCTGGCTCGCGGCTTCGAGGTTGTCGCGATGGACAACCTCATCACGGGCAACGTCGACAACATCAGCCACCTCAGGGATCGCCGTTTCACCTTCATCCACCACGACGTCACCGAGTACATCTTCCTCTCGGGGCCGCTCGACTACATCCTCCACTTCGCCTCGCCCGCCAGCCCGGCCGACTACTACCAGTACCCGATCCAGACCCTCAAGGTCGGCTCGCTCGGCACCCACAAGGCGCTCGGCCTCGCCAAGGAGAAGAAGGCCCGCTTCCTCCTCGCCTCCACGTCGGAGGTCTACGGCGACCCCACCGTTCACCCCCAGCCCGAGACCTATCCGGGCAACGTCGAGACGACCTGTCTGCGCGGCGTCTACGACGAGGCGAAGCGCTTCGCCGAGGCGCTGACGATGGCCTACCACCGCCATCACGGAGTCCAGACCCGCATCGCCCGCATCTTCAACACCTATGGGCCCCGCATGCGACTCGATGACGGGCGGGCCCTGCCCAACTTCATCCGCCAGGCGCTCGACGGCGAGGACATGACCGTCTTCGGCACGGGCAAGCAGACCCGCAGCTTCTGCTACGTCGACGACCTCGTCGAAGGCATCTACCGTCTCCTGATGTCCGACGAGCCGTTCCCGGTCAACCTCGGCAATCCCGAAGAGCGCACCGTCGTCGAAGCGGCTGAACTGGTCCGCCAGCTCACGGGCAGCAAGAGCCGCCTCGTCCACCGCGATCTCCCGGAGAACGACCCGAAGGTCCGCCGTCCGGATATCTCGAAGGCGCGCCGTCTCCTCGACTGGCAGCCGACCATCGGCCTGGTCCAGGGCCTGGAGAAGTGCCTCGACTACTTCCGCCTGGCCCACCAGGCCCACACCGCCCGGAAGGCCGCGGCCGCGAGCTGAAGCATGCTCCCCGTGGACCCCGGCGCCGCCTTGCTGCCGTTCCGGCTCGACCCCATCCTCAAGGCCAAGGTGTGGGGCGGCGATCGTCTGCTCCGATTTCCCTCGAAGGGCGTCTCGGCCGGCGACAAGATCGGTGAGTCCTGGGAAGCCAGCGGCCTCCCCGGAGACGACAGCGTCATCGCCACGGGCCCGGCCGCGGGAGAGCGCCTCGCCGCCCTGACCGCCCGGCTCGGCCCCGGCCTCGTCGGCCACGAGCTTCCCGCCCCGGATTTCCCGCTATTGCTCAAGTTTCTCGACGCCCGGGAGCGCCTCTCGCTGCAGGTCCATCCCCCCACCCGGCCGGCGCCCGGCGGCCGGTTCTCGCCAGGCAAGGCCGAGGCCTGGTTCATCCTCGAAGGCGGAGAACTGGTATCCGGCCTCGCTCCCGGAGTGCAGCCCGCGGAGCTGGAGTCGCTGCTCCGCTCGGGGGGCGATCCCACTCCCCTGCTCTGCCGGCTGCAGGTGCGCCCCGGAGACACCGTCCCCATCGCCCCGGGCACGCTCCACTGCATCGGTCCGGGCGTGCTCCTCGTCGAGGTGCAGCAGCCCGCGGACATCACTTTCCGCCTCCACGACTGGGGCCGCACCGGCCGCGAGCTGCACCTCCCGGCCGCCCTCGACGTCCTCGACGCCGGAGCAGGCAGGGCCCCCTCGCCACCACCTCTCGAGTGCCGACGCGGCGCGAACCTGTTCCGCTTCCACCTGGGCTGCCGCCACTTCGGGATGGAAACGGCGAGCCTCTCGGAGCCATGTCCGTGGGTGCGGGCGGGCCAGCGGGTCGAGATCCTGCTGGCGCTCGAGGGCGGCTTCGCGATCGGTACGCGCTCGGTCGGCCCGGCGCTCGAGGTAGCGACGGGCCAGACGGCGATCCTCCCGGCCGCGGCACCGGAGCTATGGCTCGAGCCCCGGGGCAAGGCGACGGTCCTCGTCTGCTATCCCACTCGCCTGGAGCGGGAGCACTACGATAGACTGCTCACGTGGGGATACGCCGGCGCTGACGTCGCCGGGCACCTGTTCCCTGCCTGAGAAGAACGGGAGGTCAGCCGCAAATGCACCACGCCGTCATCATGGCGGGAGGCAGTGGAACGCGGTTCTGGCCTGCCAGCCGCGCGGCCCATCCGAAGCAACTGCTGAGCCTCGGGGGCGGAGGCTCGTTGCTGCAGGAGACCGTCCGCCGGCTCGACAATCTCATCTCTCGAGAGCGCGTCTGGATCGTCACCTCGGGCGCCCACTCCGAGAGCCTGCGGCAGCAGGTGCCGGAGCTGCCGGCCGCCAACATCCTGGTCGAGCCGTGCGGCCGGAACACGGCGCCCTGCGTGGGCCTGGCCGCGCTCCACATCCGCCGCCGCGAGCCCGAGGCGGTCCTGGTTTGCATGCCGGCCGATCACATCATCCAGGAGCTGCCGGCCTGGCAGCGGCTCATGCGCGTCGCCCTCGAGACGGCGTCGGAGCGCGGACGGGTCGCGATCTTCGGCATCCCGCCCACGCGGCCCGAGACCGGCTTCGGCTACGTGAAGTTCGACGACCTGCAGGACGCCGCCGGCCGGCATCGCGTCGAGCGCTTCACCGAGAAGCCCGCCCGCGAGCGAGCCGAGGCCTTCCTCGCCGAGGGCCACTGGTACTGGAACAGCGGGATCGTCGCCTGGCGGGCCGACACCTTCCTGGACCTCTGCAGGGAACACCTTCCGGAGTTGATGGACCTGCTGGACGAACTGGATGCGAGTCTGGAGACGCCGGCCTACGGCGACACGCTGGCGCGCCTCTATCCACGGATGCCCTCCGTCTCGTTCGACTTCGGCATCCTGGAGAAGGCCGCCCAGCTCGTGGGCCTGCCCGCGGCGATGGGCTGGAGCGACGTCGGTTCCTGGTCGGCCCTGCCCGAGGTGCTGCCGGCCGACGAGGCGGGAAACGTCTCGCTGGGCGAGTTCCTGGCGCTGGAGGCGCGCGGCTGCATCGCGTATGCCCCGGGCAAGCTGGTGGCCGCGGTGGGAGTCGAGGATCTGGTCGTGGTCGACACGCCCGACGCGGTGCTCATCTGCCACAAGGACCGCGCCCAGGACGTGAAGCACGTCGTGGAGCGGCTGACCCGCGAGGGCCGTCTGCGCTATCTCTGAGTTCCCGGCTCGTCCGGCGGGGCCTCGAGCCGGACCAGCAACTGCTCCAGCCGTTCCCGTTCGGAGGCGTCGGGCGGCCGCAGGCCATAACGCGCACGATAGTACAGCCGCGTGATCTCGTCGGCCCCGGCCAATCCCTCGGGCTCGCGCGCGACCGCCTGCCCGGCGAACTCCATCGGGGTCGACGCGGGCGGACGGCGCAGTCCCCGGCGGGCCATCGCGCGCACGAGCCTTTCGTAGAACTCGATCCGCCCGTCCTGCCCGGCCGCGCGCCTCTTCCGCCGCGCGACCGCCAGCACCAGCAGCGCGGTCGACGCGAGCGCGAGCCCGCCCGCCAGCAGTGCCGGGAGGCGGTCCTCTAGCGAGGCCGGCCCGCCCGTCCCCCCGAACCGCAAGAGGAGGGACGCCTTGACCCGGAGCGACCGATAGCCCGCGCGCGCGGCCTGTCCCACCCGGCGGACCTCGGTCGCCGCCGCCCGCAGGTACTCGAGCTGATCGAGCAGGTGGTACTCGATGACCGTCCTCTTCCAGCTCAGCTTCACCGAGTCCCAGGCCAGCAGGGCCGCGCTGACCCACGAGCTGTCTTCGTGGACTTCCAGGCCGGCCTCGGGCGTCGGATCGAACTCGACCCAACCCGTCTCGGGGAAGTAGGCCTCGACCCAGGAGTGGGCGTCGCTGCTCCGGACCACGAAGTAACGCCCGAGTTCATTCCACTCTCCCATCTGGTAGCCGTTGACCAGGCGGGACGGCACGCCGACGCAGCGCAGCATCACCGCCATCGCCGTCGCGAAGAACTCGCAGTGGCCCGCCTTGCGCCGGAACAGGAAGTCCTCCAGTGGGCGCTCGGAGTCGATGTCGGACAGGGACAGCGTGTAGGCGTAGTTCCGCTTCAGGTGCTGCTCGATCGCCACGGCCATCCCGTACGGCCGCTTCTTCTTGGCCGTCACCGAGGCGGCCAGTTCGGCCACCTCCTTCGCATTGGGCGGCAGCTGCAGATAGACCGATTTCACCCAGGCCGGGTAGTTCCACGTGGCCTCCCTCAGGTGGTCCTGCGAGAAGCAGTTCAGCGCGGAGATCGCCTCGTAGGCGTAGCTCGAGAAGGCCGGGAAATCGGCCCGCACCGACACGTTCTCGTCCACCGTCAGACGGCTGAACTTGCCCCTCACGCCCTGCAGCCGCGCCGCGGCGAAGAGGACCGTCGTGTCCGGCGGGCTCAGGAACACCATCTGGCGCAGCCACGCCGTGCACGGCGAGATGTCGCCGGCCGGCGAGATCCGGTAGGTACGCTCCTGGAATCCCTGTTCGTCGGGCGTGAGGTGCGACACCTTGCTCCGGGCTCTGCGCCAGGAGGTGCCGTCGTAGACGTCCAGCGCCACGCCGCGCCAGTACAGCGCCCGGTCGGGGGGCGCCATCAGGTCCGGCAACACCACGCGCATCACGACCTCGGTGTTCCGCTTCACCTCGCCGAGCGCGCCCAGCACCACATCTTCCGTGAACCCCTGCGAGGTCTGGGTGTCCTCGCCCCGGCTGAAGAAGTAGCCAGCCCCGTACCGCGGGATGACGAAGAACAGCGACGCCGTCAGTCCGAACACCACCAGCGCTACGCCGGTTATCCGGGCGATGACGGGGCCGCTCACCAGCGACCGCCACTGGTTGTCCGCGCTGCCGGGCGAGCGGCGCATCCCGTCGGCGACCTGGAACAAGATGAGTGCCCAGGTGAGCGAGACGACATAGGCCGCCGTCGCGAAGAGGAAACCGATGCCGGTCGTGAGCGCGGCCGCCGCCAGCATGTGCAGGAAGCTCAGGCCGGCCTGGACCCGGTAGACCCTGGAGGACTCGGGCATCAGCAGCGCCAGGAGCTGCACGTGGGCCACCGTCCGGGCCAGCAGCCTGTACCGCGGCAGGCCGGCCGAGAAGACCCCCAGATCGGCCGCCACCAGTCCGACCAGCAGGGCCCCGGCGAGCAACTCGAGCAGGTGCGGCAGCTCGCCCTCCCTCGCGCGCCGCCACCAGGCCAGGCTCATGGCGGCCACGACCAGCACGCCGTAGCCCGCCGCGAAGTCGCCCGTGAGCAGCAGGGCCGCGAACCCTGAGGCGATCAGCCCGTGCACGGCCAACCGGTAGGCCACGCCAAAATCGGCGGGAGCCCGCATCATGCTCGCTCCTGCCAGGCCGGGGCCTCGTCGAGCAGCAACCAGTCCCACTCGGGTCCGACCGGAAAGGCCTGGCGCTCGGGCGGAATCTCGCGCTCTTCCGGGGCCAGGCACAGTACGTGCTCCTCCTTCCGCAGGAGGGCGAACTCCTCGAGGCGCTGGTTCTGGTAGAGGGCCAGCGACCTCAGCACGCCCCGGAGGTGCCGCTTCCCGGTATCGAAGGGCGTGGCGCCGCCGCCGGTGCGCAGCCGGAACCGGATCTGGCGAGATTCGAGATAGAGCGCGAGGCTGGCGGCCAGCGACACCGCCGTCTCGAGGCGGTCGGTGAAGCCGCCCGCCAGTTCGATGGTGACCGAGCCGGAGACCTCGCGCTCCAGCTCCTTGATCATCACCTCGGTGAGACGCGCGGTCGACTTCCAGTGGATGAGCCGGCTGCTGTCGCCCCAGCGGTACTCGCGGATGCCGAAGAGATTGGTGCCCTCGCCCTTGTGAGCGCGGTGGAAGTCGCCGCTGCCGACGGCCTGGCTACGCAGCACCGTGGTCAGCTCCCGTACCGGCGGCAGCACCAGGAAGGGCTCGCTCTCCTCGAAGCCGGCGCGCTTGCGGAAGAAGCCGAAGGGGAAGGTGGTCGACACGGTCGCGCCGCCGAGGACGGCCGGCCCTCGGTGAGGGAATCGTGTCTCGTAGCGCTGGCGGCCCGTGCGGCCGGCCGGTACGTGCAGGAGGAAGGTCTCGCCGCCGTGCGCGTCGTCCTTGACGCTCAGACAGAACGACGGGAAGCGCCGCTTGAGGTTGGTCAACTCCACCGTTACCAGCACCGGCGAGCGGGCGAACACGTCCTCCGGCACGCCGCGCTTGAGCGCCAGCCCTCGGACGGTGATCTCGGAGAGCACGCCGGAGACGCTGACGAACCCTAGCAACATCGCCACCAGCAGGTAGAAGAGGTTATTGGTGAAGA
>CAZSVK010000360.1:0-6340 GCA_964610245.1 uncultured bacterium
CAGCGGCCCCAACCCCACGACGTCGTTGAGGACCTCGCCGAGCACCCGCTTGCGCAGCTGCGCGCTCAGATCCAGCTTCTCGTCGATCAGGATCGCGGTGATGGCCCGCTCGATCCGTGCCGTGATCACCCGGCGCTCGTCCTCGAGCGACTGGTAGGTCTTGTCCAGCTCCTCGAAACTCCCGGCGGAAGGCAACCGCTCCAGCACCATCGCCCGCAGCTCGTTGACCAGCTCCTGGTCGTCGTCCTCCTTGTTCACCCGCAGGGAGAGGCCCTTGCGGCTGGCCGTCAGCTGCGCCGAGAGTTCTCTGAGACGGTCTCGGTGCGAGGGCGCCACGCCGGTCAGCGGCTGCAGGGTCGACGACTCGTCGGCGGCGGGCATCGCCACCCGCCAGTGGAAGAAGCTGCCGGTCGAGGACTCCGACTCGACGGCGTCGGGCTTGGCCAGGGCGGACTGCATCACGCGACGGGCCTTCCGGGACGCTTCTTCCTGCCGCAGCTCCTCGGTCTCGATCGCCTTCAGCTCTTCCCGGACCCGGTCGATGTCGACCTCCGGGCCAAAGGTGCCGTCGGGGATGAAGTACTTGTCGCGGAGCAGCCGCGGCAGGTTCTGCGGGACGATGCCGGTGGGCACGTGACGCCCCTCCGGCTCACCGGTATGGGGGTTGAGCGCCATCGGATCCCAGCGGAAGATCTCGTTCACCTGGACGACGTCGCCGTGGATGCCGCAGACCTCCGCGACCGAGGTGACCCGCCGGCGGCCGTCCTTGCCGCGGGACTGGTGGACGAGCAGGTTGATGGCACTGGCGATCTGCTCGCGGATCGCCCGGCTCGGCAGCCCCATCCCGGCCATCATCACCATCGTCTCCAGACGGCCGATCATGTCGTGCGGGGTGTTGGCGTGCCCCGTGGTCATCGAGCCATCGTTGCCGCTGCTCATCGCGTTGAGCATGTCGAGCGCCTCGCCGCCGCGGCACTCACCGACGATCACCCGGTCGGGAATCATGTGCAGGGCGTTGCGCAGCAGATCACGGATGGTGACCTCGCCGCGGCCCTCCATGTTCGCTTGCCGGGCCTCGAGCTGCACCACGTGTTCCTGCTGTAGCTGCAGCTCGGCCGAATCCTCGATGGTGACGATGCGTGCGTCGTGCGGCAGGAAGCTGGAGAGCGCGTTCAGGGTCGTCGTCTTGCCCGAACCGGTCTCGCCGCTGACGATGATGTTCAGCTTGCTGCGGACGCAGCCCTCCAGGAAGATCGCCATCTCCCGCGACAACGTGCCCGCCGCGACCAGATCGTCGAGCCTCAACGGGATCTTGTGGAACTTGCGGATGGTGATCGTGGGCCCGCAGAGCGCCAGCGGCCGGATCACGATGTTCACGCGCGAGCCGTCAGGCAACCGCGCGTCGGTCATCGGACTCGACTCGTCGACCCGCCGGCCCAGCGGCACCACGATCTTCTCGACGACCTGCATCAGTTGGTCGTTGTCGCCGAACGACAGGTCGGTCAGGTAGAGCTTGCCCTTGCGCTCGACGAAGACCTTGTGCGGGCCGTTGACCATGATCTCGGTGATGTCGGGGTCTTCGAGCAATTTCTGGAGCGGCCCGAACCCCAGGATGCCCTCCAGGAGTTCGTCCCGGATGCGCGTCACCACGTCGTCCGAGAGCTTCAGCTTGCGCTCCGCGAGGACCTCCGAGATCGCCTCCGCCACCTTCTCGGTGAAATAGGCCCGCTCGTTGTCCAGTTCCTCGCCGGTGGCCGTCGGCCCGATGTTCGCGAACTTCTTGTAGAAGGTCTCGCGGATGAGCCGCGCCAGCTCCAGGTCGGACGCCCGGCCTTTCAGCCCGCCGAGGCCCCGCAGGTCGGCGACCACGCCCGGCGCCGTCGACTGCGCCCGGTTGGCCGAGAAGGTCTGCCGGAGACGTCCCAGGAGCGAGCCCGGCCCGCGCCCGAACTCGGAATCCGCCCCGGTGCCCGAGGTGCTGAAAGCCTCGCTACCGGTCTGGCGGGCCGGCGTCGTGTCTCGGGATCCCTTGCTGAAAGCCATCTCGATCTGAACCCTGCGGCCTCGCCGGCCCCGGAGCCGTTTCCTGGCGGCTCCCGTCGCCCTCGGGCCCCCCGCGGCGCGGCCAGGCCCCGCGGGCCGGAAACGCCCGCTGCAACCCTGGAATGCTACCACAGCGCGGGCTTCGCCCGCGCTGTGGCTGTAGGCCACAGGCTGTCGGCTGTAGGAAGAACTACCGAAATCCTCGCGGGGCTCGGCGACTCCGGTGAATGGTGAACCAGCTACCGCTGACGTGGACGCCCGGGCTGCCGCGTCCGCCCCTCGGCCCGGTCACAATCGGGCGACGAAGTCGATGAAGGCGATGCTCTCGTCCCGGTTGTCCTGGAAGAACGCCTGGTGACGCTCGGTCTCATGCCGGAATCCGAGTTCGGCCCTGGCCTTGGTCGACAGCTTCCGGATCAGGCGGAGTTCGTACCCGAGCTGCGCGTAGGTCGAGTCGAACTCGGTCTGGACGTCCTGAACGGCCATCCGCTCGTACATCACCGACAGGTCGATGGCGTTGCGCGGCCCGAACTCCATCGTGAACGTGTTCTTGCTCTTGAACCCCTCGCGGTCCTGGTAGTCCAGGACGGACGAGCGGTTGAGCCTCAGGTAGCCCAGCCACCACGACGTGAAGGCATAGCGGCGGCCGAAGTGCCGGTAGGAATACTGCTCCAGCACCAGCCGGCCCGTGTTGTAGTTGCGGTTCCGGCGGGTGATCGTCGTCTCGACCGAGCCTCGCGTGACGTCGGTGGTGCCGGTGCCCACGCTCGCTCGCTCGAGGCTCACCCGGTTGTCGAACTGGTCGTACAGATACCTCAGCGGATCCTCCACGTCGCGCTCGGTGTAGTCGAGCTGATCCTCCAGCGTCCAGACGATCCGCTCCCGCGGGACCCGCCGGGCGAAGAGCTGCAGCGTCCCGCGCCGGCAGGTCGACGTCCCGCCCGGTTCGGGCTCCCGGCGCGCGTAGGCCGTCGTCAGGCCGTAGGCCATCTCGTGGCGATCGACGTGGTCCCGGAAGAGCCGTCCGATCGGCGTGAGCGGCTCGGGCTCGCGGGAATAGCCGGCCATCCGACCCGCGCCGAGGTCGAGCATGTGCTTCCGGGCGTTGCCCAGTTCCAGGTCGGAGGCATATTCGAAACGCTCGGTCTCGCGGCGTGGCTCGGGAGGCGGAACCGGGAGGATCTCGAGCCGCAACGTCTCCGGGAAATAGCGGAAGAACCCCGCCACCGCCCGGACCTGATCGTGGTCCTCCGCGGGAAGGCCCCCGACGGGCAGTCCGTCGAAGGTCGTCCGGCGGAACTCGAGCGAGCCCCAGAAGTTCCGGTAGCCGGAGAGTTCGCGATCGAGCGTGAGGTCGCCCCCCAGGCTGTTCGAGCGATAGACCGGATCGAAGTTCTCCCGGTGCTGATCCCAGAACAGGCCGGTATCGAGCAGGGTCGCCTCGCCCACCATCGTGCCCAGGTCCACCCTGAGGCTGTTGTCCAGGAAGCCGTAACGCTCGCTGTCGACCCGCTCGGGGTCGAAATGATCGAGCCGCAGGTCGTCCCGGACGATCAGCGTCCAGTTGTCCTCGAGCGACTTCTCGGCGTACCCGCTCAGGTCGCCGGTGTAGGCGCCGAACACGCCGCTCTCGTGCTGCTTCTGGGTCTGGACGGTGCCGTCCGCCGCCACGACCAGCCGCCGATCGGTGCGATCGACGTACTGGTTGGAGAGCCGCAGGAATCCGGTCAGGGAGGAGGCGTCCTGGTCCTCGGGCTCCGGCTGAGGCTCGGGCTCGGCGGGCGGTTCGGGTTCGACCACCGGGGCCGGGCGCGGCGCGGCCTTTCTCAGATCGGCGCGCGCCTCGACGGCGGCGGGCGTCAACAGCAGCACGAGCGCCAGGCCGAGCGCCCAGGCAGCGAGCCGCGCGACACCGGCGGTCCCGGAGGCGCCGACGCGCCCGGCAGGCGCCCGTGGCGTGCGGTATGGCGTTGAACGGAACATGCAGCGGACAGCCGATGGGGACGACTGGACCCGATCCTGATATCGACAAGAGGCGCCACCTCGGGAAGGAGAATGTCGCTTCCACGGAGGACGGAGCTGGCGCCGGCCGGAGTGCGGCGGTAGCTTGTTCCGTCGAACCGGGGAGCAAGGATGGGCAGAGTACAAGTCTCGAAGCGGCTGGAAGCGGTCAGACCATCGGCCACGGTGGCCTTGACCGACAGGGCTCGCGCGATGGTGGCCGCGGGCCGCGACATCATCAGCCTCTCGGCGGGCGAGCCCGACTTCGACACGCCGGTCGGGGTGCGCCGGGCGGCGGCGGCCGCGATGGAGGCGGGGTTCACGCACTACACGCCGTCGGCCGGCATCCCTGAGCTGCGGCGGGCGATTGCCGCCAAGCTGGCTCGCGAGAACGGCGTGACGGTGGATCCGGTGCGGGGCGTGCTCGTCCTGCCGGGGGTCAAGCAAGGGCTGGCGTACGCATGTCTGGCCTTCCTCGATGAGGGTGACGAGTGTCTGTGTCCCGAGCCGGGTTGGGTCAGCTATCGCGAGCTGGTGACGCTCGCCGGAGGGCGGCACGTCTCGGTGCCCGGGCGGGTGGAGGATGGCTTCCGGATGCGGCCGGAGGATTTCGAGAGCCGGGTCACGCCGCGCACCAAGCTGATCTTCCTGAACACGCCGGTCAACCCCACGGGCAAGGTCTGGAGCCTGGAGGAGTTGGAGGCGGTGGCCGAGACCGCCCGTCGCCACGATCTGGTGGTCATCGCGGACGAGATCTACGAGCGGATCCTGTTCGAGGGACACCGTCACCACAGCATCGCGAGCTTGCCGGGCATGGCCGAGCGGACCCTCACGCTCAACGGGTTCTCCAAGGTGCATGCCATGACCGGGTGGCGGCTGGGCTACGTGGCCGGGCCCGAGCATCTGGTGTGGCCGCTGATGCTGCTGCAGCAGCACACGGTGACCTGCGCGGTGAGCTTCGTCCAGAAGGCGGCCGTCGCGGCGCTGGAGGGCGAGCAGACCGAACAGGCCGAGATGCTTCGCGCGTTCGAGCGCAGGCGACGGCTACTGGCCGAGCGGTTGAGCGACGTGCCGGGCCTGTCGTTCCGGCAGCCTCAGGGGACCTTCTACATGTGGCTCGACGTGCGCGAGTGCGGACGCAGTTCGGCCGCCGTCTGCGAGCACCTGCTCGAGCGGCATGCGTTGATGCTGACGCCGGGCGACGCCTTCGGAGACTGCGGCGAGGGGTTCGTGCGACTCTCGTTCGCCGCGGCCGACGAGGTTCTCGAGGCGGCTGCCGGGCGCCTTCGCGCGGGGCTGGCGGAACTGGTATCATCGCGAGGCTGACCCGCGCCGAGGTCGAGGCCGTTCCCGCCCCGGGGCAGAGGGCGGCGTCCGGCTCGCCGGACGGGGGCGCGCGAAAGGTCTCTTCGATGGCAACAGGACTCAGCCTCTATCGCCGGTATCGTCCGAGAGTGTTCGCCGATGTGGTCGGCCAGGACAGCGTGACGCGCGGGCTCCTGGGCTCGCTGCGCAGCGGGGCGGTCAGCCACGCCTACCTGTTCACCGGGCCAAGAGGCTCGGGGAAGACCACGACCGCGCGCCTGCTGGCCAAGGCGCTCAACTGCGGCGCGGCCGCGGCGGCAGGTGGGACGGGCGAACCGTGCAACGTCTGCGAACTCTGCGTCCTGGCCAACGAGGGACGGCTGATGGACATCGTCGAGCTGGACGCGGCCAGTAACCGCGGCATCGACGAGATCCGGCAACTCAGGGAGCAGGTCGCTTTCTCGCCTGCCCAGGGCCGGTACAAGACCTACATCCTCGACGAGGTCCACATGCTGACGAAGGACGCGGCCAACGCGTTCCTGAAGACGCTCGAGGAGCCGCCGCCCCACGTGATCTTCGTCCTGGCCACCACCGAAGCGCACAAGGTGATGGCGACCATCGCCAGCCGGTGCCAGCGATACGACTTCCAGCGGGTCTCGGCCGGCGCGGCGGCGTCCCGGATCGGGCCGGTGCTCGCGGCCGAGAAGCTCTCCGGCGTGTCGGCGGGGGCGGTCGACGAGATCGTGCGCCGTGGCGACGGCAGCATGCGCGACATGCTGGGCCTGCTCGAGCAGGTGCTCTCGTTGACGGGACCGGGATTCAACGCCGACGACGTGCGCCGGGCGCTGGGCCTGGCCCGGGCGCAACAGCTCGCCGAGCTGGGCGCCGCTCTGGGCGGGCGGGAGCCTGCGCGGATTCTCGGGTTGCTGGCGGCCCTCCACGACCAGGGGCGCGAGCCGCACGTCATCCTGGGCCAGGTGACCGAATGGCT
>CAZSVK010000361.1:0-6335 GCA_964610245.1 uncultured bacterium
GCGAGAGCCGGTCGTGTTCGTCGGGCCGCCGTGGCCGTGCGGGAGGCGCTTCGCGGCCTGGGGCGTGGGCTGGGTGGTCGGCCTCATGGGCCAGCGTTGCTTCAGACGGTGCCCCGGTCGGGCGGGACTGGCGTTGCCGTCCTCGGGCTTGCGTCTTCGGCCGCCCTTCCCCCCGTTGCAGAACGCGGCTTATGCAGGCCGGACGCGGGTTATCAGGTGATTCGTGAACCTCTTGTCGCTCAACCTACGGGGCCCTTTCGGCGCCGGCACAGAAGCCGTCGTCGGTCAGTACGACCGTGACGCTGGCGGGCGGGCTGAGCGGACTTCATCTGCCGCTCCAGCCGCTCTCGATCGGGATAGGGGTTCCGCGGGACTGCCCCCCAGGCACCCAGTCCCCACCACCGGACGTACGGCTCCGCATCCGGTCCCGGATGGCCCCTACTCGGCGCTGGGGGAGGAGGCCTCCAGCCGGTTCCATTCGGGATGCTGGCTCCGGCGCGCACCGGTCTCGGAAGGGTGCTCGTAGCGCAGCACCACGTTGCGACCGTGCGAGGTCGAGGTCACGGTCAGAGCCACCGCCTGCGGCTTGCCCTCGACCGGTCCGAAGGCCGCCGCGGTCTCTTCGGGCCCGGGTGAACTCTTCTCGGCCACGGTCCGGACCAGGCCCCCGGAGGCCCCCTGTTCGTAGGAGACCAGCACCTCGTCGCCCTTCGAGATCTTCAACGAGGAGACATCCTCCCCGCGCTCGACCGTGCCGGCCCCGGCCGAGAGCAGATCGGTGCGGATTCGCTCCATCGCGAGCTGGGCCCGCGCCACCGCCAGCGCGGTGTCCTCGGTGCTGCGCCCGGCCTTGGTCACACCCCGGTAGACCAGCCACAGTGCGGCCAGCAGCACGAAGGCCACGGCCAGCACGACGCAGATCTCGACCATGGTGAAGCCCTGGCGAGCCCGGGCCCCCGCTCGGCGCGTTCGCGGCTTCATCCGCCTGCCAGTCTCGAACTCCTTCACGCTCGTCATCATCGCTGGCTCCTCACACCGAGCCGGGCTGGGCCGGCGTCACGACCGAGAGATCCGGCCGCCCCACGACACGCTGGTAGCTGATCGTGCGGTGCGGCTGCCGGCCGGCCCCGGGAAGTTCGAACGACACGCTGACGTTGAGGATGATGACGCCTTCGGGCGCCAGCTCGCAGGTCAACTCCTCCTCGAACTCCGGCGAGGTCTCCGGCTTGGAAGGGGTCACCGAACCGCTCCCGTTGGCCGCGGCCAGCAGCTCCTGCCACGGCCGGGCCGCCTCGCGATCGATCAGGGAGGCCGCTCTCAGCGCCGCCTGCACGCTCAACTCCGAGTGCTTCGCCGATCGGTTCCCCTGCCCGCACATCGTCAGGATCGGCAGGAATGCCAGCGTCACGATGGCCAGCGCCACCAGGATCTCGATCAGGCCGAAACCGGTCCGGATGGCGGGACGGCGAGAGCAGCTCTGTCGGGACTGATTCGGCTGATGGTTCTGGTTCACTGCAGGGCCTCCTGGCCGCTTGCTCTATCAAGGTTGATGCCAGCCCGCGAACCGCACTGGTACGGGGCGCTCGCGAACCGGGCCCTCGAGAATCGAGCGACGGGGAGCGCGACCCGCTCAGATTCCGCGCGATTCGCGCCGCGACTCCGCGGCGCCGAGCCTCGCCGGCCGGGCCGGGGATCTTCCGTCCGACGAAGCCCCCATCCATCGCTGGCGGACCCGGGGCTTGCGGGAACGCACGCCCCCGGCATCGCCACGGCCGCCTGGAACGGTCTGTGCATGGCAGTCGCGGCGTGAAACGGAGGCGATGCTGATGACTGCAAAGATGACTCGAGGCACGACAGTCCTGCTCCTGGCGATCCTGGTCCTGGTTCCCTCGACCTGGGCGGCCGGTGAGGAGCCCGCGGCCGGATCCGCGGAGGAACCGTCCCCGGCGGCATCGGCTGAAGTCAAGCCGACGCCTGCAGCACTGCCGGCGGGCTGGTCGACCGTGGCGATCGTTCCGTGGGGAACCGGCGCCGGCAAGCTTGCCGAGAAGCTCCAGTCCAAGGACGAACAGCAGGTCTACTACGGGCCGACCCGCTTCCTGGTCTTCCCGGACGGCGGGTTCGCGGTGCTCGACGTGCTCGGCGACAAGATCGAGGAGTTCGACAGCGCCGGCAAGTCGGCTCGCAGCCTTCCCCTCCCCGCCAGCGACCAGCGCAACGCGGAGACCCTCACCATCGACATGGCCGCCGTCGCCCCCGGCGAGTACTGCCTGCTCAACCTCGCCCGGCGCGCCGTGCTCCATGTCAAGGCCGGCGCCCCCAAGCCCGAAACGTTCCCGATCGAGGGCCTGACGCCCGACGCGATGCTCAACGGACTTACCTCCGACGGACGCGGCAACTTGTACATCCTCGATTCCAACGACAACTCCCTCTTCAGGATGAGTACGACGGGAGAGGCAGCGCCCGGGTTCAAGCACGACGCGGGGCAGCCGCTCACCGTCGACCCGGCCGGCCGCTTCTACGCGATGAGCCTGGCCGGCAAGACCGACGCGCGCCATTGGGACCTGGTGCGGCTGACCCCGCCCTCCAAGCTCGAGACGCTGGGTCGGATCGAGACCAAGCTGGAGGCCAACCGGGTAGACCCTTTCGGGCTCGATCTCGAGGGCAACGTCTACGTTCACATGTGCTGCGGAGCCATCGAGAACCCGACGACCGTCGAGGTGGTGCGCTACTCGCCGGACGGCAAGGAGACCGGCCGCGTGGCATGCCCCGCCGATCCCATCGAGCTGAAGTTCGCCCACGGCAAGGCGGTCGCCCCCGACGGCACGCTGTACGCGGTCGTCGTCCGCTCTACCGGCCTGGAGCTGACGAAGCACGCCGCGCTGCCGTAGCGGCCGCACTCCTTGTCTCTCGGGAGCGCTGCTCCCGAACCCTCCGATGACTGGAGAGAGTCTTGCCTGCGCTCGCAGCTCAGAGTCCTCGAGATCGACGATCAGGCCTCGCCTCGTCTTCTCATTGCCGGGTCCAGGGCCGGGCACCGGTCCTGGCAGGGGTCCGGGGACAGCGTCCCCTGCAGAACTCGAGCCAGAGCGAATCCCCACCTTCCGCGCGCGCACCTCGACCTCACGAGGAGGTTGTCCACCGACCGGCCGGCGTGTAGCATGCCGGCTCCTCTCGGAAACCGGAAACAACTCGGGGTGGTGTCTGATGCTCCGTCGACGAAGTCGGGCCGCGGCGTTCATCCTGGCGCTGGTGCTTGCCGCCGGCAACCTCCTGGCGGCCGAAGACGACGTGCGCATCAAGGGCAGCCTCTGGTCGCTGTACCTGAACCAGCACCACAACTACTTCGGGCCCACGTCGGCCAAGTTCGTCGAGACCATCGCCCGTGTCGGCGCCGACCTGAAGCTCGCCCCGGACGTGACGGCCGAGGTCCAGTGGGCGGCCCAGCAAGCGGCCCTGCGGCCGGGCAACTACACCGGCGCCAGCGCCGGAGACTGGCTCGTGGAGCTGGATCTGGCCAACGTGACCTTTCAGCACGTGGACGGCAACGAACTGCGGCTGACCGTCGGACGGCAGAACCTGGAGTTCGGAGATGGGTTCCTGGTCTACGACTTCGTGGCCGACAGCCGTTGCCTGCTGCTCACGCCGCTCAGGGCGGCCTGGGGGCTCAGGGCCGACGCCCCCTGCGGAGACGTGGACCTGACCGCGTTCTGGGGCGTCTCGGACCCGGACTACCGCTCCTACGAGACGACCCTCGCCGAGCGTACGGTGTACCAGGGTCGACGCCATTTCCTGGCGATCGACGCCCGCGAGCGCACGACCGGCACGCCCGGCTGGGAGCTGGGCGCCTTCTTCCGCGACGACGGCTCGCCGCTCGATAGCGACACGCTGGCGCTGACGGCGCGCCTGGCCCGGGAACGCCGGCTGGGGCGGGCCTTCGGCCGGGAGGCCACCGGAAAGCTAACCCTGGAGCTGATCGACGAACTGGGCACCACGCGGGTCAGCGGCGGACGGCTCTCCCCACGGCAGGTCGATCGCCGCAGCCTGGGCGGCTATGTCGAGGCCCAGGCCACGTTCGAGAAGGCCCGATGGAAGCCCTATCTGATGGGCCGTTACTTCGTCATGCCAGGCGACGATCCGGCAACCGCGACCAACGAGGCGTTCGACCCGCTCTTCTACGGATTCAAGGACTACGGCCGCTGGTACTTCGGCAACATCAACGGTTTCAGCCTGGCCAACTCCAACGAGCGAGTGGCCTTCGTGGAGCTGGGTTTCTATCCATGGAGCGTCTTCCGGGTGCGTCTGCAGGGCTATTCCATCGACCTCGACAGGCCGCTGGCGCCAGGTGCCGGCCGGCGCTGGTCCGACGAGGTGAACCTCATCGGCGAGTGGACGCCCGACACGCACTGGTTCGTCATCGGCGAGCTGGGCCTCGCCTCGCCGCGCGAGGCGGCCCGCGCCGCGCTCGGCGCCGAGACCACGCGAGAGCACTGCCTGTGGGTCGGCTACACGTTCTGACGCGCCGTGGCGTGCGCTCATCGGCGCCGTTCAGCGACGGGCCTACAGCAACAGCCGCTCGAAGGGATAGAAGAAGGGCCGAGCCCCCCCCGAGAATGCCGAGCAACCGCTCACGATACCGCCCGGCAAAGCGTTGCCCGAGCGGGCGCCGGCTCAGAACGAGAGTTGACTGCCAACGATCAGGTGTGTGTCCGAATCGCGCCACAGGATCGGGGCGACGAACAGCGTCACGTGCCTGGCCGCCGACCAGCTGATCAGCGGCCCCACGCCCACGCCGGACTCGGCGTGAAAGCCGGCGGAGATGTGGCCCGCCATGGGCGTGTGCGCGTACACGCACCAGTACCACGGATCGAGGTCGTCGCCATAGTGCTCCACCATGGCGCTCGCCTCGAGATCCGATCGGAGGCAGTAGAAGAAGGCCGACACGGTGGGATGCCAACTCTTCTCGGCATCCTCCCGAGGGCTGAGCCGAGACACGCCGAGGCTCACACCGACTTCCACGTCAGGCGTGAGGTAGTACGCAGGCCCGAGGGTCAACTCCTCGAAGCTCCGGGACTTCGCGACGTCGAGATAGACGGCAGCCTTCTCCGTCAGCTTCTTCGCGGTGTATCCCCTGACGATGACCTCGCTCCCGCCGTAGGCGCGAACGTCGATCACGGTGGAGGGCTGGGAGTGCTTTTCGGCCGCCGGCAGCCCGGCGCCCAGGAGGAGCAGGAGGATTGCGGCGTTAGCGAACGTGGACACGGAGTTCTGGGGCGCCCTCGATCGAGCCCGCCCGGGGTTGCCGTCCTGCGCGCGCAAGAGCGACGTTCTCGCATCGGCAGCGGGGCAAGAGTTCATCCCACCGCACTCATCTGGGGAGGCGTAGAAGAACGGCGCACCTTGACCTGCGCCTTGCGGTGAAGGGATTGCATGCGTTTCATCGTGGAGGAACAGGAGGTGCGTCTTGGGTGAAGCCAATGATACCGGATCTCGGTTCGAGTTCAATGGCTCGATTCGAGTCGAGGGACGCCCCGAACGTCTCACTGGCGACGGCAGCGCTCGGCTATTGCGAGAGCTGGAGGAACGCGTAGGAAGCGTACGGCATCTGGATTGGGTGGGTCGACGAGAGGGCACCAGACACCGCCGAAACCGTGGGGCAATCTCCCGCGGCACGACCCTGGTCGGAACTGTCGTCAACGCTAGCTTCACTCTGGAGTTATCACCAGCCTCGCTGGTGGCAGGCTCGATCCGCGCGGGAGCCACCGCGTTCGTGCGGGGCCGGGCGCAGCATCATCTGGACAACGAGTAGCCGACATCATGGGAAATTGGCCTGCGTTGCCGATGGCGGCGAGCCGTGGGATTCCATGCTCGCGTTCGTGCATGAAGCGAAAACCGAGCGCATAGGAGGGGGCTAGACGGGCCGCGGAGGTTCTGCGTGCCGCCTGGACGCGGCGGGCAACATCTACTTCGTCGATCGGAGCCCCGCCAACCCAGTCAATCGGACGTGGACGGCATGCAGGGACTCGGCCGGCTCCGGGTACACGTCACCGATTTCATCAGGACGTCATCGAGATTGGCAAGTCTGCGAGCGGAATTCAGTACATGTCCCCGGAGTCCGCCTCCCGCCTCGGAACTTCGCCTGGGCCGTGGGGCGGCGGAGTGCGTGTCACAGAAGTGGCTCCCAGGGCAGAGCCGCGTCTGGACGCGGCTCTGCGACACGGAGAACGAAGCCTGAGCGACACACTTGAGGACTCCTGGCTGGGAACGTGGGCAAGGCTCACTCCAGTCATCGGGGGGTCCCGGGGCGAACTTCGCCCCGGGTGAGGGTTCGGGAG
>CAZSVK010000362.1:0-6316 GCA_964610245.1 uncultured bacterium
CCAGCAGCCAGTAGCCCAGCAGGTGGCGGCGCGTCGCGAGGGGCACCAGCAGGACGTGACCGGCGAACAGGTCGCCCATCACCACCAGTCGAGGTTCGAGCGCGGCCGCCCCCTGCACCAGCGCGGCGGCGGCGGCGGTGACCGCGGCCAGTCGTTCCGGCGCCTGACGGCCGAAGCCCGTGGCGGCCTCGACCTGGAGGGTGCGGCCGGCCGGGCCGTAGCCGAGCAACGCCATCGCCTGGGCGTCGACGTAGGAGCCCAGCACGACGAGCTGCTCCTTCCAGGTGGCGGCGGCGCGGTCGCCGCTGCCCAGGTCCGAGCTGGTCTGCGCAAGCAGCACGTTGCGGATGCGTCGCTCGCGGTCGGTCAGCTTGAAGCGCAGGATGGCGCCGAAGAGCGACAGGTTGAGGGCTACCGGCACCGCCACCGGGAGCGTCAACTGAGCGTAGGCGAGGGCCAGCGAGGCCGCGGCCAGCGTCGCGGCGAGGATGATGGCGAGCAGGTAGTAGGAGGTGGCGATGCCGAGCCACCGGACCAGGTTGAAGAAGACGAGGGCGGTGGCGGCGTGCAACGCGCCGAGCAGCTTCCAGCTCGGTTCCGAGAGCCGGCGGCCGGTCAGCAGCCCGTGGAGGACGTTGGCCGAGAGTTCGACCTCCGGCATCAGCTGGCCGGGTTGAGTGGTCGGGGTGCTGAACAGGCGCGCCGCCGAGCCGGCCGTGACATCCGCCAGCACGATCTTGCCAGCCAGCACCGACGCGGGCACCTCGCCCCGTCCCAGCCGCAAGAGCGACAGGCAGGGAAAGGTCCGGGCCGGGCCGGCGAAGGCGAGGCGCATCGAGCGGGGTGAGAGCGGGCCCTCCGGCAAGCTTCTGCCGGACAGAGCGTGGGCCGCCAGCCGGGACTCGAACGAGGGAGTGGCGGTTCCCGTGGCGTCGAAGGTCAACTCGGCGTGGCGGACGACTCCGTCCCGGTCGGGCAGGTGGCCCCAGACGCCCCACCGCATCCCGGCTCGATCCAGCAGCCGGGCCCGCCTGGCCAGGGACTCGGGCAGCTCGGGGGCGGGCCTCAGACACAACACCAGCGGTAGATCGCCGGCCGCCGCGCGCAACTTCGCGAGCGCCTCGGGGCCGGCCGCGACGAAGACCCGGGTCAGGTTCGCGCCGAGCCCGACGGCAGGAGGCCGCGCCGCGAAGATCGGCTTCAGCAGCTCGAGCAACCGTTCGTGGCTCCAGGGCCACTCACCGGCCGATTCGAGCGCCGGCTCGTCGACCGCGGCGATGAGCACCGTGGCGGGCACGGGGGCGTCCCGGGCGAGCCAGCCGAGGAAGGCGTCGCGCAGCGTCTCGTCGAGGCCCGCAACCACCGGAGAGAGGTGCATCCCGTAGGTTGCGAAGACCAAGGCGAGCACGATCGCCAGGCGCCGCCAGCGGCGGGCGGGGGGCGGCGCGAGGGACGCGCCCGCGGGCAACTCGAGGTTCACGATTGGGCTTTCGGGGACGTGGTGGGGCGAGTCTCCGGTCCTGGAGCTGGCCGAACGTGGCGCACAATATACACCAGGGCTTCACCCGGCGCCGTGCGACGCACCCGTTTCGTTCGTGACAGTCGCCTCGCCGTTCGCCCTTGTGTTACATTTCCGTACTAAATGATGAAATTATTGCGCAACTTCTCGACCGTTCTCGCTCTCCTGGCGGCGTTGCTGGCCCTTGCCGGTCCGCTCCCGGCTGACGCGCCCCCCGCCGTTGCGGGAGGTCTTTCGCTGCCCGACCTGGCGCTGCGCGAGCGGGCCACCCGGGAAGATCTGGTCTGGATCCTGATGCGGCTTCCGGGGGTCTCGACGGCGCAGCGTTCTCCCGCCTGGCTTGCGGGCACGGCCGGCTCGCCTCCGGCCCCGGTGAGCTGCGCGGATGCCGGAAAGGCCCTCGAGAAGCGGGGCCTGTTCGATCGCCGGTTCGCGGTGCGGCCGGGTCTCACACTCACGCGCGGCGACGCGGCTCTTCCGTTCGCCCGCTACCTGGGCCTGCGCGGTGGGGCTTCCGGCAGGTTCTTTGGCCTGGGCCGGCGCGTGGCCTACCGGCAGATGGTCGACCTGGGGCTGATACCGGCCGGCGGCGAGCGTGCCGTGATGACCGGCGCCGAGCTGATCGGCGTACTCGACCTGGTGCGTCAGCGGGTTGTGAAGAAAGGTGGCAAGCCGTGACACGTCTCGCTCCGCTCGTGCTTGCGGCGCTGCTGGGCGCAGGCGTCGCGCTCGGTCAATCGGCCCCTGTTGCTGCGGGCGCGGCCACCGGTCCCGCGCTGGCCAGCATCCGCTCGGTCGCCGGCGACGTGACAGTCAGGCCGGCCGGGGCCACCGCCTTCGCGGCTGCCACGGCGGGTCAGCCGCTGCGCCTGGGCGACTATCTCTCCACCGACGTCGACTCCGAGGCGGTGCTGGCCTTCCCCGCCGGCACCGACGTCAAGGTCGCCGAGCTGACCCAGGTGCGCGTCAACGAGATGTTCCAGGCCCCGGACCGGGCGCGCTTGCAGGTGTTCCTGCGCACAGGGCGAGTCGAGACCACCGTGCCCGAGAAGCACCTGGTGCGCACCGACTTCTCGGTCGTCACGCCGGTTGCGACCGCCGCCATCCGCGGGACCCACCAGCTGGTGACGCATCACGACGGCCGCGGCACGCAGGTCGAGTTCCTCAGCGGCATCGGCCTGGTCGAGGCGGCCCGCGGCCGTTCCGTCCAGCAGTCGGCCGGGCAGAAATCCTCGGCCAGCGAGGACGGCGAGATGACCACCCCCTCCGACACGGCCGCTCAGAACGCCGCGCCCGACCTGTCGCCTCCCGGCCGCACCAGCTCCGAGCGAGCGGCCGCGCGGCAGGGCAATCGCCTGGGCGATCGCCCCTCGGGCGACGTGGCCGCGCCCGTGGCGGTCACCGGCGCGGTGACGCAGGCTGCGCCGGCTGCCGGCCCCGCGCCGGCCCACATCCACGTGACCGTCGAGCGGCGGCCGTGACGACCCGGCAGAGCAACAGGAGACGCTGATGGCCGCTTGGCTCAGATTGCTGACGATCGCGTGCTTGCTGACGGCGCTGGCGCCGCTGGGCGGTGCTCGCGCGGGGGCCCAGGAGCCGATCGCGAACCGGCTGCAGCAGCTCGACCTGTCCCGCGACCGCACTCTTGAGAGCTGGCGCGCGCCGGCGGCCCGGACGGCGAACCTCGAGTTCGGCGGTTGGTTCGCGCCCGCCGTCGTGGGCTTCTCCGACGCCGACGGCAACGCGGCGGCCACCGATCCTCTCAAGTCGGTGCTGGTCCTCGACACCCGTCTCTGGGCGCGCTGGGACACCCGGGGCGGACAGACGTTCTATGCCCGCGTCCGCGACCTGGATCTGCGTTTCGACATGGCGCCCGGCGATCCGTCCTCCAGCTTGCTGGAAGAGGGGCTGCAGCTCGACATGGCTTACCTGGATCTGCCCGAGGGTGACCTGAAGTTCCGGCTGGGAAGACAGTATCTGAGGCTCGGACGGGGGCTGGCCCTCGACGCGACGCTCGACGCGGTGGCGGTCGACTACGCCACCGGCCAGTGGTCGTTCCGGTCGTTCGCGGGTCGCACGCCGCCGCGCGTCACCGACCTGGATCCGAGCGTGGGCCGCGGCAAGCGCCGGTATGCGGCCGCCGGCGCCGACTACCTCACCGGCGGCGGCCACCGGCTGTTCGGCTATCTGCTCGACGAGAGCGACGGGACCGACGCGACCCTGCCGGGGCAGGCGCTGCGCTACGACGCCTGGTATGCCGCGGTCGGGGCCGACGGCCCGCTGCGGTCCGACCTGGGCTACTACTTCGAGGCGATCCGGCAGGGCGGCACGAGCGCCGACGCCGGCTCGCTGACGGCGCGCTCGCCGATCGAGGCGCAGGCCGGCCTGCTCGAGCTGACGTTCAGGCCGGATCGGCCGCATCACCCGACCGTCTTCGCGAACGCGGCCTACGGTCGGGGCGACGCCGACCGCGGCACGGTGCTGGGCAGCGCCGGCGGCAACCGGGGCGGCACCGGCGACAATGCCTTCATCGGTCTGGGCCGGTTCGAGGGCGGCCTGGCCCTCTCGCCACGGCTGACTAACCTCGTGGTTTACCAGTTCGGCGGCAGCTACTCGCTGCTGGAGATGCCGGTCGACGACGAGGCGCTGGTCCTGCGCGCCTTCGGCTCGTGGTACCGCAAGGACACGGCGGCCGGTCCGATCAGCCACACCGGCGCGACGCTGGCTTCCGACGACGTCGGCCGCGCCGTCGACCTGATGCTGGGCTGGAAGCCCGCGCACGATGTGGTCTTCTCGATGAGCGTCGGCCGATTCTATCCGGGCGACGCCTTCCCCGCCGGCCTGCGCGATCCGGCGACGGTCGTGCAGACCGGGCTAACCTATGGCTTCTGACGCGGCCTCGTCCCGAGCATCGACGAGGCAAGAGGATGGGACGATGCGCTGCATTTCCACGGCCCTGCTGGCGACGAGCCTCTTCTGCGGACTGGCGCTGGCGCTGGCCGGGTGCGGAGGTGGGGGCGCCGGCGGAGCGGGCGGTCAGGCGGCTGCCGGGCTGACGGCCAGGCCCGTGGAGTTCAAGGCCTACCTGGTCGAGACGGGAACGCCCGGGCAGCCGGCCGCTCTCCGGGTGGCCGACGTGGCAGAGCTGCTGCTCGAGGTCTACCTCGGGGCCGACCGGGCCAGCGGCCTGCGCGCCAGTACCCGCATCAACCTGGCCGGCGGAGCGACGACCGGCGATCTGGATCTGCCCGGGCTGACGGTGGGCGCCTACTTCGTGCGGCTCGCGGCGCTCGGCAGCAGCGCGGCGATGCTGGCCGAGACCGGCTGCACTTTCCCGCTCGCGCCCGGCGCGACGCTCGACCTGGCGGCGCTGGTCAGCCCCGACGGGGTGCGTCTGAGCGGGCCGGGTGGCGGCTGCGGACCGTTCCCCAGCCTGCTCGTCGTCGAGGCGCTGACGGTCACCCCCGGGACGATGAGCGCAGGTGGCTCCGTGGCGATCGACGCTCGCGTTCGTAACGTCGGCGATGTGAGCGCGCTGACTGTCGCGCCCGTGCTCGGCTTCTCGCGAGGCGCCGCCGACGCTTCCGCGGACTTCGACGCGGTCGAGCTGGTCACCAACTCCTCCGCCGCGACTCCCTACGACCTCGCGGCCGGCGCCAGCCGCATCTGGCAGTTCGGCGCGACGGTGCGTCCCGCCGCCGCCGCCGGGGCGGTCGCCATCGGCTGCACCGCGCGGGGAGGCAATACGCAGCCCGCGACCGCGCCCGCCGTCCCGCTGACCGTCCTCTCGGGCGCCGCTCTCGCTCTCGCCGGGGGGCTGCAGGCGCCCGCCACCGCGGCGAGGGGCTCTTCCTTCGTCGCCTCCTTCACGGTCGCCAACTCGGGCGACGCGCTGGCGGTGATCAGCCGGGCGCAGCTTGGGTTCAACGGCAGCGGGCTGGCCGTGACCGCCCGGCCGGGCAACCCCTCGCACCTCGCCGGCGGCGGCTCCGCCACGTTCTCCTTCGATGTGCTGGTGGCCCCCACCGCCGCGCTCGGCTCGATCTCGACCAACCTGGGCGTCATCGCCGCCGACGGGTTGAGCGGGGTCGACGCGAGCCTGACTGCCGGCTCCTTCGGTTCGGTGACGATCCTCTTGGCCAAGCGCTGACCGGCCGTCTCTCTCGAACATGACCGCTGGACCGAGTCGCTCCGTGGTGGGCCCGTGGTTCGAGCGGTTCTGGTTTCGTCATCTGCTGGTAGCGCTGCTCCTGTCGCTGGCCGCGTTCGGGGTCTCGCGGCTCGCGCTCTTCCAGCGTTTCGAGAACGCCACCTTCGACTGGCGGCTGGCCAGTCGTCCGCCGAGACCGGTCGCGGCGCCGATCTCGATCTTCGAGCTGGACGACAAGGCGCTCGACGCCTATGGCCGCTGGCCTTGGCCCAGGAGCCGGCTGGGCGAGATGGTCGAGACGTTGGACCGCGCGGGCGCTCGCCTGGTCTTGCTCGATATCGAATTGCCCGAACCGTCGCGGCCGACGCTGTCGGTCCCGGAGGGCGAGAGCGCCGAGGCGCCGCTCCGGCCCCTGCGAGAAGAATTCGAGCGACTCCGGGCGGCCGGCGCCGCTGCGACCGGTGCGGGGCCGCTGCTCTCGTCGCTCGAGCGGACGCTCGGGTTCCTGGAGAGGGCGATCGTCGATGAGGACGGGCAGCTGGCGGCCAGTCTGCGCAAGGCCGGGCGGGTCCACGGGCTGGGACACGCCGAGTTCGGCGCTTCGAGGGGCGATCGGGCCCGGCAGCGTCTGCTGTCGCGGCTGGAGA
>CAZSVK010000363.1:0-6309 GCA_964610245.1 uncultured bacterium
GCTCGGACCCTGGTGGGGGCTCGGGGGCGAAGCCACCGACTGGTGACTCAAGTTCGAATTGTCATGCTTGTTCTGGAACGGGCCCTTACCGCTGTCGCGCCGCAACGAACCGGTGCATCGCCTCGAGCCGGGCGAGGATCGCCTCCTCGTCGCCCAGGCCGGCGGCGAGTTCCGCCGAACGGCGGCCCATCGCAAGTGCGCCGGCCTCGTTGCCGAGCGCTCCGGCCAGGCCCATGGCAATCGCCGCATCGTCGCCGACTTCCACGAGCCAGCCGTTCTCGCCGTCCCGCACCAGGTCGGTCGCGCCGCTGACCCGGGTGCTCACGATCGGCAATCCTGCCAGGCAGGCCAGGGCCAGCACGCGAGGACTGGTCTCGTAGAGGCTCGACAGCAGGAAGACGTCGGCCGAGTGGTAGTAGTCGGCCAGCGCGTCATACGGGACGAACCCGGCGAAGAGCACGTCGTCGCCGAGTCCGAGTTCGGCGGCCAGCGCCCGGAGATGGGCCTCTCGCTTGCCTCCGCCGACGATCACGAAGCGAGCGCGCGGAACCAGCTCCTTCAGCCGATGCGCGGCCTTCAGCGCGCAGGGCACGTCCTTCTGGTCCTCGAGGCGGCCCACGAGCAGGACGATGCGGTCGAACCGGCCATCCTCCAGCAATTGCGGGCGCAGGGCAGGGCGCGCCTCCGGGCGAGCGAACCGGGCGGCGTCGTTGAGCACGAAGGGAACGTTGAAGACGCGCTGCGGTTCGAGGCCGAGCGCCACCAGCTTCTGCCGCTCCTCCTCGTTGTCGACCCGCACGCCGTCGGCCGAGCGAAGCACCAGCTTGCCGAGGGGGTTCAGCACGCGGTTGAGCGGCTCCTCGCCCAGCCAGCGCGGGTTGTCGACGAAGTCGCACACGTCGTGTACGAGCAGCGGCTTGCGCGCCAGACGAGCCAGCGCGAGGCCGACCGGGCCGGTCCCGAACGGCTCCTGGGCGGCGATGAGATCGATCGGATGTTCGGCGAGAATGCGCCGTGCCGTGCGCCAGCAATCCAGGATGAACGAGAAGCGGCCGGCGGAGGCGGTCGGATAGCAGCGCAGGCCGGGCGCGAACTCGAACGGCTCGGAAGGTGCGCCGGCAGGGGTCTTGACCACGACATGCTCGGCCGCCAGGAACCGCAGGTACTTCACATGGTGCACCTGCGGGTCGGACAGCCCGGGTCCTCGCTGTGCCAGGCCGTCGGCCAGGCTGAGCGCCAGGACACGGAGGCCCTTGTCGCCGGCGGCGGGCGTCACAGGAACCTCGCAATCAGCCGGGCGCCCCGGATGCCCGAGTCGCGCATCGACGAGCGCTCCCCGGCCGTCAGCGGCCTGACCAGCTTGATGGCCACGAGCAGGACGAGCCCACCCGCGACAGTGTGGAGCATGACGGGGAGCCAGCGGGCCGGGCTCGCCGGCAGCGCCCAGGCCGCCACGGCCGAGACCACCAGGAGCTTGAGCACGAAGGACGTGGGGAACCGCAGACCCTGGGTGACATTAACGTACACGTTCACAGCGGAGGCGCCCGCCAGCCGGATCGCGCCGAGGAGGGCGCAGACCAGGTCGAGCCCGAGCCAGGCGCCGGCCAGCCCCGAGCCGATCGAGAGCACCGCCATCGCCGCGCCGACGCCCAGGAAGAACCGCAATCGCTCGGCGGCGTAGCAGGCAGCCAGGGCCGGCGCCGAGATCGAGAACTCCAGCAGCAGGCTCGGGCCGAGCAGCCAGAGGATCCGCGCGGCCCCTGAGAAGGCTTCGCCGTAGAGCAGGGGGATCACCGCCCCGGCCACCGCGAGGAACAGGAAACCGGCCGGCAGGAGGAGCGCCGACAGGAGCTGCACGGTCCCGGCATAGGCGAACTGGAGCCGCGCCCGGTCTTGCCGGTCGTGAGCGCTGGCCAGCAGTGGGACCACCCAGCCCTGGGCGCCGGAGGAGGCGGTGGCCGCCACCTTGAAGATCAGGTCGATGCCGAGTGCGAAGATCGCGACCTGTTCCCTGGGCAGGCTGCGATTGAGGAGCAGCACGAGGAACGGCGGCGTGAGGAAATAGCGCATCGACTTGTCGGCGAACGAGAGCAGGCCGAGCCTCAGCACCCGCGAGAACGTGACCGGTCCGGAGAGCTGGACCGCTGCGTCACTCCCGGCCGTGGGCGGCTCGGCCACAAGCTCCAGCTTCGCCAGCGAGCGGGCCGCGGCCAGTCCCATCAGCGCGGCGCGCAAGCCGGCGGCCACGACGAAGGCGAGCACGATTCCCGGCAGCCTCAGCCCCTGCAGGATGGCCGCCAGGACCAGTGCGGGCTGTAACACGGCGTCGAGCAGGTTGACCAGGTTCACCCACTTCTGTTCGAGCAGCGACCAGAGGAGGTAGCACAACGTCGTCGATAGCGATTCGAGCAGCGCCAGCAGCGGAATCCAGAGCAGGAAGGAGGCCGCCTCCCCGGGCTCGAGGTGCAGTTGGCTGCAGGTCGCGCCGGCCGCCGCCAGCACGGCCACGGCCGTCCCTCCGTAGAGGACGAACCGCGCCGCCAGCACCTGCAGGACCAGCCGCACGACGGCGGCGCGGCCGCCCTGCAGCCGGGCCATCGGCACGTACCGGCTGATGCCCTGGCCCAGCCCGAGGTCGCCGAAGAGCAGCAGCGAGTCCTTGAACGCGATCAGCACGGCGTAGGCCGGAAACTGCGCGAGCTGCAGCTCCCTCGCGATGAGCACGGAGATCGCGAAGGAGATGAGCGCGCCGAGCGGGATCAGCGTGGCGTTCCACAGGAAAGCCGACGCGATCTGTTCGGCCAGGATGCCGGCTCGCGCGGGGGCTTGCTCTGTGGAGGTGGAGGTCAAGGCTCAGGCGGTCCCGGAGCGCGGCCGGCATCGGGAGGGCGGACCGCCCGACTCCCGGCTCCGGGTCCGTCCGCTCGGGAACCGGCCTTCAGGATACCCCGCGGCTCGGCCCAGCGACAGGCCGGGTCGCCGCGACGAACGAAGTCATGAAGAGCGGGGATCCGCACGGGCTCGAGTCCTGCCGTGTACGCTGTCACCGGAACCCCTGCCAGGGTGGGAGCCCCACCCTGGACCCGGTAATGATTGCAGAGAACGTGGCCTGCTCGACACTTCCGAGGGCCCTTGCCTGCGAGCGCGGGCAAGACTATCTCCGATCCTCAGCCCAGCTTGCCGCGGTTGGCCTCGAACCAGTCGCAGGTGCGGCGCAGGCCATCCTCGAAGGCGGTGTGCGCCCGGAATCCGAACAGCCTCTCGGCTCGCGTGACGTCGAGACAGCGCCTGGGCTGACCGTCCGGCCTGGAGTGATCCCAGCGCAGCTTGCCGTGGAATCCGGTGACGGCACAGAGCTGCTCGGCCAGTTCGCGGATCGAGAGTTCCGAGCCCGCTCCGAGGTTGACCGGCTCGGCGCCCTCGTATCGCTCGGCGGCCAGCACAACCCCCTCCGCGGCATCCTCGACGTAGAGGAACTCGCGGGTGGCGCGCCCGGTGCCCCAGACCTCGATCTCCGGCGCGCCGGCCTCCCGGGCCTCGACGCATTTGCGTAGCAGGGCCGGGATGACGTGGGAAGAGTCGGGGCTGAAGTTGTCCCGCGGCCCGTACAGGTTCACGGGCAAGAGGTAGATGGCGTTGAACCCGTACTGCGCGCGGTAGGCCTGGGCCTGGACGAGAAGCATCTTCTTGGCCAGCCCGTAGGGGGCGTTGGTCTCCTCGGGGTAACCGTTCCAGAGATCCTCCTCGCGGAAGGGCACGGGGGTGAACTTGGGATAGGCGCAGATGGTGCCGATACCAACGAACTTCTCGATCTGGTGCTGCCGGGCCGATTCCATCGTCAGCAGGCCCATCATCAGGTTCTGGTAGAAGAACTCGCCTGGCCGCTCCAGGTTGGCGCCGATGCCGCCCACGACCGCGGCGGCGTGGATGACCACCTGTGGCCGGAACTCGCCGAACAGCCGTTGCACGGCGGCTGGATCGGTGAGGTCGCACTCGGCGCTTCGAGGAACAAGGAGTCGCTCGCAACCTCGAGCCCGCAGTTTCTCGACGATGAAGGCCCCCAGGAACCCGGAGCCTCCGGTGACCAGCAAGCGCTTGTCCTTCAGATCGATCATTGGGCCCCCAAGGAGATCCTCCCGCCCACGCGGACGGTTCCCGGCCGGTACTGCCATGCTCGCCGGGTCCAGAGCATCTTGCACTCGGCCCGGCGCGCGGTCAACCCCTTCCACTGCTCGCGTCGCGATAACTGCGCCGCCGTAGCGCCTCCTGGACGCGCTGTCACCCGCATCGAGCACTCCGCACACCGCCGAGCACTTGCCCCGCGGTGCCGCTTGCCGCGCGTCGCCGCCGTGTTCGCGCCTCCCAACGAAGCAGGAATGGGGTCCAGCACGGTTGCCGAAAGGACACCTTCACCGGGGCCGCGGGAGTCCCCTCCGTGCCGGGGCTCGAAGAGGGTGTTCCAGCAGACGGGCTGGCGTGAAGCGAGAGTCCCAGCGCCGCTCGACGCGGCTAGATCTGGGAGTCTGGCTTCAGGCGTGGGCTTTCGGGCTTCGATGATGGCCCGCAGCTGAACACGCTCTTCGCGCCCCGATAGCCCGCGCCATCACCGCAGCGTTACGACACGCGCCCGCGGCCCCTACAGCCAACCCGCCTGAACGACGCCCGACGCTCGCCCCGGCCTCCCGCCGCCCCCAGGGGCTCCCACGAGACCCGGGATCCGCAGCCGATCACTGCCGGAGTCATCTCTTTGCGGTCACAGCGTCGTGAGGGACAACTAACCGAAAGTCGACCAGACTATACGGTCCCTGCCGATACGCCAGGATTCCGGTAGTCCCTTTTCTGATGATGATCTGGGCATCAGATGCCGTTGCATAGTCGGTTCTGGCCGCAGAGAGCTCCTTCTGTCCATAGTCTCCAAGCAACATCACCGGCTCATCAAGTAGGAAGGTGCCGCGAAAGTGGTAGCCCGCCCAGGCGCCCAGCGCAATGCCGATCGCAATACCAAACGGCAGCAGCAATGGCGATCGGTCGCTGTGGCTACACTTACTGTCTTCTGCATCAGGACGTTCGAGGTGCATACTTGGCTCACTTCCCGCTGACTGATTGACCGCGCTTCCGCTTCAGCAGCTTACGAATCAATGTCCGTGCTTCCTGTACCGTCACATTCCTGCCTGGTGCTCGCATCAACAAGTCGCTTGGTGGCAGACCACCCGTTCCCTTGGCTATCGCTACAATTGTAGGATCGAAGAGCTGTCCAATGGAGTCATCCGGCACACCAACACCATGTGCCGCGTACTGAGTGCAGGCATCGTCGATCAAATTGTAATCGGGATGATCGGCCCTGTACTTTCGTAATCGGGCTATCATCTCTCGATCCTCTTTGGGCGACTGCTCAATGTACTTGATGCCGATCACATCGTTGAGGAACGGATCGGGAGTGCCTACAGCCTCTTCACGGTACTTGGCTCTGCCCCCAAGGGGATTACTTCCCAACAGGAACTTCCCGAAAGTAAGTAGCTCGTACGGGGCATCAGGGTCCTCCACCATGAGCTCTGCGTGCCCGAACCCGGCTCCGCGGGAAGTCCCGTATCCGATGAGAAGAGCATCCTCGCCCGTCGGGTCGGTGTAGCGGAGAGGGTTGTTCCCCACGTACGCATACGCGTTGAGTCCGCCCTCAGGCCAGATGGGGTCCTGGGAGAGGAACCGCCCAACGCCGGGCGAGTACCACCTGTTGCGCAGGTAGACCAGCTGTGAGACTGGCTCGGAGTCTCTTCCCGTGTATCCGAACCCAGAGAGGTTGGACAGCCTTACCGGACCTCGCGGGAGTCCGAAGGCGAAGAATGCCTGATCGCCTCCGGAAACAACGGCACCCGTGCCGTCGACCAGGCTGCGAACGGACCCGAGATGGTCCTTCGCATACCAGACTCTGACCGGGTCAGAGTCCGTGCTCAAGTCAGCATGACCCAGGCTCTCATCAAGCCCATCACCGAACACATAGAGGCGAACAAGTCGATTCTGGGCGTCCAGTCCAGCTAGAGGGTTGCCCCCCTCATCCCAGAGCACTCGAGTCTCCGCTCCCCCGCTCGCCTGCCTCCACCACAACCCACGAACCGACGCCGGCTCATACCCCAATGTGACAGTCGTGCCGTCGGAGCCCGATATCGCAGAGAGCTGGCCATCAACAGTCCAAGACAGCGCCGTCGCAGTGGCCGTACCACTCTGCATCGACGACAAGAGCCCAGTGGCCGTGTGATTGAACACTGTAGCTTCGCCGCCCAACCGTTCCACTCGCCGAAGCTGACCACCCGC
>CAZSVK010000364.1:0-6288 GCA_964610245.1 uncultured bacterium
CCCGAGAGGCAAATCGAGATCCTCCCAGTTTCCCCACGAACCGCGCGCGCACCCCGCACGACCCGCCTCGTTGACAGGTCGCTCGGCCCAGCCTAGGATGCCCATTCGCATGAAAGCACCCGCACGGCTCCTCTGCGTCAGGGCGCACCTGGAGGAACTGTATCGAAGTCGAGCACTCGTCGCCAACCTGGTCCAGCGCGAGGTCGCGGCCCGGTACAAGCGCTCGGTGCTCGGTTTCCTCTGGACGCTCCTGACGCCGCTGATGAGTCTCGCGGTCTACTGGGTGGTCTTCACGAAGGTCGCCGCGTCGATCTCCGTGCCGAACTACGCGGTCTTCCTGTTCGCCGGACTGCTGCCCTGGACGTGGCTGTCGAGTTCCGTGCTGTCGGGGGCGACCTCCATCACGACCGGTGGCGCCCTGATCACCCGGATCTGTCTGCCGCCCCAGGTGTTGCCGGCGGTCACCGTCCTGACGCAGATGGTCCATTTCCTCCTCTCGATTCCCATCGCGTTCCTCGCGGCGCTCGCCTGTGGTGTCCGGCCGGGAGCGGAGCTGCTCCTGCTGCCCGTGCTGGTCCTGGTCCTGCTCGGCTTCACCTACGGTTTCGCTGTTCTGCTGGCGGCGATCACGGTCCGGTTCCGCGACGTGCCGTTCATCGTGCAGAACACCGTCCCGCTCTGGTTCTTCCTCACGCCGATCGCCTATCCGCTGGACACCATCCCGGCCGGCCTGAGGTGGCTCTACCGTGCCAATCCGGCGACCGGTCTCATCCTCCCGTTCGTCGACGTGCTGTATCGCTCGCGGCTGCCGGACCCGCTCATGCTCGCCACGTCGATCGTCTGGACCTGCGGCCTGCTGGTCGCGGGCGTGCTCGTCTTCGAGGCGCTCCGGAACAGCTTCGCGCAGGAGATCTGACGCCTTGGACCTCGCCGAATCGCTGGCCGGTCTCGACGAGTTGCTGCTACTGCGGCGCCAGGCCGACAAGCTGCGCCGCGAACTCGGCCAGGCCGAAGCTCGGCTCTTGTATGCCCAGGACTGTCGTGAGACGGCCGAGGGCAAGAGGTGGGCCCGGGATCTGGCGCCGCTCGTGGCCGAGGAGCGCAGGCGGCTGCGCGTCCTGTTCGTCGTGGATTCGAACGGCTCGCCGTGCCGGTATCGCTGCGTCAACGCCTGCGAGCAGCTGCGTCAAGCCGGCGTCATCGCGAATGTCTCGAGGCTCGACTCGCCCCGCCTGCTCGAGGACGTGCCATCCTACTCGACCGTGGTGCTGCTCCAGCCAGGCTGGAGCGAGCGCGTGGAGCGCGTGGTCGAGGCAGCTCATGCCGCGGGGGCGGTGGTGGCGGTGGATCTCCCCGAGCTGGCCTTCGAGTCCGTTCTAGCGTCGTCGACCTCCTTCACGTGGCGCGGCAGTTCGACGGGAGACGTCAGTCTTCCCTCCGACCTCGAACCTCGAAACTCACGCCTCGGAGCGGGCGAAGCTCGCGCCGTGGGCGAGACCCTGCGCCGGGCCGATTTCTGCATCGGCGCCACTCCGACCATCGCCCGCCATGCGAGGCTCCTGGGCAAGCCGGCCTGCGTGCATCCCGACGCCCTCTCCCGCGACGCCGTGCGCCTCTCGCGAGTGCTGAGCCGCCTGCGCAGCGTGGCCCTGCGATATCCGATGTTTGCCTATGTGAAGGGGCCGGGCGCGCATGACGGCGACCTCGAATCGATCGCCGGTCCGCTCGCGCGCCTCCTGGCCGAACGGCCCTGGACCCAGCTCGCCCTGTGCGGCCAGGTCCGGCCGCCGGGCCGGCTGCGCGCCTTCGGCAAGCAGGTGCTGTGCCTGCCCGAGCTGGACCCCTGCGTCTATCCCTGGCTGCTGGCTCGCTGCACGGCCCTGCTCGCGCCGGTCGAGCGGCTCGACGAGCTGTCCAACGCCAGGAGTGCCGTCCGGGTCGTCGAGGCCGGTGTATTCGGAATCCCCGCCGTCGCCTCGCCCACCGTGCAGCACCGCGAAGCGATCGTGGACGGGGTCAGCGGCTTCCTGCCCTCGTCGGCCCGCGACTGGGGCGAGGCGTTCCGGCACCTGTGCGAGCGCGAGACCAGCCTGGCGATGGGCGCCCAGGCCCGCCGCGTGGCTCTCCGGGAGTACTCACCGGAGGCCTGCCGCCACGCGCTTGCCCGCCGGTTGCTCGCCTTCGGAGGCCGGGCCGAGCGGGCCGAGCCGCCGGCGCCGTTGCCGCTCGAGCCGCGCCCGGGGCTGCGCGAGACGGCGAAGTGCTTCTGGCAGGCCGCGACGCTGGCCCGCCATCCCTCGCGCCTGGCCGTCGAGCGGCCGCCGGCCGAACAGCTCGACTCGGCGGTCGTCACAGGCCCGGCCGCCGACGCCGCCTGCGCCTGGGTTGCCGTTTCCGGTGGCGCGGACGGAGCGCTCAGGTTCAGCGATAGACTCGCCGGATGCGTTCTGTCCGATCGTCATCGCCCGCTCGCCGGCTGGCGGATGGAGGGCGTCAGGCACCTGCCCTGCGCCTCCCCGGGCACCCGCTTCGAGGCCGTCGGTGCCGCGCCCTCCTTCGTCCTGGAGCCCTCGCCCGAGCTGTCCGGGCCGCCGTGCATGCTCCTTCTCGAGATGAGCGCGCTCACACCTTCGGGCTCTGCCCATGCCAGGCTCCTCTGGGACGAGGCCGGCGAAGGGCTCTGCGGGACCGGTGGGCCCTGCATCCCGCTCATCGCCGATGGGCGCGCTCGCGCCTACGCTGTCCGGCTCGGGGACGGCTTCCTCCCGGCCAGCCCGTGCCCGCTGCGGTTGGAGCCGCTCGACCGCCCGGGCGAGTTGCTGGTGTCCCGCGCCGCGCTGCTGTGGGAGCAGCCTCCCGCCGGCAGTCCCGACGTGCGCGCGTGGGCGCTGGCGCTGGCGTCCGACGGTCGAACGCTCTCGCTCGAGGGCCATCCGGACCCGCTCGGTGCGCTGGGCCAGGCTCTCGAATCGCTGCCCGAGGGTGGCGCCCTCGCCGTCTTCGTTTCATCCTCGCAGGACCCTCCGACTCGTTTCGACCAGCTCCTGTGCGATCGTTATCGCAAAGAGAGCGAGAGAAGCGCCCGAGTCTTCGACCGCGCTCTTTTCGAACGGGCCCTCGAGCACGCCTGCTTCGCCTCCGGCGCCAGGTTGGCCGAACTGCTCGATTCGGGCCGGGGAGAGCTGGCCGCCGTTCTCGAGAAGCCCACCCCGCTGCGGCGTCCGGTCGACGTGGTCGTGCCGATCCACGGCGCGCGAGCGCTCACGCGCCGGTGCGTCGAGAGCGCGCTCCGCCATGCCACGGGGAATGTCCGGGTCGTCCTGCTCGACGACGCCAGCGGCGACCCCGCCCTCGCCGCGGAGCTGCGCGACCTCGCTGCCTCGGATCCCCGGGTCGTCCTCCTCCCGAGCGAGACCAACCTCGGCTTCGTCGCCACGGCCAACCGGGGCCTGCGTCACGCTGCCGGGCGCGACGTGCTGCTCCTGAACAGCGACACCGAGGTGTTTCCCGGTTTCCTCGAGCGGCTCGCGGCCGCTGCCTGCGCCGACGGGCACACCGGGATAGCGACCCCGTTCTCCAACAACGCGACCATCTTCAGCCTGCCCCAGTTCGGCGAGAACTCCGTTCCGGAGGGCCATACGGCCGCCTCCATGGCCGCCCTGGTCGCCGCCTCCTCTTGCAGATTGCGGCCCGAGATGCCGACCGCCGTCGGGTTCTGCATGTACATCCGGGCGGAAGCGCTGGCCACCGTCGGTCTGTTCGACGAGGAGACCTTCGGCCGCGGCTTCGGTGAGGAGAACGACTTCTGCGAGCGCGCGCTCGAGGCGGGGTTCAAGGTCCGCCTCTGCGACGACCTCTTCGTCTGGCACAAGGGCAAGGCCTCCTTCGGCGACGCCGGGCGCCTCCTTTCGCACGAGCACGAGAAGGTGCTGCAGCGAAAGCACCCCGGTTACGGTCCCCGGGTCGCCCGCTTCCTGGCCGAGAACCCCATCGAGCTGCTCCAGAGCACGATCCGGTTTCACATTCCCCGGCTGCGCGTCGGGGCCCGCGGTTCCGCGCTATTCCTCGTGCACGGTTCGCCCTTGAGCGCCGCCACGGGAGGTACGGGGCACCAAGTGCGCGATTTGATTCGTGAGCTGGCTCTGCCGCGGGCCGTCATCGGCTATCCCGAAGGCAACGCGCTGATGGCGGCGGAGGTGCTCGATGGCCGAGTGGATGAGCCCATCCTCCACGAGTTCTCGCTTCCCGCGGCCCCTGGCCGGTTCTGCGTCTCCCACGTCGAGGCCGAGGCGACCTTGCGGCGGTGGGTGGAGCTGTTCGGGGTGTGCTGGGCGCACCTGCACCACCTGCTCTTCTGGCCCATCTCGGCAGCTCGCGTGCTTCGCGAAGCGGGCGTCCCGTATCTCCTGTCGGCCCACGACTACTACTGCGTCAGCCCGAACTGGAACCTCTACGACTTCTCAAAGGGCGCGCCCTGCGATTGCGGCGTTCCCGACGGAAGCGAGTCGGGCTGCGTGCCCGCCTTCCTGGAGGCGATGGGATTGCCGGCAATGCCGCGTGTCGAACTCGGACGGCTGCGTCACGAGCACCGGCACGCTTGGCTCGACGCCCTGGCGGGAGCGCGGATGCTCGTCGCTCCGTCGGCGGCAGCCCTGGCTGTGATCGGGCGTCATCTCGACCTGGGTTCGACGCCCACTCGGGTGGTCGAGCACGGATACGATGCTCCCGCGCCCGCCGCGGGGCGCAAGGCTCCACCAGGGCGGCTGCGGCTGGGCGTCCTCGGCGACTTCGCGTCGCCGGTCAAGGGAGCCCGGCGCTATGTCGAACTGGTCGAGGCGACGGCGAAACTCCCGGTGGAGTGGCACTTCTTCGGCAACGCCCGGGCGCACGGTTTCGACCGCGAGTTGGCCCGCGCGGGCGCGCTCGAACGGGTGCGGTTGCACGGGCCGTACGAACGCTCCCGCATCGTGGACCTGCTGGCGGGGCAGGGCATCGACCTGGCCGTGATGCTCCCCGAGTGCGACGAGACCTTCTCGTTCGCGCTGTCCGAGGCGCTCATCGCCGGCCTGCCGGTGCTGGCCTGCGACCGGGGCGCGGTCGGCGAGCGCGTGGGCCGCGACGGCACCGGCGTGGTGGTCTCCGCGACGGCCGAGGCGCTCGAAACGCTGACGCGATTCGCGGCGGATCGCAGCGCGCTCGAGCCGTATCGCGAGCGGGTGCGCGGGCTGGCGCACCGGACCATTGCGAATAACGCCGCCGATTACATGCAGCTCTACGCCTCTCTCGGCTTCGCGGCCGAACTGGACGCCGAGCTGCGCCCGGAGTGGCTGCACGAGCTGGCCGCTCGGGCGCGGCAGTTCCGACAGGGAGGCGAGGATGACTGAGGCTCGGGATTCCAGCACCGCAAACCGCTCACGAGCGGGCCTGCGAGTCACCCTGGTCCAGGCACCCAAGTGGACCATCTACACGCCTCCCTATGCGCTTGCGCTGCTCGCGGGTAACCTGCGCAGCCACGGTTTCACCGTCGCCGTGAAGGACTTCGACGTTCGTTTCCACGCCGCCGTGCGGCCCTGAGCACAAGCCGCTCTGGCTCGACTCCTCCGGCTCCTTCTGGGATCAGGACGACCAGGTCGTCGCTCTCGCCGAGGAGTATGGCCCGGTCATCGACCGCTTCGTCGCGGAGATCCTGGCCACGGACCCGCACGTGGTGGGCTTCTCGACGGTACCCGTTCACGGCAATGCGTCAATCACGCTTGCTGGATCGGCAAGAGGGACGGGGCGGGACGATGTTCAATGTGGGCCTGAAGCGCGTTGACCAGGTATGTCAGGATGGGCCGGGACTGCTGCCGCAAGGTGGTGGTGACGGTGAGCATCCGTTCCACGAACCGGTTTCCGGCGGGACTGTGAGTTCCGAATGAGAGCTTGCGCTTGATGACGGCGGGGCGGCCGGAACGCTCACTGGTGTTGTTGGTTGGCTCGACGCCCTCGATGCGAACGAAGGTCCAGAGTGCGCGCTCGACCTTGAGGAGTTCTTGGCACGCACCGGCTGTCTTGGCATGCGGGCATCTGCTGCCGTCCTCGAAGATCGCTCGAACACGAAGTCTCATCGGGGCAACGTAGCGCCGGAATGTCGCGCGAGACAGGGTTCCGTCTCGAACTCGATGCCACCAGCGGAAGAGTTGTCGCCGTTCACATTGGAGGGCCTCGCCAATCCGAGCGGACACGCCACCACGATCAATGAACTTCTGGAAGTCGCGCTTGAGGTGGGCCCAGCACAGTTGCCGCCAG
>CAZSVK010000365.1:0-6273 GCA_964610245.1 uncultured bacterium
CAGCATATCGGGCCGCGAGAGCAGCACCCGGCAGAGCGCCACCCGGCGCCGCTCGCCGCCGGAGAGCCTCGTCACGTCGGCGTCGCCCGGCGGCAGCCGCAGGGCGTCCATCGCGATCTCGAGCGTGCGGTCGAGTTCCCAGGCGTTGGCCGCCTCGATGGCGTCCTGCACCTTCCCGTGATCCTCCATCACCTTGTCCATCTGCTCGGGCGAGAGGTCGGCCCCGAGCTGCTCGGAGAGCTCGTCGAAGCGCCGCAGCAGCCCGCGCGTCTCGGCCACCCCGTCCTCGACGTTGCCGAGGACGTTCTTCGCCGGATCCAGCTCGGGCTCCTGCTGCAGAAAGCCGACTTTTATGCCGGGCGCCGGTCGGGCCTCGCCGTTGAACTGCGTGTCGACGCCGGCCATGATCTTGAGCAGCGACGACTTGCCGGCTCCGTTGAGTCCGAGCACGCCGATCTTGGCGCCGGGCAGGAAGCACAGCCAGATGCCGCGCAGGATCTCTCGGTTCGGGGGAACGACCTTCCGCAGGTCGCGCATGGTGAAGATGAATTCGGGCATGGCGACAGGGTAGCAGTCCTAACCCCTCCCGATCCACGCCAGCGCTTCCCGCAGAGGGCGTGGATGAAAGTCCAGGTCGCGGCGGGCCGGCCCCAGGTCGGCCACCGTGTCCTGCAGGAAGGCCATCACCTGGTCGACCGCCAGCGGCGTGTGCGTCATCACCGCTCCCAGCAAGCGCACGGCCGGCAGCACCAGCCACTCCGGTATCGACACGACCGGCCGCCACTTCCCCATCAGCCCGGCCGTCAGCCCGACGAACTCGCGCATCGTGAGCGGCTCGGCCCCGGCCAGCTCGTAGGTCTGCCCCACCGTTCCCTCTCGGTCCAGGCAGCGGCCCACGACCGGCACCACATCCTCGAGCGCGCAGGGGCGCAGCAGGAACGTTCCGGGGCCGATGACCGGCACCACCGGCAGCCGACGCACGAGCGTCAGGAAGGTCTCGAACTCCTTGCTGCCCGGCCCGCAGATCATCGTCGGCCTGAGCAACGTCCAGGCCAGCCCGGACTCGCGCACCACCGCCTCGCCCTCGAGCTTCGTCCGGCCGTAGGCGTCGCGCAGCGGCCGGCCGGCGCAGTGGCTCGAGAACGCGACCAACCTGGGCACACCCGCAGCCCGGCAGGCCTCGACCACGTGCCGCACCCCGTCGACGTTCAGCCGCCGGTTCACCGTCTCGTCCGAGACGTCGGTCGCCGCGGCCAGGTGCACCATCGCGACCGCCCCTCGCGCCGCCTCGACGAGCGAAGCCGGGTCGTTCAGGTCGGCTCTCGCGACCCGCACGCCCGGCCCCTCGATCGCCTCGACCGGCCGCCCCGGCCTCGCCACGGCGACGACCTTACGGCCCTCGGCGGCCAGCGCCCGCACGACGTGCGGCCCCACGAACCCGGTGGCCCCCGTGACGACGATCGGCCCCGTCAGCATCTGGTACCCGCTTCCCTGCCACCTTGGTCTCGCAACCCTGCCTCGAGCCTCGAGCCTCGAGCCTCCAGCCTCCAGCCTCCAGCCTCGAGCCTCGAGCCTACGGAATCACCTTGTGCCACTCGGTGTCGTAGGTGTGCACCAGCACCTGATTGTTCAGCCTGTTGACCTGGGCGCTCACGGGGCCCATGTCGATCGGGAACTGGAACATCGAGGCCAGCCCGACCTTGTCCAGGAACCGCAGCCCCGGCGGCAGCGTCTCGGGCGGCGTGTAGGCGTTCATCGACGCCAGCACGAACCCCCATTCGCCGAACGAGGGCACGTACAGGTGGTACGGCCTCACCTGCAACCCCGTGGAGCGAATCGTCTCGGCGATGCACCAGTACGACTGCCGCGCGAAGAGCGGCGAGGTGCACTGCACCGCCAGCACCCCCTGCCGGCTGAGGGCGCCCTTCACGCGCTTGTAGAACAGATTTGTGTAGAGCTTCCCGAGCGAGCAGTGGCCGGCATCGGGCAGTTCGACCACGACGAAGTCGAAGCACTCCCTGTTCGACTCGAGCCACTGGAACGCGTCCTGGTTCACCACGGTGACCTTGGGCGAGAGCATCGAGCCGCCATTGAGCTTGAGGAACGTGTCGTGGTGGCGCGACAGACGTGTCATCTCCGGATCCAGGTCGACCAGCAGGACCTGCTCGACCGAGGGATAACGCAGGATTTCACGCACGGCGAGGCCATCGCCTCCGCCCAGCACCAGCACCCGTCTGGGCACCGGGATCGAGGCCAGGCCGGGATGCACGAGCGCCTCGTGGTAGCGGTACTCGTCCCGCGAGCTGAACTGCAGGTGGTTGTTCAGGAACAGCCGGATGTCGTCCCGCCAGCGGGTGAGCACGATGCGCTGGTAGGGCGAGGAGCGCGCCAGGATCACGTCGTCGGCGTACATCGCCCCCTCGGCGAAGTCGTTGAGCTTGCCCGCGCCGGCCACGCCCGCCGCCAGCAACACCACCGCGAGCACGCACTGGGTTCGCAGCGCGCCGACCCGCTCGATGCCGCTCTTGAAGAGCCACGTCGACCACAGCGCAACCGCGGCGTTGAGCAGGCCGAAGAGCAGTGCCGAGCGGATCAACCCCACCTTGGGGACCAGGATGAGCGGGAAGGCCAGCGACGCGGCCAGCGCCCCTATGTAGTCGAGCGTCAGCACCTGCGCCACGAGGTCGCGGAACTCCAGCCGGTCGCGCAGGATGCGCAGCAGCAGCGGGATCTCGAGCCCAACCAGCGTCCCGACCAGCAGCACCAGCAGGTAGAGCATCGGCCTGAACGACGCGCCGTACGAGAAGGCCAGGAACAGCACCGCCGCCGAGAAGCCGCCCACCAGCCCCACCAGAAGCTCGACCTGGACGAACCAGGCCACGAGCGACCGCACCAGGTAACGCGAGAGGAACGAGCCGATGCCCATCGCGAACAGGTAGGTGCCGATCACCGTGCTGAACTGCAGCACGCTGTCGCCGAGCAGGTAGCTCGCCAGCGTGCTCGCGATCAGCTCGTAGATGAGCCCGCAAGACGCGATGACGAAGACCGAGACGAGGAGGGCGTAGGTCATCAGTTGATGGCCGCGGCGATGATGATGCAGATGCCGATCGAGATCCCCGCGACGATGATCGCCAGCGCGTTGTTCTGCTCCTCGACGATCTCCTTCCAGAGATCGTAGGGGGTCCACCAGTCGATGATCACGAAGCCCACGATGAAGATGACGAGCCCGACGAGCGCGAAGACCACCGCGTTGAGGGCGTGGGTAAAGAACAGCGGATCGAACATCTCACTTGCCTCCCGTGTAGTGGTAGTGCGCGCTGTAGTGGGCCCGATAGCTGCCGGGGTTGCTCCGGACCGTCTTGGGCACCTGCTTGACCTCGTCCACGTCGGTGAGCGTCCAGCCGGCGACCTGGGCCACGAAGAGCCAGCCCAGCACGCCCGCGCCGACCAGCGCATAGAAGGGGTCGTGCCGCAGCACCTCTTTCAACTTCTCGAACACGTCAATTGTCCCCCTCGCCCGCCAAGGGCTTCATCGGGTGGTCGCTCTCCAGCCAGCGCTCGTACTCGAAGTTGCGCCGCCTGACCGCCAGCCAGGCCATCGGCGCAGCGAGCACCAGTAACGCCAGCATGAAGAAGAGATACATCCGCACGTCCCGCGTGACCGCGACCCGATAGAAGACCGGGTAGGCCCCGGCCTCCGGCTCGAGCCGCAGGTAGTACTTGCCGCCGGGCACGCTCGGCAGCACGACCGAGTCGTCCCGGCCGCCCTCCGACCAGGCGCCGTCGCTGTCGGAGCCGTGGTAGTACTCGACGTCGCGCGCGAAGTCGAGCGCGTTGCCCGTTTCCTCGTTCACGAGCGCCACCGCGAGGTAGACCCAGTTGTTGTCGAGGTTGGTGCCGATGCTAACCTCGAGGTTATCAACACCGTCGGGAACGTCGAAGACCTGCGTCACCCGCGACTTCTCGACGTCCGAGGCCTTGACCTCGAACTCCTCGGAGTGCAGCTGCTGGTTCGAGGCCCCCATCCAGAACATCAGCTGCACGGCGAACAGCGCCGCCAGCAGCCACTTCGCGAGCGCCATCCGGGCCTGGTACTTCTGCTCGTGCACCCACGGCTGCACCGACCCGACCCCGATCGCCTCCACCGGCGAACCGGGAAGCTGGAAGGCCTTCCACACCACCGCGGGCGACAGGTACTCGCCGATCGACCAGGTGATCTCGTTGGAGGTCTGCTCGCGGCTGAGCAGGTAGGGCGGGCAGACGAAGTCGGTGCAGTCGGCCACCTCGGGCACCTGCACCTCCCAGTAGAACTCGCCCAGCACCAGCACCGTCGTGGCCTTCGCGCGCTGGAAGTGCCGGTAGGTCTTGCCCAGGTACTCGGCCTGCTCGGCGGCGCTGCCGCTGAACGAGACCTTCGGCGCTATCCGCGTCACCTTGATGTAGGACCAGTGCCCGTGATACTCCGACAGGAACCGGAAGCCCTTGAACGGGTTGTAGAGCAGGTATTCCCGCCACTCGTACTTGACGCCCTCGACCGTCACCTGCCGGCACTGCACGCCGAGGCACTCCATCTGCTCGCCGCGGATGAAGCCCCGCTTCCCGAGCGGGATCATCGGCTTGAAGTTGAGCTTCTTGTCGAACTTCTGGAGGATCGCCAGCGCCGGATCCTTCGCGTCGAGGCTCGAGCCGCAGTAGGAGCCGGCGACGCGCTCGGTCACGTCGGGCGCCCGCCGCTCCACGGGCGCGCCGCAGGCCGAGCACTTCAGCGCCTGCACCTCCGGGAAATCCGAGTGGCCCTTGCTCATCTCACCAGTCCTCGACCTCACGCAGGTCGGCGAAACCCAGCGCGTCGAAATCGAGCCACTCACCCACGAACACCAGCGGCGGCTGCTCGCTGTAGTCGAGGGTCGCGAACTTGCCGTCGGCGCCGGACAGGTCGACCACCGGCGCCTCGTAGCCGCCCTCGAAGCCAAACGGCAGCTCCCCCTGGCCGCTCACGCATCGGGCCGATTCGATGTCTTGCACTTCCCACGCCGCCCCCGCCACCTTCACGCTCATCCCGGGCGACAGCGACGCGAACGCCGGCAACGCTCCCCCCGCCTCGCGCACGAACGACACCGCGTAGTCGCCCTGCGCCTCTCCGAGCCAGCCGTTCGTCCCGTCCTCGAAGTCGAGGAACCACTCGTTCCAGTAGCCTCGACCGTACTGGAGCTGGATGCGGCCCACCACCTCGAACCGCTTCCCCCGGTAGTTGCCGCGAGTGCCCAGTTGCACCGGCGACCCGTCCTCCTTGAGCGCCGCCACCTTGCCGACCGTCTCGAGGTTCAGGTCCCGCCTGACCGACATCGTGGTGCAGTGCTCACACACTACCCACAGCGACGCCTTGTTCCGGAATTCGACCGGCGCCCCGCAGGAGGGGCAGCTGGCGGTGGACATGCTCGGCTCCTCTGGTCCTCAGGCTTCAGCTCTCTTCGGCACCCGGAGTATAGCAGGAGTCTGGGAGTCTGGGGACACCCGCCCGGACCCGGAGACCGGGGGCTGGGGAGACCCGCTCAGCCGGGCCGCTGCGCCGAAAGGTAGTCGAGCAGCCGCTGGGCCGCCCGGTTGCCGCTGGCGATGCAGTCGCCCATTCCCACGCCGCGGAAGGCGTTCCCGGCCAGCGCCAGCCCGGGCAGCAACTGCTCGCGCCCCTCGATGCGCGCGACTCGGTCCAGGTGGCCCACGTTGTACTGCGCCATCGACGACTGGTGCCGGCTCACCATCGCGAAACGCGGCGTCGCCTCGATGCCGAGCAACTCGCGCAGGTCGCGCAAGATCGCATCCACCAGCGACGTGTCGGACATCGCCCACAGGTCCGGCCGCATCGCCCCCCCGCAGAAGCATCGGAAGAGCGCCTGTCCCTCCGGGGCCCGCCCCTCGAACTTGTTGCTGCTGAACGAACAAGCCAGCAGCGTCCGGTTCTCGATCGCGGGCACCACGAAGCCCATCCCGTCCAGAGGATGCGGGACGTCCTGCCGGTTGAAGTTGACGTGAACGACGATGCTCGAGGCGTACTGGATCCCCGCCAGCTCCCCCGCAGCCGCCGCGTCCACTCCCCCCATCACCTTCGAGGCGACATAGGCGGGCACCGCCAGACAGACCGCGTCGGCCTCCACCGGGGGCTGGCCTTCCACATGCAAAGCGAACCCGCCGCCCGGCCGACCCGTCATCCCCGTCACGCGCGCCCTGCTCCGCACGGCGCCCGGAGGCAGCCGCCCGAGCAGCGCCCCGATG
>CAZSVK010000366.1:0-3995 GCA_964610245.1 uncultured bacterium
GGCCGCCAGGTCAAGATATCTGTAGGATAGTCGGCGGGCGACTCCCTGTCAACCGGCGCAGCGAGAGGGGGAGCCCCACCCTCGAGCAGGGCGGCCGGGCAGCCCGCGCCGTGAGCCTTCAGCTCGGCCCGCGCTTCTGGCATCGGCTCGCGCGCCCATGTCGGCACGCGGCGTAGCGCAGAGCCTACCGCGACCAGGGCGGGCGGATGTGGCCGGTGAGCCAGGTCCAGTTCATCGGGAAGATGCCGCGCTTGAGGTGCACGTTGTAGAGGTGCCAGATGAGCACCAGCACGGTGGCCAGGACACCGTTGAGGCTGTGGATGGTGTGGGCGATGGGAATCGCGGCCGGCGGCAGGAACTCGACCACGGCGGCGGAGAGCCACATGATCAGGCCGCTGGCGGCCATGATGAGGATGCCTCCGGAGAGGGCCCAATACTCGAGTTTCTCGATCCAGTCGTAGCGGGGACGCGTCTCGCCGGCGGGGGGATACTGCCGGCCGACGAGGAAGCGGCCGACATCCTTCAGGTCGCTCCAGCAGGGCTTCATCGAGAAGGTGAACTGGCCGGCCGCCTTGCGGCGCAGGAGCCAACCGAGGTGGAAGACCGCGACGAGGATCATCACGGCGCCGGCGGTCTTGTGGATCAGGGCGGCGCCGTTGGGGCCGCCGAGCTTGTCGAGCAGATGGCGCGACGGGTCGATGGAACTGGCCAGCAGGGGCCAGCCGGTGAGCACGAGCACCAGGAAGCAGACCATGATGCAGCCGTGCTGGAGCCGGGTGGCGACGTCGAAGCGGGCCGGCTGGCGCGGGTCGGAGTGGGGCCAGGTCGGCGCGGGGATGCCTCGGAGCATGTTCACGAAGCCGCGGCCGGCGTCGAGCAGGATCAGGAAGCCGACCATCAGCACCGTGAAGACGATGGCAAGCGAGAAGGCGAACTGGATTCCCGCGAGCACCGGCTGGTTCTTGACGTCGACCGGCTTGTGGCTGAAGGTGCTGGCGAAGGCGACCGACGCGCGATCGTGGCACTCGGAGCAGACCTTCACCCTGGCAGGCAGGGCGAGCCTGGAGGTGGGGTCGCCGGCCGCCTTGATGCCGTGGTTGGAGTGGCAGTCGATGCAGTTGGGGCCCTTGCGCCCTTCGTGGGCGGTCATCGACGAGTGGAACGAGCCCAGGTCGGAGCCGAGCATCTTGCCGTCGGCGCCGAGCTGGACCGCCAGCACGCCGAACTGCACGCCCAGGATGCGTCCGCCGTGGCAGCCGCTGCACAGGTTGTTGATGGTGCCGTGCGCTCGCAGGTTGTGGATCGAGCCGTGGCAGAGCTGGCAGCGCACCGCCCCCGTGGACTCTTCGCGGAACTTGCCGGTGGTGTGGACCGAGGCGGAGATCGCCTTGACCTCTTCGGCGTGGCAGTTCTTGCAGTGCCGGAGGGCGGCGCCGGCGACGACCTTCTCGTTCTTCTCTACGTGGCCCTTGAGACTGCCGTGGCAGAGCGAGCAGTCGAAGGCGCCGTGCACGCTGTCCTTGGCGACGCCGGCCTGCTCGCCGCCCTTGTGGCACGGGATGCAGGTGGCCGCCGCGGGCTCGTCGGCCACGGCCCGCGGCGAGAGGAGGAGTCCCAGTCCGAGGATCAGAAGAAGCCCTGCTCGCATCGCCATCACCGTCCATCCTCAGGGGGATCGTCCCCGGAGGTTTCGTCCGACCTGTTGAGAGTCTTCCAGGCGCCCTCGGCCAGGCCTCCGACGAAGGCCCCGCCGACCACGTAGAGCACGCAGACGGCGATGAAGCCGGTGCCCATGCCCCCGAGGATCAGGTAGCGCGACGCCTCGTTGGGGGTCAGCGTGTCCCCGAAGAGCGGAGCGCTGATCAGGACCGCCAGGTAGCCGCCATAGACCAGCGACGGGATCGCGCCGGTGACGACGAAGAGTAGGAATCCGACCAGGGCCCCGATCGTCGAGCCTCTGTTGCCGTCGTTGTTCATGGCTTGCCTCCCTCGCGGACCGGGCGCGCGGCCCGGACCCCTTCGGGTCTGTTGCACCCGGTTCGACCCGGATCCTGTGGCGGGAGCGGCGTTCGATCGCTCATCGGTACTGCCTCAGTGAAAGGTCGCCACGGCGATGAGCACGGCCAGGGACAATCCCAGGGCGACCGCGCAGAAGCCCACCACTCTCGCGAAGTTTAGCATCCAGGGCTGGGGCTCGTCGGTGACCGCGGCCTCCAGCTCGCCCCGGGCGGCGAGGTCGTCGTAGCTCGATTCGTGCTCGGCCCGGTACTCCGCCTCCTCGACCCGGCCCGTGAAGATGACTGTATCCATCGGGAACTTCTCGGGCCTCAGGTGGCTGTTGAAGAAGTGGATCGTGAAGATGAAGCTGGTGGCGAGAAGCGCCTCCTCGCTGTGGATGAAGAACGCCACGTTGAAGAGCCAGCCGGGCAGGTAGCGACCGAAGAAGGTCGAGAACCAGAGCACCAGCCCCGACGTGCCGATGATGCCGACGCCCCAGAACACTGCCCAGTAGTCGAACTTCTCCCAGTAGGTGAAGCGGGCGAACTTCGGCCGCTGCCCCAGGCCCATGAAGTAGCGCAGGTGGTCGTACAGGTCGAACAGATCGCGCGGCTGCGGCACCATCGAGTTCGGCCCCCAGAAGACGCCGGGCGTGCGCTTGAGCACCAGCCGCGCCAGGTAGCCCAGGTGCAGTCCGAAGTAGAGGAAGGTCACGATTGCCAGCACGCGATGCAGGTAGCGGGCTGTCATCGGCCCGCCGAGGAGGTGGGCGATGACCGAGCAGACCGGGAGGTCGGCGTACTTCAGGGGCAATCCGGTGAGGGCCAGACCGAGGAAGCTGACGATCACCATCCCGTGGAGGATGCGGTGATAGAGGTTGAACCTCAGCAGATGACGGCCGTGGGTCGGGGTCATGCGGACCTCCCTTCGTCCATTGCACGGGCCCTGCGGCGGCGCTCGGCGAGCGAACGAGGGAACCAGAGAAGCGTGTGCAAACCGAAGAAGCTCAGCGTGCCCAGCAGCAGGAGCTTCATGAAGATGTGCGCGAAGTACAGGAAGGGCGAGCGCTTGCGGTCGGTGTGATCGGCGTGAGGCTGGAACTCCGCGAAGGAGGCGGTGGCCCCGGGATGGCACTTCTCGCAAGTCTTCACGATGTTCTTCCCCGAGACCGACGAATCGGCCGAGTCGGGCGACGCGATCGAGTGAGCCTCATGGCAGCTCGAGCAGCGCGCCACCTCGGCCGAGCCGAGCGAGGTCACCTTGCCGTGGAACGTCTCGCGATAGGTGCGGGCCGCCGTCGGATGGCAGCCGCCGCAGGTGCCGACCGTGTTGAGCTGCCACGCATCCGAGTCGACGCGCCGGATGTCGTGGGCCGTGTGGCAGTCGATGCAGACAGGCGCCTCGAGGTTGCCGGCCGCCAGCGCCTTGCCGTGTTCGGAGCTGGCGTAGCGTTCGGCGATGCCGGCGTGGCAAGCGCCGCAGGTCTTCGGGATGTTCTTCTTGGAGACCTTCGAGCGCGGATCGGTCGGCGCCTGGATGCCGTGGTTCCCGTGGCAGCTCGAGCAGTTGGCGGCCACCAGGAGCCCGCTCTCGGTGAGTGCCCGGCCGTGAATCGAATCCATGAAGAGAGCCCCGATGTTGCCGCCGGGGATCTTGTGCCGCTTGACCAGTTCGACGTCGGCGTGACATTTCGCGCAGGTCTTTGGCAGGTTGAGCGGGTAGACCGGCGAGCGCGGGTCGGAACTCCTCAGCGCCGAGTGGGCGGCCCCGTGGCATGAAGAGCAGATGGCCGCGTCCTTGTCGCCTTTCTGCCGGTCCTTGCCGTGGATGCTCGACTGGTAGTCCGAGACCTCGCCGGCGTGGCAGGCCCCGCAGCTCTTCACATCGAGGGAGGCCGCCGGCTTGATGGCGTGATTGCCGTGGCAGGCGGCGCAGGTCGGGCCGGGCTTGCCCGCAGCGGCGGGGCTTTCGGAGCGAACGGAGGCCGGGAGATCGCC
>CAZSVK010000366.1:4095-6206 GCA_964610245.1 uncultured bacterium
AGCGAACGGAGGCCGGGAGATCGCCAGGGGCAAGCCCAATCTTGGAGCCGGGGTTTTCCAACCCCGGACCCCCCGCCCTCGCCTGCGGCTCGGGCTTTGCCTTGTCCTTGGTCGCGTGAACGCCTCCGGAGAGAGCCCCGGGCACGTCGCCGTGGCACTCGGAGCAGTCGACCGGAGGCAGCTTGCCCTCGTGGGTCGTGGTCGCCGTCGAGTGGCACGATACGCAGTCGAGCGAGTTGTGCACCGAGGCCTTCAGGCTGTCGGCCTTCTCTTGCTCGTGGCAGGTCAGGCAGGTGTCGGCGGCGGGCGCCTCGGCCCGCGCGGCGGTTGGCAGCAGCAGCCCGCAGAGCAGCAGGCCGGCCGCTGCCCACGAGACCGCGCCGCCCCGGAGGAGCTGGCGGATGCCAGCACCTGTCCTGTTGTCGGAGAGTGGCCCAGTCAGATTCATTTCAGCCTCTGGCACGCCCGGATCGAGTTCAGAGTTGCGTCACGATGGAACCGGCAGCGCTACGGGACTCTGGGCGGCCGCTGGAGGCGACCCCGGACCGGCCGGTTCGCGGCGTGCCTCCGCAATTACCGTGCTAGTTTGGCCAGACGCCGGTCCCCGGCGCTCGAAAGGCCGCATCGGGCCAGCGAACTGACCGGGGGCCGATCTCCGGCAGGGCGTCGATTCCGCTGAAGCCAATAGCGATGCCGATCGTCGGCCCCGACTCCTCCGGGCGGCAGTTTCGCCCGGAGACGACAGGGCGCCCACCCCGCTATCGAACCGGGGCGCGAATGTCCGGCCGGTGTTCCGCCAGGGAAACGCTCGTGCCCGCGGCGAATTCTCGAGGGAACCGAGGTCACGGCGCGACGGACTCGAACGTCCCTGCGGCAACGGACAGACTGTCCGCCGAGATCGGTTCTGATGTGACTTGCGTCACACGCTCCGCGGCCGGACGCTGGCGATCGACAGACTCTCAGTCGCCTTCCGCCATCACGCGAAGCTTCTCGGGCTGGGCGAGCAGGATGCGCCGGCCTCGGCGGGCCAGGATGCCCTGCTCGACGAGGGTGGCGACGTGGCGGGTGACGACCTCGCGGGCGGTGCCGACGGCGGCGGCCATCTCTCGCTGGCTGAGCACCTTCGGCACCTCCATCTCGGGCTTCGAGCCTTCGCCGCCCCCGCCGGGGACCATGCGGGCCAGGCGCAGCAGCAGCCTGGCGAGGCGCCGGTCGATGTCGTGCAGGGCGAGGCCGACGGTCAGTTCGACGTTGCGGCGACGGGCGACGTAGTAGAGGTCGCGCCAGGCATCGAGCAGCGACGGGCAGCTCCGCAGGAGGTCGGCGGCGACGAGGCCGCGGGCCGTGAGGACGCGGGCGGAGGTGAGAGCGCGGACGGTGCAGTCGTGGGGGCCCGGCATCGAGGGACCGGGATTGCTGGCGAGGCCGTCGGTCGGGCCCAGAACGCCGACGACCAGCTCGGCGCCGCCGGGCGAGCAGCGGACCGCCTTGAGCCAGCCGCTTTCGAGAAGGTAAATGCCGCCCGGGATCTCGCCCTCGGCGAAGAGCTGCTCCTTGCGGCGGAGGGACCTCACGGAGAGCGTCGTCGCCAGGCGCTCCAGTTCGTGCTCGGGCAGGCCCTGCAGGTGCGGGTTCGTCTTCAGCGTGCGCCTGATGTCGAGGCCGGTCTTGGTTGACACGGTTTGCTCCGGCTCAGGCGGTGGGGGGTGTCGACGGGTCGGGGGCGAGGCGAGCGTCGACGGGCCGCGGCAGTTCCTTGCATGCCGGCGGACTGTAGGCGCAGGCGGGATCCTCGGCCAGCGGATCGCCGAAGGCGGCGTAGGCCCGGGCGCGGGAACCGCCGCACAGATCGGCGAACTCGCAGGGGCCGCACCGGCCCGTGAACTTCGCCTTTCTGATGGTCTGCAGGATCGGGTTGTTTCTGTAAACGTCGACGATAGATGCGCTGCGGATGTTGCCCAGAGAGAGAGGCAGGAAGCCGGCCGGGTAGATCTCGCCGTCGTGGGCGACGAAGATGATGCCCTTGCCGTCGCGCGTGCGCGCGCTGCGGATGGAGGGCGGCTGGCTGGGCGGGCCCAGCAACTCGACCAGCGTGCGGTTGAGCCGGCCAT
>CAZSVK010000367.1:0-6185 GCA_964610245.1 uncultured bacterium
TACCCCGAAGAGGATTACCGGATGGTCGTCGAGGCCCGCAAGGAAGACAACAAGAACATCGATATTCCGATCAAGGATCTCGAGTTCTCCGTCCGCTCCCGCAATTGCCTGGAGCAGGAGAACATCCGGACCCTTGGTGAACTGGGCAAGAAGCGAGCTTCCGAGCTGTTGGCCATCAAGAACTTCGGCAAGAAGTCGCTTCACGAGATCCGCGAGAAGCTTTCCCAGTACGGGTTGTCGCTTCGCGATGAAGAAGGGTCTGCAGTCAAATGAGGCATAACGTTAGCGGTAGGAAATTCTCCCGGCCCAGCGGTCATCGCAAGGCCCTCCTGAAGAACCTCCTCAACTCGCTCTTCGAGCACGAGAAGCTCAAGACCACCGAGGCCAAGGCCAAGACCCTGCGCCCGCTGGCCGAGCGTCTCATCACCCTCGCCAAGAGCGTCGAGCCGATCAAGGAAGGCGAGAAGAGCACCTCTCTCCAGCAGGCCAAGCGCCGCCTGGCCTTCTCCCGCCTCGGCCAGAAGAAGGTCGTCACCAGGCTCTTCGAAGTCATCGCGCCCCGGTACGCCGAGCGCAAGGGCGGCTACACCCGCATCATCAAGCTCGGTACTCGCCTCGGCGACGCCGCCAAGATGGCGGAAATCTCGCTGGTCTGAGCCGGTAGCCCCCTCGGGGCTCCCCCCTGTTTTCTCACGGCGCCCGGAGATGCAAGTCTCCGGGCGCCTTTGCGCGCGCTCGCGCCCTACCACCAGGGCGTGTCGGTCTCCTCGGCAGGCTCGCCGGCACTCAGCGCCGCCGCCGCCGCCACGTCGAGGATCCAGATCACATGCCCCTGGGCGTGCTCCAGCACCTGCGCCGGATACCGGTCGACGTCCGCGGCCGACTCGAGCACCGTTTTCACGATGCCGGCCTTCTCGGTCCCCGACACCAGCACCACCACGCGCGAGGCCCCCAGCAGGAGCGTCGGGCTGAAGGTGATGCGGTCGTACATCGCCGTGTCGGACCGCGACGGCAGCACCAGCCGCTCCCAGTCCCAGGAGGCCGCTGCCCCCGGGAAGAGCGACGCGAGGTGGCCGTCCATCCCCAGGCCCAGGAAGACGAGATCGAACCGCGGGATCGGCGAGCCGAAGGTATCCACACACCGGCGGATCTCCTCTTCGTAGGCCGCGGCCGCCGCCGCCGGACTATCGAGCCCCAGCGGAGGCAAGTGCAGGTTCTCGGGCGGAATCGGCAGGCGCGAAAGATACTCGCGGAGCGCCACCCCGTGATTGCTGTCGCCGTCGGAGGCGGGCACCAGCCGCTCGTCGCTCCAGAACAGGTCGATGCGGTCCCACGGCACCATGTCGGTGAGCGGTTGCGTGACCAGCCACGCCAGCAGCGCATGCACGGTGCTGCCGCCCGACAGCGCGACCGCTGCCCTGCCGCGCAGTTGTACCGCGCGCTGGGTGATCCGGACGAACTCCTCCGAGGCCTTGCTGCCCACGTGGGCAGCGTCGTGGGTGATGAGAATCTCTGGGATGTTCATCGGGGCCAAACCTCCGGGCCGGCTCACGGCCAGTCGACTGGGCAACGCTGGAGTGATGTCGCGAGCGCAGTATAGCCTCGCCCCTCGCGCCGCGCCATCGGGGCCCGGGGCTTGGTCAACCGCAGGCGCCTGCCAGCCACGCCAGGTGTCCGAGCACGGCCCGCGTCACCTCGCGCCGTTCGGCCGCCGGCCGCCGCCAGCCCGTTGGCAGCACGGCGCAACCGACGAGCCGGGCCAAGCAGGTTGCGGCCTGGAACAGCGTCAGCGGGACGACCGTGCCGGCCCTGCCGTGCTGCCGGTGAAAGCGATACTGGCTGCGCCAGTAGAGCGGGGCGGCCGCCGACCATGGCCCGGAACTGCCCCCGCCGACGTGCGTCGCCTCCGCACCCGGCACGAACAGCGCGTGCAGGCCCATCCGGCTGGCGCGGGCGAACCAGTCGGTCTCCTCGAAGTAGAGGAAGTAGCCTTCGTCGAAGGTGCCCACTCGCCTCAGCCGATCGCGATCGGTCACGAACACCGCACCCACCACGAAGTCGCAAGTGCCCGCGTGGCCGGGCCCCAGGTCGGGCCTGTCGATACGCCGGCAGAGCGGGTTGCCAGGCCACAGGCGGCGCAGGCGCGTCATGTGAATCGCCTCGTGAACGAGCGACGGAAAGCCCCTCGCCGAAGGCGCGAAGCGACCCTCCGGGTCGCGCAACAGCGGCCCGGCGCCGGCGGCCCGTTCGTCACCCTCGAGGGCGGCGCAGAGCCGCGCAAGGCTCTCCGGCCCGAGCACGACGTCGGCGTTACAGCAGGCGATGAAGTGCCCGCTCGCCTGGGCGATGCCCGCATTCAACGCCGCCGCGTAGCCGCGATTCTCGGCCAGGGCGATCGTCCGGGCCGCCGGGCAGGCCGCCCGCGCGCGCGCAACCGTGGCGTCCGACGAGGCGCTGTCGACCATGACCACCTCGTGCGGCCAGCCGCGAGCCGCCTCTCCCACCGAGCCGAGGCATCGCTCGATATGTGCCTCCGAGTTGTGCGTCACGACGACGACACTGAGGCGCAGGCCGGGTCCGGAGTCCGCGGCGCCTGGGGTGGACGTCATGGGCCCACCATACACCGCCGGGCGGGCCGGCGGCGCGTCGCTATGGCGAGGCCCTCCCGTCCCATGCAGCGGGTCGCAGGGCCCAGGCTACCAGCCCGTGGCCGGCTGCGGGTCGGCGCTGTCTCCTCGGTAGTCCTTGTAGGCCTCGGCGGCGCCCTGCCGGTCGTTGCGCCGCATCGAGTTCAGCATCGCCTCGTAGCCGCGCCTCCGATTGGCCTGGCCGGCGGCCGTGCGCCGGGTCTCGCTGTCCGGCGGACGGGAGCCCCAGGCCGGTGGCGCCACGACAACCGGGTCGGCGACCTCCTCGTCCTCGGGCGCCGGCCGGAAGTCACTGGTCGGCTGGGCGCGCAGGCGCTCGAAGATCATGCCGGCGGCGATCCCGGCCGCCGCGCCGCCGACTGCGGCTATGAGACCCGCGCCGGGCACCGCCACCAGGGCCGCCGTGAGGCCGATCTGCACCGCCGCGGCGGCGCCGATCTGCACCGACAGCGAGGCCCAGTCTGTCTTTGCGAGGTGGCCCGAACCGATCTCCCAGCCGATGAACCCTGCCGCCACCGGCAGCAGCGCCCTCACGAAGGCCGGGCCCGGCAGTGCCGCTGCGACTCCCAGCGCGAGCGAGGTCGCCACCAGATCGCAGGTCAGGGCGCTCCAGAAGCGCTTCTTCTTCAGGAAGTCCACGACGCCCTCGTCCTGGCCCACTCGCTCGCCCGCCGACCTCCGGGCCGCCAGCTCGGTGCCCCGCGAGACGGCCAGGATCACCGGCGTCAACAGGCCGTACCCGCCCGCAAGCTCCTGAACCTGCTCCGCGGTCTCGGCCACTTCCTCGCCGCGCAACGAGCGCTCTAGCAGCGGACGCGACTGGCTGTTGTCCCACGGCTGGATGTCGTCCCAGTCAGCTTGCGCCAGCGCGGGGCCGGCGCCCAGCATCAGCAGGGACGCCAGCACCATGGCGAACGCCCTGAGGCCACGGCCCTCGCGGGGCCTGCCGTGATGTGCGCTATCCGAGAGTGGGCGGAACATGACGTACCGTGCGACTGCCTCGCGACGGTACCCATGACTACCGCCCGCACCCCCCGCAGGTTGCGTCCGAACGGCCATTCATGCCGGCTGAGCCTCGCGCCTTCGAGCCTCGAGCCCGGAGCCTCAGACCCGGCCCTAACCCCTAACCCCTAACCCCTAGAAATGGTGCTCCACGCCCACCATCGTCGACGCATTGGCCTGGTTGATGTTCTCGCGCCGCAGCATCAGGTCGTAGCTGTTGTTGTAGTGATAGCGTCCGATCACCCGGAAGATGGGATCGTCGAACCGGTATCCCTCGACGCTCACCACGCCCTTCTTGTCGAACAGCTCGGCGTCCACGGCCATCCCGCTCGTGTCCCGGAACGCCCCGCTTCGCACGATGTAGTTGCCGAACATCCGGGTCCCCAGCTGCACCGTGTTCACGCCCTCCGCCGGCCCCGTGCGGTCCTGCCCCAGGTAGGCGAAGTACTTGTCGTCGTAGCTGGCGACCGCCGTGATGTCGCCCCGCAGCTTCTGATTGTCCAGATCCAAGAACGTGCTCGTCCTCAGATCGAACTTGAACTTCTCCATCTGCGAGCCGAGATCCTGCGACTGCTGCGACAGTTCGTGCACGTCGCTGACCACCTGCTCGACCTTGTCCTCGGTCTTCGGGTCGGTCACGAACTCCTTTGCCTTCTCGGCCACGGTCTTCAGGTCGGACGTCGCCTCGGACATGTTCTTCGCCGCCGTCGCGATCTCCGTCCCGATGGTGCCGTTGCTGCCGTAGTCCTTCAGCAGCTTGTTCAGCCGCTCCAGCGCCTCGTTGACACGTTTCAGCGTCTCGCCTTTCTCGCCGAACTGGCCACTGAAGTGCTCGACGTTGTGCACGATCTTGTGGACGTCCTCGCGGTTCTCCGAGACGGTGGCGCGCAGGTCGCCCAGCAACTGCTGCAGATCGTCGACCGACCGCTTCACGTTGGCCCGGTTCTCATCGACTGTGCCGTTGAGATTGTCCGTGAGCTTGCGGAGGTTGGTGCCGACCTCGTCGACCTTGCCGTCGAGCCGCTCGAGCAGATCCGTTGCCTTGCCGCTCGCCAGCTTCAGGTTGCGCACCGTGTCCTTCACGTTGGTCCGGAAGTCGGCCTCCCCCACGATGTTGTTCAGCGCCTCGAAGGTCCGCCGCGCACTCGTGAAGATGTTGTGCCCCTCGTCCATCAGCGTGTCGATGCCCGCTTCCTCGATGCCGGTGACGATCTCGTCGGCTGCCAGCGACTCGGCCTGGGCCTTGTCCCCCCCAAGCGGCTGCTGGATCTTGATGTAGTTGGCCCCGAAGAAGCCCGCCGTGCCGATGCTGATGCGCGCCTTCCGCAGCACCTGGTAGTTGCGGTCCAGCTCCAGCCAGACCAGCACCCGGTCTTCCTTGAGCGCCAGCCCCTTGACCTTGCCCACCGGCAAACCGTTCAGCCGCACCGGATCGCCCACGCTCAGCCGCAGAACGTCGGTGAACGTGACCCCGATGCCGTAGACGTGGCTGAAGGGCCTCACGTCCTCCACCTTGGTCAGCAGCCAGACGAAGAGCGTCACCGCCAGGATCGTCAGCAGTCCTACGCGAAACTCGAGTGCGCGGTTCATACCGTCTCACCTGCGGGCGCCGACGGCGCCCCCTCCAGGAACTGTCTGACGAAGGGGTGCTTCGAGGCCCTGATCTGGTCGGGCGTCCCCAGGTCGATCAGCCGTCCCTCGTGGTGCACTCCCACCCGGTCGGCGATCAGGAAGGTGTTCTTGATGTCGTGGCTGACCATCACCGCGGTGGTCTGCACCTCGTTGCGCAGATCCCGGATGAGCAGCCCGATCTCGGTCGTCATGATCGGATCCAGCCCGGTCGTCGGCTCGTCGAACAGGATGATGTCCGGCTCCAGTGCCAGCGCCCTGGCCAGCGCCACCCGCTTCCGCATTCCCCCGGACAGCTCGGACGGCATCTTCGCCTCGATCCCCGGCAGGCCGACCCGCCCGAGGTTCTTCGCAACGATGGCCGCCTTCTCGTCCTCCGGCAGGTCCGAGTGCTGATCGAGCACGAAGCTCACGTTCTCTCCCACCGTCAGCGAATCGAACAGCGCCCCTCCCTGGAACACCATCGCCATCCGGTGCCTCAGCCGGTCGAGCTGGCTCTCGGTGGCCTGGGTGATCTCCTCGCCCAGGATCCAGGTCCGGCCCTCATCAGCCCGCAGCAGCCCGATGATGATCTTCAGCGTCACGCTCTTGCCGCACCCTGACGGCCCGACGATGGCGAACGTCTCGCCGCGCTTGACGTCGAACGTGACGTCGCGCAGCACCGTCTGGCTGCCGAACGTCTTGCTGACGTGCTCCAGGCGGATGATCTCCTCGGTCTTCTGCTTCTCGGCCAACGTCGGTCTTCCTGAGGAACTGTCGGTCTCCGGGTACGGGGGTTGCGCCGGGACGAACGCGCATGCGTCGCGTCCTCCCTCTCCCTATCGACCCGTGAGGGGCCTCGGCGAAGGGGCCTCGGCGATGCAGTTAGGGGTTAGGGGTTGGGGGTTGGGGGTTAGGGGCCGGGTC
>CAZSVK010000368.1:0-6176 GCA_964610245.1 uncultured bacterium
GACCGGGATGCCCTGGAGCTTGCCCTCGCGCTTGGCGCCGCCCTTTCCGAAGATGTTCTCTTCATGTCCGCAGTGGCTGCAGACGTAGCCGCTCATGTTCTCGATGATGCCCAGCAGCGGCACGCCAACCTTGCGGAACATCGTGATGCCCTTGCGCACGTCGTGGAGCGCCACGTCCTGGGGGGTGCTGACGATGACGGCGCCCGTGAGCGCGATGCTCTGCGAGAGCGAGAGCTGCACGTCGCCCGTGCCCGGCGGCAGGTCGACGATCAGATAGTCGAGCTCGCCCCAGAGCACGTCGCCCAGGAACTGCCGGACGGCGCCGTGGAGCATGGGACCTCGCCAGATGACGGCCTGCTCGGGGGGAATGAAGAACCCCATCGACATGACCTTGATGGCGTAGGCGGTGGCGGGACGGAGCTTCTCGCCGTCGGGCTCGGGGACGTGCTCGATGCCCATCATCATCGGGATGTTGGGCCCGTAAACGTCGGCATCCAGAAGGCCGACCCTGGAGCCGTGCCGGGCCAGGGCTATCGCCAGGTTGGTGCTGACGGTCGACTTGCCGACGCCGCCCTTTCCGGAGGCCACGGCGACGATGTTGCGGACCGAGGGCAGCGAGACCGCGCCGCCCTGGGCGCCTTTGGAGACGTTGGCCGCCATCTTGATTTCGACGTTCTCAACGCCGGCGATAGCGGTGACGGCGGTGCGGACGTCCTGCTCGATCTTCGCCTTGAGCGGGCAGGCCGGGGTCGTCAGGACCACGGTGAGACTGACGTTGCCTCCGCAGGCCTTGACGTCCTGGATCATCCCCAGTTCGACCAGCGGCCTGTTCAGGTCCGGATCCATCACGTGCTTGAGACCTTCCAGGACCATTTCGGCAGTCACTTCGACACTCATCTCGAAAACCTCTCCTCGTCAGTCCCCCCGGCTGCGATCGACCCCGAGACCCAATATACGCGCACGGCCGGCAACTCTCGCATCGGCAGGAGCGGCCGGCCGTGATTCATCCGTCCTTCCGGGAGGCTCCCGGTCTCAACCGAAGAACACCTGGGCGATCTTGTAGATCTCCATGTCGACCGTCTTGAGCTTCTGGACGGCCTCGTCGAGACTGACCGGCTCGAGCTGGGCGCCGCGCAGGGCGATCATCTTGCCGTACTCGCCGTGGATGGCCATCTCGGCCGCCTTGACGCCGAAACGGCTCGCCAGCACGCGGTCGAAGGCCGTGGGCGTGCCGCCGCGCTGGATGTGGCCCAGCACCGTCACGCGCGTCTCGAACCCGGTGCGCCGCTCGACCTCTTCGCCCAGCATGTTGGCGATGCCGCCCAACCGCACGTGGCCGAAGGAGTCGGTCTTCAGGTTCTGGACGACCAGACCGCCGTCCACGTCGACGTCCGACTGCAGCTTGGCGCCCTCCGAGACCACGATGATCGAGAAGTTCTTGCCCCGGCTGTGGCGGTTGCGGATCAGCTGGCAGACCTCCTCGAGATCGAACGGGACCTCGGGGATGAGGATGCAGTCGGCGCCGCCGGCCAGGCCGGCATAGACCGCGATCCAGCCGGCGTGGCGGCCCATGACCTCGACCACCATCACGCGATTGTGGGCCTCGGCCGTGCTGTGCAGACGATCGATCGCCTCGGTCGCGATGTTGACCGCGGTGTCGAAACCGAACGTGAAGTCGGTGCCGCTCAGATCGTTGTCGATGGTCTTCGGAACGCCGACGATCTTCACGCCGGCCTCGCTCAGCTTGCGCGCGACCCCCAGCGTGTCCTCGCCGCCGATGGCGATGAGGCAGGTGATCTGGTTCTTCTCGACGACCTGCTTGATCCGCTCGAGCCCGTCTTCCTTCTTGAGTGGATTGGTCCGGGAGGTGCCCAGGATCGTTCCGCCCTTGTGGAGGATGCCCGAGACGCTGTGCAGATCCATCGGGATGATGTGCCCTTCGAGCACGCCGGCCCACCCGTTCTTGAAGCCCACGACCTGGGCGTCCGCCTCCTGCAGGGTTCGCCTGACCACGCCACGGATCACGGCGTTAAGTCCTGGACAATCGCCTCCGCCAGTCAGGATGCCAAACTTGTGCATATCGCTCCTCGGTTCTCAGCGTCGCTTGATGCTCGCCGGCCGGGCGCCGTCGCGAGCGCGGCGAGTCTAGCACGATCGGTCCGCCGGACAATACCCGGCCCGCTGGCCTGTGATATCCTCCAAGGCCAGCACCGGCGCCGTGGGGCAGGTCCGGCCGTCCTGGCGGTTTTCCGGCGGCGCAGGCCGGTTCCTTCCGGTCGATCCCGCTAGCTCATGATGGACTTCCTGGCTTTCCTGGCCTGCAAGCTCGGCTACTGCTGCTTCGCGCTGGGCGCCCACGACCTCGCCTGGGGAGTCTACGAGCGAGCCTCGACCTGGGACCCGACCAGCGCCGAGGCCTTCACCTGGCTCGGCTACCTGGCGACCCTTCGCGAGGACTACGACCAGGCCCTGGGCTTCTATCGCCAGTGCCTCGACCTGGAGCCCGACTCGGCCTACATCTACAACCAGGTCGGCTACTGCCACTACTGCCTGGGCCATCTCGACGACGCGTTGCTCGCCCTCGAGCGTGCTGTCCGCATCGAGCCGGAGGAACTCGAGTTCCTCCAGGGCAAGATCACGCTGCTCTTCGAGGCGGGCCGCATCGACCAGACCCTCGACGCCTGTTCCGACGCCATCCATGTCGAGCCGGATTCGGCCTTCGCCCTCCTGTACAAGGGCTTCTGCTACATGGAACACCGCATGTTCCCCGTGGCCGAAGAGATGTTCCGCCGCTCCTCGGAACTGCAGCCCGCCAATCCCGTCAGCCACATGTGGCAGGGGCTCGCCCACCTGGAGATGCAGCACTTCGACGAAGCGCTGGCCGCCTTCGAGCGTGTGAGCCAGTTGCAGCCGGGCGACTCGCTGCCGCTCTTGTGGAAGTCTTCCGCCCTGGAACAGGCCGGGCAGTTTCCCAGGGCGCTCGCCCTCGTCGAAGAGATCCTCGCCGCCCGGGCAGACCACGTGCCCGCGCGCCGTCGAAAGGCCGCCATCCTCGCCGCCAGCGGGGAGCCCTTCCTCGCTTCCGAGCAGCTCGAGATCGCGCTCGCCCTCGACCCGACTTCGACGGAGACGATGCTGGCCAAGGCGGCCCTGCTGCAGCAGATGCAGGAGACGACGCGGGCCCTCGAGGTCTACCTGGAGGTGCTGCAGGCGGACGGCCGGGAGGTCGAGGCGCTGCATGGCGCCAGCGCCTGTCTGCTCCAGCTAGGACGGCCGGCGGAGTCGCTGGCCCACGCCCGGCAGGGCCTGGCCATCCATCCCGAGCATCCGGAACTCCGCCGCCTCGTCGTGCACTGTCTCACTCTCACCGGTCAGCCGGCCGAGGCCCTCGAGGAGAGCCCCACCGCCGAGAGCCTGTCGGCGACGGCCGATCTGCTGCGATGCCGGGCGCTGGCCCTGATCGACACGGGCCGGCCGGCGGCCGCGCTCAAGAGCCTGGCGCGGGCGATAGAGCTGGAACCTTCGGAGCTGGAACTGAGGGCGGATCACGCCGCGGCCCTGCTGCTGGCGGAGCAACCCGAGAAGGCTCGGGCCGCCCTGGAGGCAGCCGCGGCCATCGGACCCCTCGACGGCCGCGCGCGGTTCTTGCTCGGCGTGGCCCACGAACGGCTGGGACAGGCCGCCGAGGCCGACCGCATCTTCACGAGCGCCCTCGAGGCCGAGCGTGAGAACGAGGAACTGCGCCTGCTCCTGGCGCAACATCTGGCCGACACGCAGCCGGACCGGGCGCTTGCGCTCGCGGAGGAAGGGTTGACGCTGCGGCCCGCCAGCCCGGCCCTGGCCAGTCTGGCGGCCTACGTGCGGTTGCAGACTGGGCAATTGCCCGCGGCGCTCTCTGACCTCGATCGGGTGCTCGACGCCGAGCCCTGCAACGCGCTCGCCCACTACAACCGCGCCTGTGCGCTGGCTGGCCTGGACCGGCTCGACGAGGCGCGCGAGAGCCTGGCGAGGGCCCTCGAGCTGGACGACACCCTGCACGAGGATGCCGGCTCCGACCCCGCCTTGAAGGCGCTCAGGGACTCCGGAACGCTCGCCAGCGTGGATGTCGTCATGGTTTAATGCCGCCGGAGGTAACCCCATGAACATCCGCCATATGATGGCAATCCTGCTGCTCGCGGCCGTCCTGCTCCCCGCAGCCGCCGCGGCCGAATCCAGCGAAGCCTCGACTCTCGCCAGCCTGCAATCCCGAGGTTTCTTCCTCGATTCCCAGGGCAACCCGCTGCCCGGCGACCAGGCCGTGAGCCGCTTCGACATCGCCGACTGGGTGCACCGGTCTCTCGAGATCATGGCCGCCGCCCGCACCGGCGGCACGCTCACCGTCCACGTCAGCGGCGGGAACACCCGCCCCATCGGCGAGGTCTACGGCAGTCTTCGCGATCAGGCCGCCTCCGTCGGAGGCAAGCTCGAGCAGTTGATCGCTCGGCAGGCCGAACTCCGCAAGGACATCCAGGAACTCCGCGAGAAGCGCCACAAGCACTGAGGTACTGAGATTGCCTGTTGGGGACGCTGTCCCCAGGCCCCTGCCAGGGTGGGAGCCCCACCCTGGACCCGGCCATGAGAAGAGCAATCGAAGCCTGAGCGACACTTGTCTGGACTCTGACTTGCGAACGTGGGCAAGTCTTCCTCCAGTCATCGGGGGGTCCAGGGGCGAACTTCGCCCTTGGCGAGGGTTCGGGAGCGGAGCTCCCGAGAGGGAAATCGGGAGTTCTCCGCGCTCGACGCGTACGCCCTTCCCGCGCCCTACCGGAAGTTCGCGCGGCGCGCGTCCTGGCGGGCTGACGAGGCCAGCCAGTCGAGCGCCTTGCCCAGCAGCTGCTGGCGCGCCTCGAGGGGAGAGACGCCTTCGAGGCCGAAGCCGAAGTAGGCGAGCCGGGCCTTGCCCGACTCCGACACCACGGCGCCGGTCTGGCCGTTGTCGTAGCGCATCAGAGCGGACGCCCCGGCCAGCGCTTCGATCCCCTCGGGGAAGTTCTGGGCCTCGGCTCCGGCCCCGCCCAGGCCGCAGGAAAGGCCGGCGGCGAAGGTGCCCGCGGCGCCGACGAGCGCCTTGCCCTGGCTGTTGTCCGCCACGTACCTGGCCTTCAGAACGTCCTTGTAGAACGGGCTGTTCTTCAGCTCGTAGCCGATGTCCTGTCCGAACAGCAGCAGTCGCCCGCCGTCGGCCAGGTAGGCCTTGAGCAGATTCTGGTCGGCTGCCGTGAGGGTGTCGCGCGAGGCGTTGCCGGTGAACCAGACGACCGCCGAAGCCGAGCGAAGGACCGCGGCGGAGGGGGGGGCGGAGGTGCGGCTCATCTCGTAGATGGCGTAGGCCTTGCCCAGCAGATCGAGGGCGGCCGTGTAGTGGGGCGTGTAGTAGGCGCCGTCGTCGTCGGCCACGATCAGCACGAGGCTGTCGACCACGCTGAACGAGAACTCGCCCTGGGCGGGTACGCGCAGCTTGCGGTCGCCCGCGGCCAGTTCGAAGTGGTAGGCGAGCTTGCCCAGCGCGCCGCCGGGGAGCTGACCGGAATAGAGGCCATCCTGCCCCGCCGTCATCGGCGCTCGCTGCTCGGCCTGGCTGCCGGCGCGGTTGAACACCAGCTCGACCGAGCTGGGCTGCAGGTTCGAGGCCTTGCGCAGCCTGGCCGTGACCGGATACGGGCCGGTGCGGTCGATGGTGGAGGCCAGCGGGTCGTGCTGCAGAGGAGGGAATGGGTCGGCGGCGTTCTCGAGGAGCCACAGGCAGGCCTTGTCGTTCGACTCGACGATGCCGGCCACCTGGTGTTCCTCGGGAACGAACTCCTTGCCGAGTTCGATGGTGAACGCCAACGTTCCCAGCTCGCCGTACATGTAGTCGTCGAAGTCGCCCGAGGTCGGGTAGAGCTGGCAGCTCTGCTCGGGCTTGTAGCCGGTGATGCGGCCGAGAGCGGCGCCCACCTGGTTGAACACGCGACCGTCGGGCGTTGCCTCGTAGGTGTATCCCCAGGGCCAGAGGACCAGCTCGCTATAGCTGTGGAAGCTGATGGCGGCGATGAACTTCTTTGCCAGCGAGAGGTCTCGGATGGCGCGCGTCTCGGGCTCGCTGAAGGCGGCCGGGCCGCGGAACGTCTCGTCGCCGGGGTCGGCGCTGGCGCCTT
>CAZSVK010000369.1:0-6157 GCA_964610245.1 uncultured bacterium
CCACCCTGGCAGGGGCCCGGGGACAGCGTCCCCGGCAGAACTCGAACCGGAGCGGAGCCCCACCTTCCGCGCGCGCATCCTTCGCCCCGAAGCGGCCCCGGACGGCCTTGCGGTATGCTGTCGCCGCGCCATGATCGAGTTCCACGGCCTCACCAAGCAGTTCGGGCCCCTCACCGCGGTCGACCGCCTCGACTTCAAGATCGAGCCGGGCACCGTCTTCGGCTTCCTCGGACCCAACGGAGCCGGCAAGACCACGACCCTCAAGATGCTGATGGGGATGCTCCCGCCCTCGCAGGGCTGGGCGCGCATCGACGGCCTCGACGTCACCCGGGAGGCGGTCGAGGTCAAGCGCCGCGTCGGCTTCCTCCCTGATACGCCCGCCCTCTACGAGTACCTCACCGCCCGCGAGCTGCTGCAGTTCATCGGCACGCTCCACCGATTGGCTCGCCCTGAACTGGACGCCCGCATCGAGCGGCTCCTCGTCGATTTCGCTCTCGCCGAGAAGGCCGACGAGCTGGTGCTCAATTACTCGAAGGGGATGAAGAAGAAGCTGGCCATCCTCGTAGCGCTCATCCATCGTCCCAGGGTGCTGCTCCTGGACGAGCCGACCAACGGCCTCGATCCGGGCGCCGTGCGGATGCTCAAGGACATGGTGCGGCGCGAGGCCGCGGCCGGCACCACCATCCTCTTTTCCACCCACATCCTCGAAGTCGCCCAGGAGGTCTGCAGCCACCTGGGCATCATCTCTTGCGGACGCATGGTTCTGCTGGAGCCCAAGGAGACGATCGTGACCCGGGCCGTCAGCGCGGGGCAGACGCTCGAAGATCTGTTTCTGCAACTGACCGGACAATCGAAAGGCCCGGCGGCCGAATAGGCCGTGACGGCCGCCGCGGGACCGTGCTGGCGGGCTCGCCGAGGCCCAGGCTGAGAGGTGAAGCCGATGCCCGACGATCAGGTGGCCTTCGCCAGCGGCCGCCCCGACTCCGGCCGGGGCCGAGAGCCGGCGGGCATCTCTGCGCTCTCGCTCGTCGCCCTCCGCGACCTGGCCCTGCTCGGCCGGATGAAGTGGCGACACCTGCGGAACTTCCTCACGGCCCAGGGTTCGTCCTGGCAAACGCTGTTCCGCTGGCTCGGGTTGTTCCTGTGGCTCTCGTTCCTGCGCTTCGTGACCTTCAACATCGCGGAGACCTTCCGGGCCGCCCGCACGCCCGAGCAGATCCTGTTCCTGGCGGCCGGGGCATTGCTGGCCAGCGGCCTGATGCTCCTGGTGTTCAACCTGCTCGTCTTCGTTTCGGACGAATTCCAGGTCGGCACCGACGCCAACGACTTCGAGTTCCTGCTGACCCTGCCCGTCGGATTCCCCACCGTGGTCTGGGCGAAGGTGCTGCTGCGCGCGCTGTTCGACCTCGTCGGCCTGAGCCTGATGGGGCCCACCCTCGTCGCGCTGGCCATGCACTTCGGCCTGGCGTGGTGGGCCTGGCCCGCGCTGTATGCGATCTACTTCGGCGTCGAGGTGCTCGCGGGGCTCGCCTCCGTGCTGCTCTTCTTCGCGGCCGCGCAGTTCGTATCGCTCGGAAGGCTCGAGACCCTGCGCCTGCTGGCCGGATTCGCGGTGCCCTTCGCCGCGGCGATGTTGCTCGGGGCCAAGTCCAGGCTGACCGACCCGGACCAGCTCGCGGCGCTGCTGGCGATCTGGGAAGGGCCGATGCGGCTGCTGCCCTCCTGGTGGGCGGTCGCCGGACTCTCGGAAGCGCAGGCCGGGCCCGGCCTTGGAGCGGCATCGGTGGCCTTTCTGGCGCTCGCCGGGGCCATGCACGCGGGGTTGGCTCGCATGCAGCACCTGGCGACGTCGCTCTCGGCCGATCAGGGCGCAGGCCGCGTCGCGCCGGTCTGGGGCAGGCTCTTCGCGGCGGCGCGCACGCCATGGGCCGCCCTGGCGGTGAAGGATCTGGCGATGATGGTGCGCCGGCGCGTCACCTTCATCACGGTCGCCCTGATGCCCCTGGGCATCGTCGCGGTCAACGTCCTGACCATCAGCGCCGGCTCGGCGCAGCGCCAGGGGATCTCGCCGGAGATCCTGACGCTCACGTCGATGGCGATCCCCCTCCTCTTTCTGCCGTACATGACGGCGGCCCAGTCGCTCGGCCAGATCGAGTACAGCCGCATCTCGTTTCTCCAGGCCCTGCCGATCGGTGCGCGCCGGATCCTCCAGGTGAAGGCGCTCTTCTGGACCCCACCGGTGTTCCTCCTGGCCGAGGTCGTCCACCTGACCTTCCTGGTGCAGTACGGCCGCTTCCGGTGGGTCCCGTTCGCGACCGAGAGTGCATGGATCCTCGCGGCCTCGCTACTGGTCACCCATCTGGCGGTGGCGACCGCCGCGATGTTCCCGGTGAGCGAGAACGCGCTCTTCAAGCAACAGGGCGCGACCCTCACCGTCAGTTCGCTCGTCTACCTGACCGGCAGTCTCGGAGCGGTGGCGCTGGTCTTCCCGCTGCGGCTGCCCAATCGGCTGGCGCTGCTCGCGGTGACCGGGTTGCTGGTCCACTTCGTGCTCGTGAAGGCGGCCCAGCGGCTCGAGTACTTCGACGAGGCGCGGCTCCTGTCGCCCGAGCCAGGGCTGCGCTTCGGCGAGGCCTTCATCCTGTTCGACGCCTACATCTGCCTCTACCTGCTCACCACGGCGGCGATCGCCCTGCTGCCGGAGGTGGGCCGGACCGTGCAACTACTGCTGATGACCGGGGCCCTGCTCGGGTCGCAGGTGGCGCTGGCGGCGGCCTCGAGCGGCTATCTGCGTCTGAAGGGATACAGCCTCGGAGCGGCGTGGGCGGGGGCCTGGAGCCGCGGCCGCAGCCTGGCGCTGGGGCCGGTCCTCGGAGGCCTGGCGGCAGCGCCGTTCGTCCTGGCGAGGCTGAACGCGGCGGGCGGGAACGAAGCGGCTCGGGCCCTGCTCGGGCAGGAGGCGGGCCCGCTCCTGGGCGGGCTGTTCCTGTTCGCGGCGCTGGTATCCGGACCGGTGTGCGAGGAGATCTTCTTCCGGGGGCTCTTCACCAGGGCGTTCGTCGCCGCGACGGGGCGACCCCTGGCGGGGCTGGCGGTGGGCGGGCTCTTTTTCGCGCTGCCTCACTACTTCCTGTCGGGCCAGTTCTGGCCGCCGCTGACGCTCGGACTGCTCTGCGGCGCTCTGTTCGCCGCGGGCGGAGGGCTGCGCTCGGCGGTGCTGGCCCATCTTGGGTTCAACACGCTTTCGCTCGTGCTCTCGCTGCCTGCCGGGTGGCCGGTGGCGGCCTCCGCGGCCTTGGCGGTCTGCTGCGGTGCCGCGGTGGCAGGGTGGGGAGGGACCGCCGGGGGGGTGCTTGGCATTCGCAGTCGCGACAGCTATAGAATGGAAGTATGAGAAAGCAAGCAATCTCGGGGGGTGTCAGTCGAGTTCTGTTCCTGCTGCTTTGCTGCTCCTCGGTGTTCATCCAGGGGTGCGGACTGGGCTGGCTCTACATGCGCATCGGAGATTCCCACCGGATCCGGGGGGCCAAGGTCCTCGAGTACGACACCTCCGAGACGCGCTTCCGGACAGCCCAGGACGCCTACAAGCGGGCCATCGAGTACTACAAGGATTCACTGCTCTACGACCAGGTGGGCAACCCTGACGTCTACCACAAGATTGGCTACACCTATCTGCAGCTGAGCCCTCCCGACCTGGACAACGCGAAGGTGCAGTTCGAAGCCGGTCTGAAGATGAAGCGGGAGAGGGCCGACAAGGAGGGCCGCACCGACACCCTCCTCTCGTCAACCGACGAAGACTTTTCGCAGATGAACGCCGGGATGGGCACGGTGCTCTTCTGGAACGCCATCGCCACCAAGAAGGAAGAGCTGTTCGAAGACGCCCTCAAGTTCTACGCCATCTCGGAGGCGACGACGGTGCACCCGCTGGCGAGCCAGGGCGGGTTCTTCGAGAAGGTGCTCGACTACTTCAACCTGATCGAACAGCTGACGGCGGTGCCTCCGAGAGTGCTCGCGGCCCGGGTCTACCTCTACCGGGCGAAGAAGCAGCAGGACCGTGGCCACGACGACCGCGCCAAGAGCGATCTCGCCGCGGCGAAGGAGGCGATCGAGGACGCCTTCTCGAGCTACCCGGACGACCCGCGCGCCAAGGCCGAGCAGGCCACGCTGGCCTACATCAAGGGCGAGTACAAGGATTGCGTGAAGCTGCTGGAAGAGATGGAGGGCAAGCGGGCCTATTCCGACGCCGTGGAGTGCCAGCTCATGAAGGGGCGGGCGTTGGTCGAACTGGGCAAGCCGGACGACGCGATCAAGATCTTCACCGAGATCCACGACCGATTCGTGATGATGACCATCCCGGTCGAGCCGGCCGACCCGAACGCCAAGAAGGGTCTGCGCGAGACGATCAAGAAGCGGGACACCAACACCAAGGAGACGCAGGACGTGAGCACCGTCGCCCCCGAGGAGTCGGCCGAGAAGGACCCGGTCAACATCAAGTCGCTGGTGGGGCGAGCCTACGCCTACGCGGCCAAGAGCGACCTGCAGTCGTGCAAGTCGGATATCGAGGCCTACCTGGCGCTCGATCCGAAGGACCCGCGGCTGTACCTGGACGCGGGCAAGTGCATGATGACGCTGAAGATCCCCGACTCGGCGGTGACACGCCTGCTGAAGGGCTACTACATCGACACCGCCGATATCGCCATCAACTACTGGCTCGGCAAGGCTTACCAGGCCTCGGGCAAACGGCCCGAGATGCTCGACTGCTTCGGCCGCGTGTTCCGGCTGGATCCGACCAGCAACTACTCCAAGGAAGTCGCCCCGCTGCTCAAGTAGGGCGCGGTCGCCGGGGCCGCCGGCAGGGCGCTCACGGTTCACCCCCTCCACGCCGATTGTAGTGGAGGAGGAATACCGTGATCGCTCGACTTTTGGCTCGAAGCTTCTTCATTCTCGGCCTGGCGGCCACGCCGCTGCTTTTCTGGGGCTGCGGCGGGGACTCCTCGATCCAGAGCATCGTCGATCTCCAGGCGCCAGCCGTCGTCAAGGACGTCCGGGCCCTGCCGGCCGACAGCCGCGTCCGCGTTCTGTGGGGCGCCAATCGCGAGCCGGACCTGGTCGGCTACAACGTCTACCGCAGCGACAACTCGTCGGGCAGCTTCAGGCTGGTGGGCTCCACCGGCGTCAGCCAGTCGCCCTTATTCCAGGACGACGGCCCCGACACCAACGGAGACGGCCTGCCGGACGGGCTGGTCAACAACACCCGCTTCTTCTACAAGGTCACCGCGTTCGACCGCGACGGGCGGGAGAGCCCGATCGATCTGAGCCCGTCGGTGGCCGGCACGCCGGGCACGCTTCCTCTGGGCCAGGCCGATCTAGAGGTCGTGAACGTGCGGGTCTACGGGGGGACGCGCACCATCATCCTGACCTGGGACCTGAACCTCTCGAGCCTGGTGTTCGGATACGAGATCTTCCGCAGCCAGCTCGGCAACAACAACGGCTTCCAGTTCGTGGGGATCGTCCCCCAGGGCACCAACTGCTACTCCGACTCGGGGCTCTCGAACGACACCGAGTTCATGTATCAGGTGGTGCCGGTCACGCGCGACCTGCTGGAGGGCCGCCGCACCCAGAGCCGCGCCGTGCGCGTGCAGGACGGCGACTCGACGGTGCCCAAGCAGCCCGGCCACGACCCGGCCAACGGCGCCGTCATCGCCGCCTCGACCGCCTCCGGGATAAAGCTGTCGTTTGGCCGCCCGACCCAGAACACGGACGGCTCGCTGATCGGCAACGGGAACGTCGACGACCTGGTCGGCGGCGGGTTCGTCATCTATCGCGGCAAGAGCCCCCAGGGCGCCTTCACGCCGGTCGGGATCATCGAGAACATCGGAAACGAGATCGCCTTCACGTTCACCGACACCAACGGGACGGCTCTCGACTTCTACTACGTGCGCGCCTTCGACAACGGCGGAAACCTCAGCCAGCCCTCGGATATCGTCAGCGTTCAGAACTTCGTGCCGCGCGCCCCCCAGGGCGTCGACGCCTTCGCCGGCAACACCTTCGGCAGCGTCATCGTCACCTGGCGGCTCTCGGCCGAGGCGGTCGACGGCTACCGCGTCTATCGAAGCGAGGAGCGAGACCGCGGCTACCGCGAGATCAGCGGGCGCCT
>CAZSVK010000370.1:0-6104 GCA_964610245.1 uncultured bacterium
GGAAGGCCCGGCGCACGACCTGCTCGTACTGGCTCTTCGACTCCGCGAGCTTCTTGTACTCCTTGGTGGCGGTGGCGGTGTCGTTCTTCTTGACCGCCTCGAGGAAGCTCGTGTAGCTGGCGCGATAGGTGGCCTTGATCTTGGTGCTCTCGGTGTCGTTGAAGAAGGCCGCGCCGGGCAGTTCTTCCGAGACGCCGATGTCGCTCGGCATGAAGCCCTCGCCGTTGAGGGCGGTCTTCGCCTTGTCGAGCGCCTGTCGCAGCGGCTCGGTGTCGCCCTTGAAGGCCGAGCCGAGCGCCTTCCCGATCGCCCCGCCGAGGTAGCCCATCATCATCGAGCCCACGACGGTGCCCACCGGGCCGGCCATGCTGCCGAGCGTGCCGCCCAGGAACTGGCCGATCGCCCCGCCCATGAACAGGCCGAGCGTGTTGCCCGCCGCCTGTCCGATGACCTCACCGAAGTTCACGTTGGCCAGCGCTTGCTTCATGTTGAAGCCGGCGGCGCCGAGGTGGCCGCCCAGGATGCCAGCGGTCACGGCGCCGAAGGTCGGCAGCACCGCCATCACCAGGCTGCCGCCCGGAGGCAGGAAGGAGGTGAGGGCGTACCCGGCGAGCGAGTAGCCCACGCCCGAGCCCACGACCCCGCCCCAGAACTGCTTCGTGCCGAGGAACCCGACAGCCTGCGCCAGGTCGACCTTCCCGGTCGCAACGAGCTGCCTGACGACGTTCACGCCCGCCACCGAGCCCACCGCGAGAGCGATGTTCATCGGGTCGAGCGGCTTGTAGTTGCGGGCGTTGGCCGCCGTCTGATCGATCGACTTCATGATCGCGCTGGCCCGCTCGGGCGCCACGCCCATCCTGTCGAGCCCGTAGCGCGTCATGCCTCGAGCTTCCTCGCCCAGCGTCGGATTCTCGGGGATGTTGTACTGCTGCTTGAGAGCGTTCACGCGCGGCGCGAACTTGCTCGGGAGAGCATCGAGCTGTTCGGCCGTATGCATCACCGGAGGAATCGACGTCTTGACCGCCGACCAGTTGGTCTTGAGTCGCTCGACCTGCTGCTGCAGCAGCTGGATCTCGGCCTCCAGGCCCGGAGGCAGCGGGACCGAGGGCAACGCGGTGGCCGGCACCACGGGCGCCGTGGGCAGCGTCGGTGCCGGCACCGGCGTCTGGGCCAGCAGCATCGCCGGGCCCAGGAACAGGGCCAGCAGGGTCTTCAGAACGGTGGCGGTGAGACAGTACTTCCTGGAAATGCGATGGATGGTGAGCATGATGAGTCTCAGAGAGGCACACGCGGCCCGAGCATGACTACCACATGTCGCGCCCGGAAGTTGCGTTATGTCACACGGTGACCGGTCTGCCCCACCCGGCCGACAGGTCCAGCAACTGCAGATAGACACCTGGGTTGTTCCGAAGGAACCCCCGGAGTTCGCCGGGATCGAGGATGAACCCCCGGACCCGGGAGCGGGCCCGGAATCCGACACTCCAGGGTCCCCCGCGCATCACGGCGGCCGGATCCAGCGCCAGCTCCCCTGCCTCCAGCTCGCAGGCCGGCTGCCCCGGAGACGTCACCAGCTCCAGAGACCCGTGCTCCACCAGCACCGGTCGTTCCCCGAGCACAGTGCCGGCCTCGAGCGACAGCGGCGACATGCACAGCTCGAGCTGGTTCTTCTGGTTGGTCGTCAGACCTCCCAGGACCCGGTGGCGCTCGAGCAGCTCCCAGCTCGACCGCTCCCGCTGCCGGGCCAGGCCGGCCAGCTTCTGTTCCAGGCCGGTTCCCCTGATGAGGTGCAGGAAGGCATGCCGGCCCAATGCCAGCGCCTCGATCGGGGTCAGGGCGGCCACGTCGGCGGTGCGGGGCTGGTCGAGCACCAGGGCCGTCTCGCCCAGGTAGTCGTAGGTCGAGTAGACCTTCAGCCGGCGGTCCTCCAGGCGGACCTCTGCCTGACCCGACAGCAGGATGTAGAAGTCGTCGCCGCGCCGGCCCGCCCGGATGAAGAGCTCGCCCTGCTCGAATCGCACGAGGCGCGCCATCCGGAGGAACTCGCAGCCGCGCGAGACCGGCAGCCCGGCCAGGATCTCGACCCGCGACATGGCGTCCAGCCAGCGCAGCGCTTCCTGGAACTCGAGCCGTTCCGGGGCCAGATCCACGGTGCGCTCCAGACCGGTGGGGGCGACCGAGAGGTTGGAGCCCTCCGGGACGCTCTTCGCCCCGGTGTGCACGAGCAGCAGCCGCTTCTTGATGTCCTCCGACAGTGAGGCCAGCATCTCGATGGGCGTGTGGATCGGCGGGATTCCGGCCTCGTGGATCACCAGGTTGTGATGCCAGGGGAAGGCCAGCAGACTGTCTCGCCGCCAGCTCGAGAGGACGCCGTCGGCGTGCAACTGCCGGATGCGCTCGGGCACGTTCATCGTATCGGACGGATAGACGAGGCTCCTGTTCCTCAGGCTCATCTCGAATCCGGTGCAGGGGATGGAGTGCAGCGAATAGCGGAACTCGACGCGAGCACCGTGGATGAAGGTGGGCTCCCCGGTCTTCACCGGGACCCAGTCGAACAGGTCACGGAAGGTCTCCGTGGTCAGCCCGGTCAGCGCCGAGTACTTCCGGACGAAGCTGCTCATGACGGTCGGAGTGGCGTAGATGGTGATTCGCCCCTCGGCCATGATCTTCTGGAGCGTGCCGGCGTCGTGGTCGGCGTGACAGTGGGTCAGGATCAGCGTGTCGATCTGCTTGGGATGGATGTCGAAGCCGGCGAACCAGTCGGCCCAGTCGACCGGCGGGTCGACCATCACTCCCTCGCTCTCGACCCAGACGACGAAGCCGCTGGTGCGATTGCCCGGGTCGAAACCGTGGCCCGAGCCCAGCACGCTCACGCCCAGCAGCGGCCCGCGGAAGGCCTTGAGAACGCCCGATGCGGGCACGCGCGGCGGGGGCAGTGGAGGCCCGCCCTTCCACCGCCAGCGAACGACGCCCGCCTCCAGGATGCAGATTCCTCCCTCGTCCTCGGCCGTGACCGACACGCCGTCGCCCAGGTCCGCCCGGCCGGCCGGGTCGAACTCGACGAACTCCACAAGATCCTCGAGCTGCAGCGGAGCCCCGCCCCTGAGCGGGTTCCGGCGGAAGCAGGCCAGCTCCGCCCGCAGGTCGGGCAGTTCCTCTCGGTGGGCGCCGGCAAACTCCTCGGGGTCGAGCGAATCGGGGCCGAAGAGCGACTCGCCAAACACCCGCTCGAAGATGGCGCGCTGCTCCCGCCGGCAGACCACCCGGATGCGGCAGCGCTTCAGAAAGAAGTTGTAGTAGGCGGGGAATTCGAGTTCCGCCAGGGCGATGCCACGCCCGGTGTCGAACATCCTCGGCGGAATCACGTAGATGGCCGGCACTCCGAAGGACATGGCCATCGTGTCCTTGATGGTCTCGGGGACCGCCCCGTACTGGATGCAGCCCGCCCGGGTCTCGAAGAGCACTCCGCCACGAGGGAGAACGATCGGCTCGCCTGGGTTCACGTTGACGTCTCCTCCACGCTGGATGAACGGGGGCTACCGTCGGGTCGCCCGCAGAGATCTACCGGAGTCGGGGCTCCGGCCGCCACTTTCGGCGTGCTCGAGGGTGCAGTCGCGGAAAGCGCTGGACGGCCTCGGGCGACCGCGCGCGCCGGCGGCGCCTTCAGTAGCCGCGCGCCTTATCGATGACGTTCAGCAGCGGCTGACCGTCGAGGAAGCGGGTCAGGTTCCTGGCGAACATGCGGGCCCAGTCCTCGCGATCGCCGGCGTAGTTGCCGGCGACGTGCGGGGTCAGGATCAACCCGGGCGCGTCCCAGAGCGGCGAGTCGGTCGGGAGCGGCTCGACGCCAGTGACGTCGAGCGCCGCGCCGGCCAGGCGGCCCCCCCGGAGCGCGTCGACCAGCGCCGGCTCGTCGAGGAGTGCGCCGCGACCGACGTTCACCACGTAGGCCCCGGGGCGCAGCAGCGTCAATCGCCGCCGGTCGACAATTCCCCGCGTGGCGGGCGTGAGCGGCAGGGCCAGGACCAGGAAGTCGGTTTCGCGAATCGCCGAGTCGAGGCCGGCCGAGTCGGTCACTCGCTCGAGGAAGTCGGGCGGCTCGCCGCCATCCGGCTCGACAGCCCGGCGGACGCCGGTGCAGCGCATCCCGAAGGCGGCCGCCAGCCGCGCGATCTCGAGACCTATGGAGCCGAGACCGAGTACGACGCAGGACCGGCCGGACAGACCCGAGTTGGTGGTCGAGATCTCACGGTAGACCCACTCGCGCCGCGCCTGGGCCCGAGCGGCCACATCCAGCCGCTTGACCAGCGAGAGCATCAGGCCCAGAGCATGCTCGGCCACCTGGCGGCTGTGCATCCCCCGGGAGCTGGTCAGCACCACCGGGCTGGCCAGCAGCTCCGGCGTCAATGCGCGTTCGACTCCCGCGACGCTCAGGTGCACCCACTCGAGCAGCGGCGCATTCGCCAGGAACGCAGGGTCGAGCTTCTCGGCGAACAGGATGCGGGCCCCGCCGAGCAGTCCCATCAGATGCGGCTTGCTGTGGCTGAACAGGAGGCACGCCCTGCCCCCGGCTGCGGGCTCCACGACCCGGCGAACCAGGGCCTCTTCCTCGGGCGTGCGGCAGACGGCGACCGCCACGTCCAGGGGCGCGTCCTTCTCACGAACGGCATCAGTCATCGAACTCAGCTTATCCCGGGGGCAACGGCCTGGGGCACCAGGCGACGATGCAGAGTTGTACTTGAGTCACCTGTTGGGGACGCTGTCCCCAAACTCCCGCCAGGGGTCGGCCCCAATTGCATTTAAATCGTGATGAAAAGGGGTACTTGAGCACCTGTTGAGGGCTCTGCCCTCAAACTCCCGCCAAAGGGTCCAGACCCTTTGGAATCCCATTTGACTGTCCGCGTTCTCTCGAGTTCGATGGCTAAGGGGCCATTCGGGCAACAGGAGCCGAGTTTCGCTCGGTTTGCATGACGACTTAATGCCATTGGGAGCCCCCCCCCGGACCCGGCACTCGAGAAGACGAATTCAGGTCCGATCGGCACTTCCATGGACTCTGGGCTGCGAGCGCGGGCAAGACTCTCTCCAGTCATCGGGGGGGCCAGGGGCGAACTTCGCCCCTGGTGGGGTCTGGGGCGAAGCCACAGGAGGCTGTCCTTCTCCGTTCCAATCAGGCCTTTCACGAGCTGTCCATGCGTGAGCGCAACGCCCCTGACAGGCTTTCCCAGTCCTCTCCGACGCCTCCCTCCCCTTCACGGCTTCGGCAGCCCGGCCTTCCGCACCTCGGCCAGCTTCCGCTCGAGAAGGTCGGACTTGCGCGTGCTCCGGACGAATCGGGCGCGGGCCTCGTCCCGCGCTTCGGCGGCGGCCTGCTGCTCCGGCGCCATCGCCTGGAGCTGGCGGCCGACCGCCTCGCAGTAGCGCTCGGTGTGACGGGCCAGTCTCGCGTCGGCGTCGGGGGCGCCGGCCCCGAACCGGGCGGCGGCGGCCCGGCGGCGCTCTTCGAGGCCGGCGGCGGTCTCCTGGAGCGCGCGATCGCGCTCGGCGGCACGGGCCAGGCCGGTGCGGACAGAGCGCTCGCGGACCGCCTGGACGCGGGCCAGCACCTTCAGGGTCTTGGCCGCCAGCGTCACCGGCTCACCTCTTCGAGCCGTTCGCAGGTATCGTCGAAGGAGGCGCTGTCGGAGAGGTCCTGCTGCAGGAAGGCCTTCAGCTCGTGGTAGCGCTCGAGGGCCAGGTCGGCCTCGGGGTTGGAGCCGAAGTCGTACTCGCCCATGTTGACCAGGTCCTCGACCTCGGCGTGGGCGGCGAGCATCGACCGCACGCGCTGGGCGCTGGCAAGCTGGGTCTCGTCCACCAGGTCGGTCATCAGGCGGCTGACGGAGCCGCCGACGTCGATCGCCGGGAACCAGCCCCGCTGGGCCAGCGACCGCGAGAGCACCACGTGGCCGTCGAGCAGGCCGCGGGCCGCGTCGGAGACCGGCTCGTTGAGGTCGTCGCCCTCGACGAGCACTGTAAACAACCCCGTTATGCTCCCCCGCTCGGAGGTGCCCGAGCGTTCCAGGAGCTGGGGCATCACGCTGAAGACCGACGGCGTGAAACCGCGCGCG
>CAZSVK010000371.1:0-6090 GCA_964610245.1 uncultured bacterium
GGAGGGGCTCGGAGAAGCATGAAGATCTTGGTCACCGGCGGCGCCGGGTACATCGGGTCTCATCTGGTGGATCGATTCATGGCTCGCGGGGACGAGGTGTGGGTCATCGACAACCTCTCGACGGGCCGGATCTCGAACATCCAGGCCCACCTGGCCGACCCGCGGTTCCACTTTCTCAACGACACTATCCTCGACGAATCGCTGGTCGACCGGACGATCGACAAGGTCGACCTCGTCTACCATCTGGCGGCCACCGTCGGCGTCAAACACGTCGTGGCGGATCCCCTTACCGGAGTGCTCACAAACGTCCAGGGCACGGAGATCGTGCTCAAGTACGCCTACAAGTACTGGAAGCGCGTGCTCCTGGCGTCGACTTCCGAGATCTACGGCAAGACCGGCAAGTTCCCCTTCTGCGAGGACGACGACCGGGTGCTGGGCTCCACCCGCATTCATCGCTGGTCCTACTCGACCTCCAAGGGCATCGACGAACACATCGCTTTCGCCTATTCCGACAAGGGGTTGCCGATCTCCATCGTTCGCTACTTCAACTCCTACGGCCCCAGGATCGACGAGGGCGGCTACGGCTCGGTGGTCGCTCAGTTCATCCGCCAGGCGCTGTGCGGCGAACCGCTGACCGTCCATGGCGACGGACGCCAGAGCCGCTGTTTCACGTTCGTCGAAGACACCGTCGAGGGCACCGTCCGCGCGGGCGAGCTGAAGTCGGCGCTGGGGTTGGTCTTCAACGTCGGCACCACGGAGGAAACCACCATCGACCAGCTCGCGGCGAAGGTCATCGAGATGACTCGCTCCTCCTCCGAGGTCCGTCACATCGCCTACGACGTCATCTTTGGCCACGGCTTCGAGGACACGACCCGCCGTCTACCCTCGATGGATCGCGCCCGTTCCCTCCTCGACTGGGAGCCCTCGACCCGTCTCGAGCACGGCCTCGCGCGCACCATCGACTGGTGCCGTCAGAACTACGTCAACCACCGCTGACCACCTACTCGCGAAAGTCGTTGCGTCACACGAAGACTCCGGCGGGCATCCCACCAGCGTACAGCCTGCCTTCCACAGTCTCAGTGCGGGCGAAGCCTGCGCCGCGAGGGCCTGAGAGGACCGGCGCCTTGCCTCATCCCATGTTCCCGGCAGGTAGGCGCGCCGCCCCGCATCGGGACCAGCTGGCCGCCGCGCCTGTCCTCGACCCACCGACGTGACCCCTCTCTACTACATCACCTCGTTCGTCGGGGCCCTCGTCCTGTCGCTCCTGGCCACGCCGCTGGCCCGCCGGCTCGCTCTGAAGCTCGATTTCGTCGACCATCCGGGCGGGCGGAAGATCCACAGCATCGTCACCCCGTACCTGGGCGGCGTCGCGATCTACATCGGGTTCGTGACCGTGGTGGTCTACATCGTGGGCTTCGATCAGCAGATGATCCGCCAGAGTTCCGCCTTGCTCGCCGGGGCCACGCTGCTGCTGATCTTCGGCCTCTGGGACGACCGGAACGGGATGGACCCCCGGGTGAAGCTGGCGGGACAGCTCTGCGCCGGCCTGGTGGTGATCGCCTCCGGGATGCGTTTCTCGCTGACCGATGTCTTGCCGATCGACGTGTTCGTCTCGCTGCTGTGGATCGTCGGCCTCTCGAACGCGGTCAACCTGCTCGACAATATGGACGGCCTATCGAGCGGCCTGGTGGCCATCTCGGCGGTCTTCCTGTTCCTGCTCGCTGCGTGCGAGGGCCAGTTTCTCGTCGCGTCGATGGCCTCGGCGCTGATCGGCGCCTGCCTCGGGTTTCTGCGCTACAACTTCGGCCCGGCCTCGATCTTCATGGGCGACGCCGGCAGCCTGTTCCTCGGATTCACCCTGGCGGTGCTCGGGCTGAAGCTGCGGCTGCCGCTGCCCGATCACGTGTCCTTCCTGGTCGTCGTGCTCGTGCTGGCGGTGCCGATCCTCGACACGACGCTGGTCACGGTGCATCGCATCGCCAACGGCCGGCCCGTTTCCCTCGGCGGGCAGGACCACTGCTCGCACCGCCTGGTGGCGCTCGGCCTCACGCGGCGCTCGGCGGTGCTCTCGCTCTACGCGCTCTCGATCGCGTATGGGGCCTTCGCCCTCGCGGTCTACTTCTCGTTCCCCGGCTCGGGCTGGGTCGTCACCTCGCTTGCGATGGTCGTGACCCTGGTGGTGTTCTCGAAGCTGGGCAGTGCTGTCGTCTATCCAACCGTCCGTCCGCCAGCCGTCCCGGCGGCCGGTGAAAGGAGGCCTGACGCCTCGTGAAGATCCTCATCACCGGCGGCGCCGGTTTCATCGCCTCGCAGATCCAGGATGCCTACCTCCAGGCCGGGCACGACGTGGTTGTGGTCGACGATCTCTCGCACGGCCGTCGTGAGAACCTCGACCCGAGGGCCAAGTTCTATCAGGTCGACATCCGTTCGCCGGAGCTGGAACGGATCATCGCCGCCGAGAAGCCAGAGGTCGTGAGCCATCATGCGGCCCAGATGGAGGTCAAGCGTTCGGTCGACGACCCCATCTTCGACGCCGAGGTCAATGTTCTCGGCGGGCTGCGGGTGCTGAAGTCGGCGGTGGATGCTGGCGCTCGCAAGATCGTCTTCTCTTCCAGCGGAGGCACCGTTTACGGGGAACAGCAGGTCTTCCCCGCAACCGAGGAGCACTCCACCGACCCGCTCAGTCCTTACGGCGTCACCAAGCTGACATTCGAGAAGTACCTCAAGTTCTTTCACGTCCAGTACGGCCTCGAGTACGTGTGCCTGCGCTACGCGAACATCTACGGCCCCCGGCAAGACCCTCACGGGGAGGCGGGAGTTGTCGCGATCTTCGCCCAGAGGCTGCTCGCGGGAAAGGCCCCGGTCATCTACGGCTCCGGCACCAACACTCGCGACTATGTCTACGTCGGCGACGTGGTCGACGCCAACGTGCGGGCCCTCGGCCAGGTGCCCTCGGGGGCCTACAACATCGGCACGGCGACCGAGACCGACGTGCTCACGCTCGTTCGCATCCTCAAGGAGCTGACCGGGTCGCGACTCGAGGCCCAGCACGGCCCTGCCCGGCCCGGCGAGCAGCTGCGCAGCAGCCTCTCGGCCCGCCTGGCTGCCGAGAAGCTGGGCTGGACGCCCAGGATGGCCCTGCACGACGGGTTGGCCCGGACGGTCGAGTTCTTCCGCGCAAAGGCCGCCGCCTGAGGCCGGGGCGTGCAACCCGGGGAGGGTTGCGTCCGTAGTTCGAGGTGGGCCCCGTGGCCCGGGAGGATTTTCTCGATGAACGCCGTCAGCACACTCGTCGCACTTCTCGCGCTCTGCACGCTCGTCCCCGCCTTGGCTGTCGCCGCCGAAGGCCCCAGCTCGGCCGACATCATCTTCACCGGCCAGGGCCAGGGAGCCGCCGGTGCTGGCGAAGGCGCCGCTCTGGATCTCGAGAAGATCGACTATCTGCTTCTGTCGGAGAAGCAGGGACGGTCGTTCGATGAGCTGCACAGCCGCACGGTTGCCGCCCTGGCGGCCGAGGCCGCGAGCGGCGCCGCGGGAGCGGTCCAGGCCGTTTCCGAGCTGGCCTCGCTGAAGACCTCCGCGGACAAGGCCTACGAGGCCTTTCTGACCGCCCTGCGCGAACTCCGGGCGCTGGCCGGCGTCGATGTCCTCACCAGCGGCACGTCGCCTGTCGCCGCCGCCCTCGCCGCCCTCGAGCCCGCCCAGGCCGCCAAGGCCCGGCAGCAGGCCGAGCTGGCCGGGAAGTCCGCCGCCCGAGTCATCGCTGTGCGTGCGATGTACAAGCAGCGAGCCAACGCCGCGGCCAAGGCGATTCTCGAGGCCAAGTAGCGGGGGGCGGGGGGCAGGGGTCTTGAAGCAACGGCTCCTCTCTCGGGAGCGCTGCCTCCGAACCCTCGCCAGAGCCACAGAGGCACAGAGACGCGGAGGGGGAGTTGATAGCAGGCGGGTCAAACATCACTCTGGGTCCCTGTGTCGCTGTGAGACCTGTCCTGGTTTGCGGGCAACTGCCCGCGCTGTGTCTCCGTGGTTGGTCAACCTGGCGCCACGGTCGGATCCTCGCGCCTTGCCACGGCTTCCCCGAGAAGCTACTCAACGCTTCAGCATCCGCAGCTTCTCGCTGGCCCGGCTGCGGAACTTGCCTTCAGCGTCCAGTTCCATCACCTTGGCCCACTCGGCCTCGGCGCCGGCTTCATCTCCGAGCTGGAAGAGGCTGCTGCCCAGGAAATAGCGAAAACTGGCGGAGTTCGACTCCAGCTCGACGCAGCGCCGGTACAACTCCACGGCACGCTGATAGTGACCGCTCGAGTAGTTGGCGAAGGCCGCCCAGTCGAGGATGTCGAGATCTCGAGGGCTCTCCTGGAGCAGCTCCTCGATCTTGAGGAGGTCCTCCGGGGTCACCTTCTTGAGATATCGCGTGAATTCCTTGGGTTCGCTCATGACGGGGGTGAAGGGCGCTCCGTGATAGAATCCGGGCGGCGCGGCGATCGTCGGCCGGAGGGCTCTTTCTAGCACAGCCGCTCCGGCGCGCACAACATCCGCCGTCGCCTCTGACGGTGGCCGACCGGACCCACATCGAAATCCTCGGACGGCAGGTGCTGGAGTGCCTGCCCAGCGGAATCCTGGTGGTCGATATCACCTCCAGGGTGCTGTTCATCAACGGCGAGGGCTCGCGCATCTGCGAAGTCGAACGCGAGGGCTTCGTGGGGAGCATGCTGGTGGGACACGCTCGCTTCCGGCCGTTGATCGGCTCGATCAACCAGTTCCGCCAGCGGACGCCCTCTCTGAGTCAGAGCCGGCAGCAGTTCGAGGGGTCGATCGTCCGCACCGATGGTCGCGTGTTGCCCCTCGGCTTCTCGATCTCCAACCTCGTCAACAGCCGCCGCCGGGTCCTCGGATACGTCATCATCTTCCGGGACCTGTCGGACGTGGCCCGGCTGCGCGAACGAGCGCGGCACTCCGAGTTGATGGCCGCGCTGGGCTCGATGGCCGCCGGCGTGGCTCACGAGATTCGCAATCCGCTCCACACCATCCGGGCGGCTCTGGACGTGCTCGAGGTCCGGCTTGCGCGCGGCGAAGACCCGGCCGCCTACCTCGACGTCGTGCGCCGCGAGATCGAGCGCGCCGACCGCACGGTGCACGAGATCCTCTCCTACTCGCGCAAGGCCGAGGCCCACTACCACAGGGACGACCTCGTGGGCTGCGTGCGAGAGAGCGTGGGCCGGGTCAACGTCCCCGGGACGATCCGGGTCGTGGAAGAGTTCGAGCCGGACCTGCCGGCGACCTATCTCGACCGGGAGCGGCTCTCGCGCGTCTTCATCAATCTCGTGGAGAACGCGGTCGAAGCGATGGAGGGCCGGGGAACGCTGCGGCTGTGCGCGCGGCTGGCGCCGGCGATGGGCCAGCCGGGCGGGGAGCTGGTGGTGAGCACGCTGGGCGCGCTCGTGGTCGAGGTGATCGACTCCGGGCCGGGCATCGCGCCTTCCGACTTGCCGCACGTGTTCGAGCCGTTCTTCACCCGGAAGAGCGCTCGCGGCGGCACCGGTCTGGGACTGGCCATCTGCCAGCGGATCGTCGAGGAGCACGACGGCACGATCGAGGCCGTCAGCCGGCCGGGGGAGGGCTGCAGGATCAAGGTGGTCTTGCCGGTGAAGGACGAGGGGCGGGAAGCCGCGCCCTGACTCTTCGGGTACCGCCTGCCCGGGCGTATCCGGCCGGGAGAGGTCCGCGGCGCGGCCAGCGAGGCGTGGTATGATGGCCGGGCCTTCGTTCGTGGCCTGGACGGGCCTGCGGGTGGCGGCGCGGCGGTGAGGTGGTCGAGACGGTGAGACTGAGCGGATGGTGGATGACGGCGTTCCTCGCCTGTACGCTCGCAGGGGGCGCCCTCGGCGAGCCTCCGGTGGACAGCCGCTTCAACCTGGCGCGGTTGCACTATTCCGGCGGAGGGGACTGGTATGCCAATCCCTCGAGTCTGCCGAACCTGCTGCGAGAACTCGGACGCAGGACCACGGTCCTGCCGGCCCGCAAGGAGGCCGCCGGCACGCTGCGCAACGACGATCTGTTCAACTACCCGCTCGTTTACGCCACGGGCCA
>CAZSVK010000372.1:0-5605 GCA_964610245.1 uncultured bacterium
AACTCGAGGTGTCGTCGGGCCACCAGCCCCAGCCCCCGTCGGAGTGCTGGAAGTTGGCCAGCCGCTGCAGGCCGGCGTCGACGATCTCGGCCAGCGCCTTCTTCGAGTAGATGGGCCGGTCGCCGAGCGGCCGCTGCCGCTGGTGCCGCTCGCCCGCGCCGCCCAGTTCCTGGCTGTTGAGGTTGGCGTGGGCCTTCTCCAGCGCTTCGAGCGAGACGCCCATCTCGAGCAGGCTCTTCTGCACCATCACCGCGGGCAGGAAACGGCTCATCGTCTGCTCGGTGCAGCCGTAGGGGTAGTCGAGCAGGTACGGCACGGCCTCGATCATCGCGCCGGCCAGCGAGGGCGAGAAGCGCACCTCCAGCCGGCTCGCCTCGGGCCGGCGCTCGGCCGGCACGTCCAGGTCGAGTTCGGCGAAGTCGGCGCCCTTGGGCCGCAACAGGCCGGTCTTCGAGACCGTCTTCTCGATGCCGTGCACCAGCACCGGGAAGCCCATCTCGACGGCGTCCGACTCCTCGTCGGTCAACCCCTCCATCTTGACGACGGCGAAGCCCTCCTTGCGGACCACGACCTCCCAGTCGACCCGGGCCTCCTTGCCGGCGGGGACGTTCACCTCGACCGAGGCCGGGCCGGTCAGCTCCATCAGCTCGGCCGGTATCGTCAACGTTGCCTTGGCCTTCTTGTCGGTGGTCAGGTAGTTGTGCAGGTTGGCCGAGAGCGTCACGCGGTCGCGCTCCACGAAGAACCGCGGGGCCTGCAATCGCAGCACGAACTTCTTCGTGGTGACGGCCGAGCCCGAGCCGTCGCCCACCCGGGCCTGCTCGGTCATCCCCAGGGCCCGCATCTTCCAGGTGGTGAGGTTCTCGGGGAAGCGGAACTTCACCGTTGCCTCGCCGCTCGCGTCGGTCAGGACCGTGGGCGACCAGAAGGCGGTGTCGTCGAACTCGGAGCGGACCTTGGCCGCCTGGTAGGCCGGTTGCGCGGGGGCTGCGGCGCCTTGCCTTGCCGAGGCTTCGGCCGGTGCTCCGCCTGCCTCGTCCTTGGATTCGGCGAGCGCCATCGATGGGGCCGGGGCGCCGGGCCCCGAGGCCTCGCGAGCCATCTTCCCGAGCATCATGCCGCCGGAGGCCTTGCTCTTCATCACTTCGCCGTCGGCCATCGCGTAGTTGCCGAAGACGGCGCCGCCCTCCAGGTCGTCCGAGCCGAAGTCGACCCAGCGGGTGCCCCAGCTGCCCTGCCAGTCCTGCGGCGGGTTGTTGTCGGCGTGCTGGGCCGGGTCCTGCAGGTAGTCGAGCGAGGCGAACGTCAGCTGCAGGTTGGAGGACATCTGGAACCCATGGCTGCGCTTCTGGCCCCAGAAGTGGGCGCGCAGATCGGGCGTGAACTCGGGCTGGATGTAGAGCACCGAGCGGTCGAAGACGCTCAGGGCGAACTCGCCGGTCACCGGCTTGCCGTCGGGCGTGGTGGCCTTGAGCTTGACCGAGGCCTCCTCGCCGGGGCGGTACTCGGCCTTGCCCGGCAGCACCTCCAGGTTCATCACGTGGCCGGCGGGCGGCACGAACAGCTCTCGGGCCTCCTGCCGGACGACGCCGTCGACCACGGCCGTGGCCTCCACGAAGAAATTGGGCGAATCGCCTTTCTCGATCGGCAGGTCGAGCACGGTCGACTTCTGCGGCAGCGCGATGACGCGATAGTTGTCGAGGATGCCGCGGTCGGTGCGAGTGCTGAACAGCACCGAGGCGCCCGCTTTCGACGTGTTGACCATCAGGTGGGCCGTCTCGCCCGGGGCGTAGGTCTTCTTGTCGGTGAGGATCTCGAGGTCAGAGAATCGGTAGGTGCCGCCCTGGAAGTCGGCGCCACAGACCCAGATCGGGCGGGAGGCGATCACGGGGCGGCCCTTGCTGTCCTGGGTCTCGTACGACAGCCGGTACTGGCCTGACTTCGCGGCCTTCAGCGTGAGCGCCGCGTTGCCCTCGCCGTCGGTCGCGGCGTCGAGCGACTCGACCGGCTCTTCGGTCACTTCGGCGTTACGCTCACCCCGGTAGCGGATGGCGGCGACGGTCAACTTGCCCCCGGAGGCGACCGGCACGTCGTTGGCCGTCAGCGCCTTCAGGTTGACGAAGATCTGCTCGCCCGGCTGGTAGTAGCCGCGGTCGACCTCCACGAAAGCGTAGAATTCCTGCCGGGTCACCTTGATCTGGCCGCTACCCTTGACGTTACGCCGGCTGGCGTCGACGACCTCGGCCTCGATGGTGTAGAGGTGGTCCTGGTCGGGGTGGTCGCGCAGCGCCGCCGTCGTGTCGACCTGCACCGCCAGCGTGCCGTCTTCCCCGAGGTCGCCGGCCCCCTCGGCCACCAGCTCGCGCTGGGGCGCGGCCTGGGCTCCCCACCAGGGATACCAGACGAAGCAGCGGGGGCCGCACTCCTTCCACCAGGGCATCCAGGCGTAGTCGTACCAGACGCCGCCGTAGCCGGCTCCGTAGAGCCAGTCCCAGTAGCCCGGGCCGGCGTACCGGTAGGTGAACTCTTCCCGGAAGATCTTGTAGGTGACCTTGGCCTTCGTCATCGGCGCCCCGAAGTAGTACCGGGCCCTGATGGTGCCGTCGACCGTGGCGCCGCGCCGCACCAGGTCGGACTTCACCGTGACCTCGACCTGGAGCTCGGGCTTCAGATCGGCCTCGACGCGGAACTGGCCGCCGGCGCCGCCGGTGCCCGCCACCTCGATCTGGTAGAGGCCCAGCGCAGCTGTCTTCTCGAGCTTGAACTCGCCCGAGAGGCTGCCGTAGGCGCTGTTCTCGGGCGACTGATCGAAGACGAGGTTGCCCTTGGGATCGCGCACCCGCACCAGCATCCGGCCCGGGGCGGCGGGCTGGTACTCACCCTTGCTGTAGTCGCGGACCCAGGCGGTGAACTTGACCGTCTGCAGGGGCCGGTAGACCGGCCGATCGGTGAACACGGCGGCCCGGCGGCCCGACCACTCGCTGGTGGGCGAGTAGTTGTCGTACCAATAGCCGCTGCCGTGGAAGGCCAGGGCGCCCGAGGGGCCGCGGGCCATCGTGACGAGCTGGGGAGCGGAGTCGAACTTCCTCTCCGGCTTGAACAGGGCGACGCCGCTCGCATCGGTCGTCGACGTGCGGGCCTGCTCGTAGAAGTGCTGGCGGCCTCCGCGGCCGAACAGCCCCTCCTCCCAGCGGGACCAGTACTGGAAGTGGGTGAGCTTCGCGCCCGCCACCGGCTGGCCGGTACGCGAGTCGGCGACGAAGTAGAGCTGCTGCTTCTGGTATTGCTTCACGACCAGGGCCAGGTCCGAGATCATCAGCAGGTTGCGCACGGCGCCGCTGCGGCCCGGGCAGGTCGCCTCGATGACGTAGCAGCCCGGCTCGGTCAGGGGGCACTCGACCTTCGCGGTGGCGTAGCGATGATCGCCGGCGTCGTTGACCGGCACGTCCCACGAGGCATCGGGCGTCTGGCCGATGTAGTTCGGATAGCGCGGGGTGCCCCGGCCGTGCTCCGAGAGCAGTTGGTAGTTCAGGTTGCGGAAGTCACCGTCCGAGAAGGCGTCTTCGCGGTCGGCGCGGATGCGCTCCATGACATCCTCGAAGTACTTCGGCAGGTCGAGCTTGTAAGCGCTGAAGTGAACCGTCGACGCATTGCGGTAGACCAGCGAGACGACGGCCTTCTGCCCGGCGAGTTGCACGCCGGTCTGCTCGAGCTGCAGTTCGGCCCTCCGGATGACCTGGAGCTGGCTGCGCGCCTGGCCCATGGCGGTCGAGGATGGGAACAAGGTCGCGACCCGCTCCAGCTCGCGGATGGCCTCCTTGAACTGCCCCCTCGATTGGTAGTAGAGGCCGATGGCGTACTGCGAGCCGGGGGCGATGTGCGACTTCGGGTACTTGGAAACGACGGTGCGCAGCAGCGCGAAAACGTCTTCATCCTCGGGGAGCGTGAGCCGGGCCAGCCTTGTGCCCGCGAGGGTCAGCGCCTCGCTGTCGGCCAGGTCGTGAAGCCGTTTCGCCTCGTCGGCCCGGGACGAACCGGGCGCCTCGTAACCGCCGCCGCCGAGCCGGCCTGGGCCGTAGCGGGACCGGGCCAGCATCGCCCTGCGATGGAGCGCGAGGGCGGCGTCGTCCTGGTTCTCGGACGGATCGATCCGGGAGATCTCGGCCAGGAGGAACTTCACCTTCTGCCCGTCGGGGAGGGCGGTCGAATAGGCCTGGGGCATCGGGTCGAAGATCGGCTTGCCGGCGGCGTCGACCGGAAGGCCGCGCGACGGCGGCGGACCGCCCCAGCCTCGGCGATAGCGGCCGCCGGCGGGCATCTCCTCGGCCTCCTCGCCGACGGTGGAATCTCCGGGGTCCTCTTCCTCGCCGCCTGACGGATAGTAGGAGCCATCGGCGGGCGAGAACCGGCTGATGGCCGCGGCGAGATCGAACTGGCAGCCGATGCGTTCGGCGGCGAGCCCGGCCTTCTGGTCGGCCGGCAGCGCGGCCTGCTTGCCGGGGTCGGTCTGGAAGGCCGCGTAGAGGTCGCGGGCCTTCTCGAGCAGCTCGACGGCCCGCTTCTTGTCGGCCTTCGTGGAGTCCTTCTGGACGCCCTGGTCCCAGCGTCCGCGGTGGTACTTGCCGCCCTTCGTCGTTCCCTGGTGGGGCAGCATCAGGTAGAGGTTGCCGAGGAACCGCCGGGCGCGGGCCTCGCGCAGGGAGCCCGAGAAGCGCTTGATCGTGGCCTCGCTCGCGGTGACGGCGTCGTCGTACTCCTGCATCCTCAGGCGGGAGAGGGCCTGCCGCATGCTGGCACGCCACAGGTCCTCCGCAGTATGAACCCACTGCAGTACCGTCGCGGAGGCATCGGCGGACTCCTTGAAGTTCTGCGAGTCGAAGAGCTTGTCGGCGGCGGCCAGTTCGGTCGCGGTCGCGGGCGTCTCGGCGCCCATCAGCGGGGCACCCCGGTGCGAACCGGCCACGGCCAGCAGGGCCAGCAGCACAACGATGCAGAGAACATGGTTTCTGGATCCGCCAGACATGTCAGCCTCCCGCTTCGGAACGATCGTGCCATGGGGTCTCCGGCAGGCGCCGGTCTCTTCGCCCTCTTGTGACCCACTCTAGCACGGGGTGTTCCCGAGGCCTGGGGCGGCCGGGCAGCACTGGCTGCACAAGGGTTCTTGGCCGTTCCGACGCTGGCGGCTTGGCATGTCAGCCGGCGTCAGCACACGGCAGCGACCTGACTGGGCAGACTCCATTCGACGGGACGCCTCCGGAGGTTGCTGCCACGCCGGCCTGCACCACCCCGGACGCCGCCCGTGCCCCACGAGGAGACCAGTATGACCGAGAACGACCGGGCTCTATCCTTCCTGGACAAGGCTCGAGCCAACCTGCAGGCCGGCAGGCTGCTACTGGGCGCCCGGCTTCCCGATCCGGCTGCCAATCGGGCCTACTTTGCGGCCTTCCATGCGTGCACTGCGGCGCTTCTCCGAGTGGGCATCCAACCGGCGCCGGGGAAGCCCTGCTGGTCACACAGCACGTTGCAAGGTCTGCTGCACCATCTCACAGACCGGCGCAAGCTCTACCCGGCTGGCTGGAAGTCGGCGCTGGGTCTGCTTCGACGC
>CAZSVK010000372.1:5679-6072 GCA_964610245.1 uncultured bacterium
ACCGAGGTAAGCTTGCGTCAGGGCCGTCAGGCACAGGACGCGGCAGCCGCGATCGTGGAGGTTGTCACGGCCAGATTGGAGGGGCTCCGATGAGGAACACGAAGCGCTGGAAGCGAATTCAAGAGCTCGCCAAGGAACTGGAGCGTTCCGTCCAGAGCCGGTTCCCCCATCTGTCGGTACGTAGCGTGACGCGAGTGCCCACGGGTTCCTGGTACATCGAGTTCGACGGCAGCGAGGAACTGGACGATGCCGTTCAGGCTTTGGTGGACGACCGGTTGCTCGAGATCTTCGAGCGGGAACGTCTGTTCCTGGGCGTTCTCGTGCGCCCGAGTGCTCCGGCCGGTGCCCACGCCGCTTGAGGCTGCCGAGCCCTGACCGGTGAATCTGCCGCCC
>CAZSVK010000373.1:0-6059 GCA_964610245.1 uncultured bacterium
TCGCCGAGACCTTGATGGTGATGCCGACGTTCCCGGAGGTGGTCACGTCCGCGGTCTGCAGGTTGAGGTCGTTGGTGAGCTGGAAGGTGAAGTCGGTGCCGCCTTGCTGGGTGTCCGACATCGGAACGCTCGCGGCCGAGCCGGTGCCGGCGGGCGCGCAGTCGGGGTCGACGGTGCCGCCGCCGGAGACGGTGCCCTTGGGCGTGCTGGTGATGCAGACCTTGGTGTTGGCCGGGAGCGGGTTGCCGTTCTGGTCGCTGATGGTGAGGAGGAAGGTCTGGAACCCGCCGACCGGGAGGGTGTTGCTCTGGTCGAGAGGCGTGATGACGACCCGGGGAGTGCCGCTGAAGAGGACGCGGGTGGTGTCGTAGATGTTGTTGTCCAGCTCGGGGTTGACCGTGACGGTGCCCGAGTTGATGCTGCCGATGCGGCCGACCTCCGTGAAGGTGACCTGGGCGACGTCGGGAGAGGTGGCGCGCTGGCTCAGCCAGATCTGCCGGCCGTCACCGCCGACCCATAGCAGGTTGTTCGAGGCCGCCGCGACCGCGCGGAGCCGGGTGTTCTGGAGCGGGGAAGCGCTGCCCGAAAGCGGGCTGGCGACCGACTTGAACTCGGGATTGAGGCGGCCGGCCAGGTCTCCGTAGGCGCGGAAGAGGCCGCCGATCGGGTTCCTGGGGTCGTCGTCGTCGAGGGTGGTCGCCCAGACGTTCCGCATCAGGTCGATCGAGAGGGCGGTGACGCGGGTGTTGGAGAGGTTCGAGCGGGTGACGTTACTCTGCCAGGGCACCTGGGTCCAGACGAGGCTCGAGGGCGACGAGTAGAAGACGGTCGCCGGGCCCGCGCGGAAGACGCCGCCCAGGTCGGTGCCGGCGTAGATGTAGAAGTCGGTGCTGCTGCCGAGCTGGTCCGGCTCGACGGCGAGGGCGAGAACATTGGTGGCGGTGAGGTTGCCGCTGGCCGGCTTCCACTCGAGCTGGCTGGCGACCTGGCTGTCGAGGATGGTGGCCTCCGAAACGACGAGGTTGCTGCGCTGGCCGGCGCCGACCGCGCCGCCGACGAGCTTGTAGACGCCGCTCTGGGTGCCGGCGAAGACGGCCACGTCGGCGACGGTGCCCGGGACCCTGGCCAGGGCCAGCGTCAGTACGTTGGTGTCGTCGAGGCCGTTGTTGATCGGCATCCAGGTGTAGCCGCCGTTGGTCGAGCGGAAGACGCCTGCGCCGAGGGTGGCGACATAAACGATCGCGTTATCGGCCTGGGCCACGGCGGCGTTTCCGGCCGTGTTGGGGCTGACGACGATGGCGGTGATGGGCACCAGATCCGGGATGGCCTGCTCGTAGTCGTAGCTGATGAGCAGGTTCGTGGCCACGGGGGCGGCGCCGAGGAACAAGATCTTGGCCGGGATCTTCAGGTTGATGGCGAGCGTGTTGCCCGCCGCGGTGCTGATGGGGAACGTCGGATCGGCCGGGTTGGCGGGATTGCAGCGCGCGTTCTCGATGCGTCCGCGGCCGTCGCGGGCCTTCCAGACGCCGCCGCTGCCGGTGGATCGGTAGAGGCCTTGCTCGGTGCCGGCATAGAGGACGCCGTTCATGTTCGGGCGAGGATCGACGGCAAGCGCCCGGATGTAGCCGTTGGCCAGACCGGTGCGGCCGTTGCCGACATTCTGCCAGGCCATGTTGCCGAAGGGGAGGAACCCGCTGGCGGAGAAGGTGCCCTGGTAGACGCCGCCGCCGTCGGTGCCGGCATAGACCACGCCGGTGCGGGTCGGGTCCTGGGCGAGGCAGAGCACGGTGGCGTCGGTGCCGGCGTTGGTCTGAGCCTGCACGCCCACGAACCCGCTGGGCGGTCGCGGCTCCTGGCTCTGCAGCGTGGCGGTGGCCTGGCTGATGCCGGGGGCGGTGCCGCTGCTGGCGGTGACCTGCGCGGCAGAGTCGAGGGTGACCGCGTCGAACGAGGTGAAGCTGACGCGGGTGCCGGCGATGACCGGGTTGTTGAAACGGTCGGCCAGGTAGGCGGAGATGTAGTCGAAGATCCCCGCGGCGAGCAGGCCCGGGATGTTCTGGATCCGCGGGATCAGGCTCAGGTTCTGGCCGGAGGGCAGGCCGCCGGAGATGCTGACGGTGATCGGCTCGCTACGGGGCTCGGTCGGGTCGGGCCGGCCGTTCACGATGACGTTATCGATGAAGGCGATGATGCGGACCGTGCCGGCCCGGACACCCGAGCGTAGCACCGTCGAGGCCCGGCCGTTGAGGATCAGCGCGCCGGTGGTGACCGCGGTGCCCGAGCCGGGCTCGAGGCTCTCGCCGCCGTGCAGGCCGCCGTTCTCGAGGACGAACTTCACGTGGTCGGTCGAAGAGCGGGCGACGTTGTCGTTGATGTCCAGCACGTCGAAGGTCACCTGCGTGACGGTCGGGAAGATCGAGCCCTGGACGAAGACCACGTTGGTGGTCGGGTTGGGCTGGATCGACGAGCTGAGCACGAGGTGATCCGGCGCCCCGAACGAGGGGCTGATGAAGATCGAGGTCGTGGCGCTCAGCGGCGTGACCGAGGCCGCGTCGCCGGCAACCTGCGCCTGGAGGGTGACGAAGAGGCCGCTGGCGAGCTGGGCCGCCGGCACCTGATTCATGCTGAACGTCGCCGTGGCCAGGCCGCTGGCGTTGGCCGCCGCCGTGGTCGGGTAGATCACGCCGTTGCTCTGGTTGCTGGTGAAAGTAACGAAGGCGTTCTGAGGCGGCCGGCCGTTCGTCGCCTGGACGCTGGCCCGGAGCTGGACCGAGAAGCTGCCGCCGGCCGGGATCTGAATGCGGTCGCGGTCGACCGAGAGAGCAATGAGCCCGATCTCGGGGACCTCGTTGTAGAGCGTGATGGGCACCGTCCCCGTCCACTGGTAGGTCACCGTGCCCACCGTCCTGATCGCGTCGATCCGCACCGAGACGATGGTGCCGCTGGCGATCGTCGCGGCCGAGATGTCCCGGAGCTGCAGGGTGGTGGCGACCGTCCCGGTCGAGCTGACGAAGCCCGTCGTCTGCGTGAGGAACCCGCTGAAGCTGCCCGGCGCCCCGCTGTTCAACGCCGGCGTGACGCTGATCGTGTACTGGGCGTCCCTGGCGGCGCCGGGGAACTGGGCCGCGATGGGGATGGCCAGCGTGGCGCCGCCCCGGACCGCCATCCGCAGGCTGCTGGGCGTCATCACGACCGAATCGGGGAAGACCGGGGCGTTCGAGCCGCCGCTACCGGTGCCGGAGCCGGCCGGAGTGATGCGGAATGGCGTGAGACGCGTGAGGTCGCCGATCTGAGAGAGCACGTAGCCCTGCAGACCGGTCTTGAGTTCGTCGTCCGTCAGCGGCCCGATCGTGAGCTGCGACTCGGCGTGGCCATCGATCGAGACGGGCATCGGAGGCTGGAAGGAACCGCGGCCGGCCGAGCCCTGGGCGTCGATGATGCTGAGCTGGATCGGCACGCCGGTACGCAGGAAGTAACTGCCCAGGAAGTCGACCCCCACTCTCAACGAGGTGTAGGTGGTCGCCGCCGTCGTGGGCACGCTGGTGATGAACTCCTTCGGATACTTGCTGATGAGCGTGAGGTCGATCGAGCTGGTCGCATTGCCGGCGCGGGCGAACACGGTCACGTTGCCGGGGACGTTACCCGCCGTGAAGGTGGCTCGCGCCACGCCGGTGACGTCGACCGCCACCTGCTCGGGCACCTTGCCGCTGCCCGGCTCGGCGGTCCCAGAGCTCAGCTCCAGACTGAAGCTGACCTGCACATCCGCCCCGACCAGGTTGCCCTCGTCGTTGTAGACCCGCGCCGTGACCAGCGCGGTCGAGGCCCCGTCGGCGGGCAAGGTGAGCGGATGGCGCTCCATCACGATCCTGGCCGGGGCCTTGTTGATGATCCTGTAGATCCCGTCGCTCGTTTGGACGCCCGCGGCGGAGCCGCAGCCGGCGACCGCAACGGTCAGCAGGGCCAGAATGAGGAAGAAGCCAAGGTTCCAGTGCTTCGATGCCATGGAGAGTGCCTCCTGGGTCCGTCTCTCCCGCCCGTCCTCATCTGAAAGTAAACAGCGGACGAGCGCGGATAGTACCGGCGATCACGAGTCACTATCCCATCGGCGGGGTGAGGCCAAAAACTTACGAACGGCCTCCAGAATCCGGCGGATCGCTCAGAAGGCGAGCTGGTCGCCGGCCTCCGTCAGGCTCGCGTCGATCGCCCCGGGAGCCGCTTCGATGGCTGTGACCGCGCCCCTGACCGGAAGCGTGGCCAGGAAGGGCCTGAGCCGGCGAACGACCCGCAGCACTCGCCGGTCGCGGTCGCAGAAGACCACGTCCAGGCTGAAGAGCATTCCAAACATGTGCACCGAGTTGCACGGCGTGAGGATCAGCGCCTCGCCCGGCTCCAGGCCGGTGCGCAGGAGCAGCCCCTTGAGCCGGGTGAGGAAGGTGTCGGCGAGCTTGCCTCCAGGGGCGAGCACCGTCCCTCGCGTGACGTTGCGGATCTCGGTCACCCGGCGTCGCTCCCCGGGTTACTTGCCCGAAGGGCCCTGGCCCTTGACGAAGAAGATGTCGTAGGCGCGGATGATGGCCGGCCCGAGCAGCACGATCAGGATGACGGGGAAGATGAAGAGCACCAGCGGGAACATCATCTTCACCGGGGCCTTCTGGGCCTGTTCCTCGGCGCGCTGGCGTCTCTTCTGCCTGAGCTGATCGGACTGCACGCGCAGCACCTTGGCGAGAGAGACGCCGAGCTGCTCGGCCTGGATGACCGCGCTGAAGAACGCCTCGACGTCGGTCACGCCGATGCGATCCATCGAGTCGCGCAGGGCCTGTTTGCGGGTCTTGCCGACCCGGATCTCCCGGAGGATCACCCGGAACTCGTCCGGCAGCGGCCCTTTCATCTTCTCGATGACCTTGCCCAGGCCCGCGTCGAAGCCGAGACCGGCCTCCACGCTCACCGTCAGGAGGTCCATGATGTCGGGTAGTTGCAGCTGCACCAGGTGCTGGCGGTCCTTGATGCGCCGGCTCAACCACAGGCGGGGCATCAGGATGCCGAAGATGGCGCCGGCGCCGATGATCTGCAGGGCGAGCATGAAGTTGCCCCGGACCCACATCGCGCAGATGCCGATGGAGGACAGCAAGCAGACCACGAACACGATCACCTGGATCGCGAAGAACTCCTGCGGCTTGAGTTCGCCCGGATAGCCGGCCTGGGCCAGCTGTTTCTGCAGCTGGCCCACGAAGTCGCTCGAGGTCGATTTCGTGAGCACCTTCGAGAAGGAGCGCACGACTGGCATCAGGATGCGCTCCGAGAAGGGCTTCTGCAGCTCTTCGTTGAACATGATCGCCGACTTGTCCTCGGCGGTCGACGTGATCGAGTCGAGCTTGTCCAGGCGGTCCCGGACTTCCTTGTCGTCGCCACCCATCAGGTAGAGGATGGCGTAGACGCCGGCGTAGGCGATGACTCCCAGGAAGATCAGCTTGAGCATGGGCGTTTGTTCTTCAAACTAGACGCGCGGTTGCGAAGGCGGTGGTGCCGTGAGCCAGGCCCGGTTGCGCCTGCTCAGACCTCGATGTTCACGATCTTCAAGATGACCATGAAGCCTATGACTGCCATCAGACCGCACACGATGAGGATGTACCAGCTGTGCCAGGAGTTGTCCGGCGGGGTGTAGGACCACAGCAGGGAGATGTAACCGGGATTGATGTAGTTGAGCACTCCGATGAGGCCGATCGGCATGCCGGCGATGATGGTGCCCGAGATCTTGCCCTGGGCGGTCAGGGTCGAGATCTGGCCGCGGATGCGGATTCGCTCGCGGATGGTGTGGGCGATCTTGTCGAGGATCTCGGAGAGATTGCCTCCGATCTGGCGCTGGATCAGCACCACCGTCACCATCAGGTCGAGGTCCTCGCTCGGGATGCGTTCCTTGAAAGCGTTCAACGCTTCCTCCACCGGGACGCCGAAGGCCACCTCCCGGATGATGCGCTTGAACTCCTCGCCCATCGGCGGCGGCGACTCCTTCGAGATCATGTCCATCGCCTGCAGCAAGCTGTAGCCGGCCTTGATGGCGT
>CAZSVK010000374.1:0-6050 GCA_964610245.1 uncultured bacterium
CCCTGGGCGTCGATGAACGTCTGGGCCTTGCGCAGGATGTTGTTGTTGTAGCTGTCGCACAGCCCCTTGTCGCCAGCGATCACGATCACGCCCAGGCTGCGTCGCGGCTGCCGCGCCACCAGCAACGGATGGGCGATTCCCTGCACCTGCGCGCCGAGAGTCTCGACCAGTTCCTTCATCTTGCGGGCGTAGGGCTTGCCGGAGGTGACGCGTTCCTGGACGCGCCTCAACCGCGCCGCGGCGACCATCTTCATGGCCGACGTGATCTTCTGGATGTTCTTGACCGTGCGGATCTTGCGACGCACGGCCCGGGGGCTCAATGCCATCTCGGGCTCACCTCATGCCGAAGCCTGGGCCTGCGCCGGCGCTGCCGCCTCGGCGACGGGCGCCGCCGCTCTGGCGGGGGCTTCCTTGTTGAAGTGGTTGGCCTTGAAATCGGTGATGGCCGACGTGACCCGCTTGGCCAGCTCGTCGGTGAGTTTCTTGCTCTTCTCGAGTTCGCCGGTGAGCTCGGGGAACCGCTGGTGCAGATGGTCGAGCATCTCGCGCTCCAGCCGCGCGACCTGGTCGACCGGCACGTCGTCCAGGAAGCCCTGGTTGCCCGCGAAGATGATCAGCACCTGATCGCACACCGACTTCGGCTGATACTGGATCTGCTTGAGCACCTCGACCATCCGCTCGCCGCGGGCCAGCTCGGCCTGCGTCGCCTTGTCGAGGTCGCTCGCGAACTGCGCGAAGGCCGCCAGCTCGTTGTACCGCGCCAGGTCGAGCTTGAGCCGCTTGGCCACTTCCTTCATCGCGTGGCTCTGGGCGGCCGAACCGACGCGCGACACCGAGAGGCCGACATTCACGGCCGGCCGGATGCCGGCATAGAAGAGGTCGCCTTCCAGGTAGATCTGGCCGTCGGTGATCGAGATGACGTTGGTCGGGATGTACGCGGTGACGTCTCCGGCCTGGGTCTCGATGATTGGCAGCGCCGTCATCGAACCGCCGCCCAGTTCGTTCGAGAGCTTGGCCGCGCGCTCCAGCAACCGCGAATGCAGATTGAAGATATCGCCGGGGAACGCCTCGCGGCCCGGCGGGCGCCGCAGCAACAGCGACATCTGCCGGTAGGCGTTGGCGTGCTTCGACAGGTCATCGTAGACGATGAGCACGTGACGGCCCTGCAGCATGAAGTGCTCGCCCACGGTGGCCCCGGTGTACGGGCTGATGTAGAGCATCGGGGCCGGCTCGGTGGCGGTCGCGCTGACGACCACCGTGTATTTCATCGCGCCGAACCGCTCGAGCGTGTCGACGACCTGCGCCACCGTCGACTGCTTCTGGCCGATGGCGACGTAGATGCAGAGCACGCCGGTGTCGCGCTGGTTGATGATCGCGTCGAGCGCAATGGCGGTCTTGCCGGTCTGGCGGTCGCCGATGATCAGCTCGCGCTGGCCGCGGCCGATGGGGATCATCGAGTCGATCGCCTTGAGCCCCGTCTCGAGCGGCTCCTTCACGGGCTGGCGCTGGATGACGCCGGGCGCCTTGAGCTCGATCTTGCGCCGCTGGTCGGTGACCACGGGGCCCTTGCCGTCGATCGGCACGCCCAGCGCGTTGACGACGCGCCCGATGAGGGCGTCGCCCACGGGGACCTCGACGATGCGGCCGGTCGTCTTGACCTGGTCGCCTTCGCGGATGTGGCCGTCGGAGCCGAGCACGACAACGCCGACGCTATCCTCTTCGAGGTTCAGGGCGATGCCGTACACGCCGCCCGGGAACTCGAGGAGTTCGCCCGACATGGCCCCTTCGAGGCCGTACACGCGGGCGATGCCGTCGCCGACCTCGGTGACGATCCCCACGTCGATCATGTGGAGATCCTTCTTGTACTGCGCGAGTTCTTTCTCGAGGATCGCCGTGATTTCTTCGGGTCTGGTTGCCATCGGTTTGCTCCGTGATCTTGTTCCTGGGTGGCCGGCAGTGTCGGGCCGCTCGCCGCGCGCCCGGACACCGGTGCCGTCAGGCCCTGGGGGCCACCACCCGAGTTTCCTTCAGCTCGGTCCGCAGCTTCTGCAGATGACTGCGCAGGCTACCGTCGATCTGCTTGTCGCCGAACCGGATGACGATTCCACCCAGCAGGCCCGGTTCGACTCGCTCTTCCAGCAGAATCTGGCGCCCGATGAGGCTGCCCATCTTCTCCTTCAGGAAGTTCCGCTCGTGCTCCGTGAACGGGAAGGCCGCAACGACCTGGATCGTGAGCTGGTTGCGCCAGCTCTCGAGCAGCCTCGAAAACGCCTTCGCCAGAAGCGGCAGGATCTCGAACCGGCCCTTCTTCAGCAGCAGCAACAGGAACTCCAGGGTGACCTCCTGCACGCGGCCCTCGAAGGCCTTGCGCAGCAGCCGCTCCTTGTCGTCCTGCGTGAGACGCGGGTGACGCAGCAACTCGAGCAGCGCCGGGGAGGTGCGGCGCGTCTCGTCGACGAGCACGACATCCTCGGCGACCGCATCGGTCTTGCCGGTCGACCGGGCGGTCTCGAAGAGCGCCCGGGCATAGCGGTGCGTCAGGGAGAGCGGAATCATGAAGCTCTCACTCCGTGCTCGATGATGTCGTCGATCATGGCCCGGTGGGCCTTCTCGTCGATGTTCCTCTCGATGAGCTTCTCGGCGCAATGGATGGCCAGATCGACGATCTGGTCCCGGGTCTCGACCATCGCCTTCTGCTGCTCTCGGACGAGTTCCTCACGCCCGCGCTCCAGCAGCTTCTCGGCCTCCACCCGGGCCTCCTCGAGCAGCCGGTCCTTGGCGGCCAGCGCTTCCTTCATCGCGGACTGGATGCGGTCTCGAGACTCGGTCTCGATCGCCGCGATGCGGCGCTGATACTCGTCACGCATCGCCTGCATCTCGAGAGAGTTCCGCTCGGCCTCGTCCATCTTCTCCTTGATGCGATGCTCGCGCTCGGAGATGACCTGCGACAGGGGGCTGAAGAGATACCGCGAAAGAAGCCAGAAGAGGAGCAGAAAACCGCCCATCTGGACCAGGAGGTCTCTGCCGTTGATTGCCAGGTTGTCGAGCATTTCGACTCAGGCTCCTCTCCGTGTCATGGCGCTCGCGTTTCAGTGCTGGGCCGCGGGGGTGCTGATGGCTGCTTCCTTGTTGGCCAGGTCGAGCATCTGCTGCTTCGAGGGAAGGCTTCCGTAGAGCATGAAGAACATCAGCAGCGCGTAGATGACCAGCGATTCGATCAGGGCCAGGGCGATGATCATCGCGAGCTGGATCTTGCCGGCGGCCTCGGGCTGGCGGGCGATGCCCTCCAGGGCGGCGGCGGCGGCGGTGCCCTGGGCGCGGGCGGCGGAGAGAACGGCGATCGGCAGGCCGAACCCGGCCGCGATGGCGATGGCGATGAAGTAATTCATGGGGTCTGTCCTCCTCGGGGGTTGATGGTGAGGTGAAGGTTCAGGAGTGATGGTCTGAGGGATGGGAATCTTCGTGGCCCTCGCCGTGCTCTTCGTGCGCGGTGGCCACCGTGAGGTAGATCGTCGTCAGCATCGTGAAGACCAGGGCCTGCACGAAGCTGGTGAAGATTCCGAACAGCATCATCGGAAACTGGATCGGTAGCGGCACGAACAGCAGTACCGGCGAGAACCCGACCAGGATGATGATCACCTTGTCCTCTCCGAAGATGTTTCCGAAGAGGCGGATCGCCAGCGACAGCGGCTTGGCCACCTCGCCGATCAGGTGCACCGGCAGCATCAGCGGCGCGAGCCACAGCGGCTCGCCCATGAAGTGCGCCAGGTAGGCCTTGAGGCCGTGCGCCTTCACACCGTGGTACTGCACCGCCAGGAAGGTCGTCAGCGCGAGCGCAACGGTGGTGTTCAGATAGGCCGTCGGCGACAGCAGCCCCGGCACGAGACCCGCCAGGTTCATGCACAGGATGAAGAGGAACATCGTGCCCAGCAGCGGCGTGAAGGCCGTTCCCCGGGGCCCCATGATGCCGCAGACGAAGTTGTCGAGCGACTCGTAGAGGTATTCGAGGACGTTCTGCAGCCCCCGGGGCGCCAAGTGCGGCTTTCGCGCCCCCAGGTAGGCCAGCGTGACCAGACCCGCCAGGATCAGCCAGGTCACCAGGATGTAGTCGGGCAGGCCGGTGAGGTGGACCCCGAGGTGAAGCCACGTCCCCTCGTGGTGGCCACAGGCATGCCCCACGTGCTCGACGGCCTCGGCGGCCCCCTGAGCGGCCCCGGCCGCCTCGTGGGCTATCTCGGATGCATAGAGCGCGGACAAGTCGGTCCCTCTTCCAGTCGATTCCCGGGCCGTTACCCGGCCCTAGCGTTGAACGTTCGCCCCGGGCGCTTCCCGAGGGCTTTTCGCGAGATGATGAATGTGAGCCACGTCACGAGCAGAGTCAACAGCTTTGTACAAAAAAACTGCCTGCACCACCGAGAAACCACCTAAAAAGAAGATTGGCTCTACCAGCTCGTATGCGAAGAACGGGTACAGGAGGATCGCGAGCACCGGATACTTGAGTAAGACAAGATACGCCGTCCCTCGGGGATGGCACCCCCGGGACCGCGGCAGCACCAGCCTGCGCACCTCCCGGCCCAGCAACGCCAGCAGCCCGAGCCCCGTGGCCAGGCCCAGCGCAAGCCCGCCCGCCCGCGTCCCCGACCACGCGCGGGTGAGCGCCATCACCATCAGCCCGAGCGCCAGCAGCGCCAGACTGCGGGTCCACAGGAAACGCACGAGTCCCGGCCAGAGCGCATCGAAGACAGCCGTGTCCGGCTCGGAGACCGGGGCTGGAGGCTCGGAACTTGCAGCCCCGGCTCCGGCATCCGGGGAGGGAGCCTCCGGCTGCCGCGAGTCAGCGAACGCCACCGTTACCTCCCTCGAGCCCTCGGACCGTTCGATAGAGCTGTACGAACCCCGCGAGCATGCCGAGCAGCGTGCCCGCCGCCATCGCCACCGGCGACGAACCGGCCCAGTAGTCGAGCGCGTAACCGCCGCCAGCCCCGACGAGAATGCAGGCCACCAGCTCGGTGCCCACCGTCAGGGCCAAGCTCCAGGACTGGATGTCGCTGGGATTGGCGATCGCTGGTCAACACCCTTCGAAACCGATCGCGGAACGCGACGAGTCGAGTTGCCGTCGGCCGGTCTCTCCCCGAACCTCGAGCCTCAGAGCGGGCTCAGTGCCCGTTCGTGGAAGGCTTGCGCGCGAAGATGACGCGGTAAACGTCGTAGATATCGTCGAAGCGGGCCTCGACCAGGTCCAGGTCGCGCAGGATGCGCTCCCACTGTTCCTTCGTGTCGTAGCGCTTCGTCAGCTCGCCCCGGCTCTCCAGCAGCACCACCTGTCCCTGCGGGCGCAGCACCCGGCGCATCTCGCGCACCGCGGCGATGCGCTGGTCTCGAGACAAGTGCACCAGCATGAAGCCGGACATCACCACGTCGAAGGCGCCTTCTCTGAACGGCAGGATGGTGGCGTCTCCCTGGCAGAGCCGCAGTTGCTCCGTCACCTTGGGGTTCTTCTTGCTCGCCTTGACAGCCTTCTTGTGCGTCTGGGCCAGCATCTTCGGATGCAGGTCGAAGCCCACCACCGGAAGACCGCGGTCGGCCGCCTGCAGGGCCAGGATGCCGGTGCCGGTCCCGACGTCGAGGATCCGGTGCCCCGCATGGGCCGACTGGTCCAGGACGTGGCAGGCGCAGGCCCGGTAGTCCTTCATGCTCGGCCAGACCAGGTCGTACAGCGGCGCGAAGATATTGTAGAGCCGCTGCACGTGCTTGCGGCTGCCCTGGTTCTTGTGGGTCTGCAGGAGGTCGGCCTTCAGCGCCAAGGTCGAGCCGAGCTTCTTCAGCTTGTTCACCAGGCTCGGCTTCTCTTGCTTCGGTTCTTGCTCGGTCCTGTGCTTGCTGCCTGCAGTCATCGTCCCTCTTCAGCCTCCCCGGCGCCTCGTACCGGTCAGACCGGCCCGGGGTGCATGGGTCATGCAACCTGCCTCGCGGCCCAGGTTCCGGACCGCGCGAGATCTCGAAGGATAGCACAACGGCACCGCTTTTTCACGTTGGAACGGCCGTTCGGG
>CAZSVK010000375.1:0-5970 GCA_964610245.1 uncultured bacterium
CGGGTCTTTCTGGGCGGTGCCCGTGGCCACGCCGGTGTTCCGGTCGATGTACGGCAGGGTGCAGCGCAGGAAGCTGTTGCCCAGCGGAGCGCTCTCGGAGATGGTCGTCTGGAACACCAGATACGTGGTCTGGCCGCTGTTGACGGCGCTCGGCGTGGGCGGCGTCGTGACGGCCGAGATCCCGCCGGAGTAGCCGGTCAGCGTGGGGCCGTTGAACAGCGCGACGGCGGCGTCGGGCGAATTCGTCACCGGGACCCTCAACCGCAGGATCTGCCCGCGGGAGACCCTCGCCGGGGGATCGTAGAGGTCTCCGAGCGAGATCACGGGCGGACGTTGCACGACGATCTGGGTCATGGCATAGTTGGCGACCGCCAGCAGCGTGTTGCTGTTCTGGTCGTGGCCCGCCACGTCCGCCCCGGCGCCGGTCGTGCCCGGCGTCGCCCCGGCCGCGCAGCTCAGGTTGAAGTAGAGCCTGGCGGTCTGTCCTCCGGCGATGCTCGTGGGGTTCGACGCGTTGGCCGACGAACTGAATTTCAGAGGATCCAGCCTGAGGAAGTAGGTATCGAGGACGGCCCTCGCGTCGCCCGTGTTCCGCACCGAGAGCGAGACCGAGACGGTCTGACCCTGCGAGATGCTGGCCGGCGTGCCGAGGCTGACGAGCTGCAGCGTCGCCGGGACCTGCACCGTGACGGTGCCGACGCCGGCCCGGAGGGCGGTGATGTCGAGCAGTTCCCCGTTTGCGTCGTTGGCGCTGACCGTGACGTCGATGTTGGAGACGCCCGTCTGGGCGATGGGGTCGACGAAACAGGCGAACGAGAGCACGGTCGTCGTGGTGGCGGTGGCATCGACGTAGGTGGGCGTGAGAGGGTTGGAAAGATACCCGGACAACCCCGGCCGCGAGAAGGTCAGCACGGCATCGCGGATGCGGGCCCTGGCGCCGCCCGTGTTCTTGACCCCCACCGTTGCGGTGAAGGTCTGGCCCTGGCTCACCAGGGCGGGACCGCGGTAGCTCAGGATCGACAGGGCCGCGGGCACCTGGATGGTCGTCGGGTCGAGCGAGTTGAACGTGATGGGGGCCAGCGCCGAGCCGCTGTTGGAGTCGACGGCCGTGACAGTGGCCACGCACGTCTGGGCGCCCAGCGGGGCGGTCGACGAAACGGTGACGTTCATCCGGAAGTTGCGCGTCTGCCCGGCCGCGACCGTGGTGAGGTTGCCCGCGGCCACCGACGAGGTCAGGCTGGGCGACCGCCAGACCAGCGTGGCGCCTGTGATGCGTGCCGTGGCCTCGCCGTTGTTGCGCACCGGTATCGTCACCGTGAAGGTCTGACCGCGGCTCGCGGTGGACTGCTTGATGAGGGGCTGGATGACCAGGCTCGGCGGCGTCTGCACCGTGACTTGCCCGGCCAAGTACGGCGTAGCGTTGAGGTCGGGCGTGCCCGTGTTGTCGTCGACGCCGGTGGCGTCGACCCGCAGGTGGGCGACGCCCGTCGGCGCGCCGGACGGAACCGTGACGGTGAACCGGACCGTGGCCGTCGTGTAGCTGCCGATCGGCCCCGGCAGCGGCGGCACCAGCGCCGTGGTCAGGGCCGGCACGACGTCGAACCCGGCCGAGACCGTCGTCAACCGCAGCGACGCCTCGCCGGTGTTGGCGATGGTGGCCGTCACGCTGAAGGTCTGCCCGCGGGAGACGGTCGCCGGGAGCTGCGCCGCGACGATCCGGATGCCCGCACTCTCCTGCACCGTGACCGAGGCCGGTGTTGCCAGGCCGTTGACGAGCTGCACGGCGCGGCCGGTGTTGTTCTCGGTCGCCGTCACCGTCGCGGTGGCGAATCGGACCTGGCCCACCGAGACGCCGGTCAAGTTGATCAACAGCGAGTTGCCCGAGCCCTGGCCCCCCGCCAGTGTGACCGAGCCCGCGAAGGTCGTCAGCGTCACCCGCGGAAGGTCGCGCACCAGCGCCGCCTGGGTGATGGTCAGTGCGGCCTCGCCCGAGTTGCGCAGCACGAGCGTGGCCGAGATTGTCTGGCCCAGGGAAAGGGTCGACCGCTGGGGGGTGATCGCCTCGAGCACGAGCTGCGCGGGGCGCTGCACCGTGACGGTCAGCGTGGAACCCCGCGTCACCGGCACCGAGGCGCCGCTGTTGCCGTCGAAGGCGGTCGCGTCTCCGTTGACCGTCACCACGCCCGTCGCCGTGGAGGAGGCCTGCACAGGGAAGACGAAGGTGCGGCTGGCGCTGCCCGCCAGGTTGCCCGACGCGGGCTGGGGCGACACCGCGAGGAGAGGGCGGTCGAGCAGCAACTGGGCCCCGGTGAGTCTGGCGGCCGCCTGGCCGTCGTTGCGGAAGGTGACCGAGATGCTGGTCGACTGCCCCTGGGTCAGGGTCGGCGTGGCCCGGCCGAAGACCATCGACGTGATCCTGAGCGCAGCCCGCGTCTGCACCGTGACGGTCGGGCGCGAGATCGCCTGGGGCACGGTCAGCGAGTTGCCGCTGTTGGCGTCGCGTGCCGAGACCCGAGTGCCGATCAGGATCGCCCCGGCGGTCGCGGTCAGCGGCACCGAGACCGAGAAGGTGTAGGTCGTCAGGCTGCCGCCCGTCACGCTCCTCGAGGCCGTGAAGACCGGCGCCGTCATCCCTCCGGCGCCCAGCTCCAGGCCCACGCTCGTGACGATTGCCGTGGCGGTGCCCGAGTTCTGGAGCGTCGCAGCCACCTGGAAGGTCTGGCCCTGGCTCACGACATTGGTCGTGGCCGACAGGGTGCGCACCGAGACGTTGGCCGGAGTGTCGACCACCAGGGTGAACGCGTTGGTCCGGCTGCCCCGGACGGTCAACCGCGAGTTGGTGTCCCGGGCCGACGCCTCGAGGACGGCCGTGACGGTGCCGGGCGCGGCGGTGGCCCCCGCAGTCACCAGGAACGACAGCGTCGCGCCCTGGCCGGCCCCCAGCAGAGGCAGCGGCGACGGCCCCGTGAGGCTCGCCCCGACGTCGGGGTTACTGAACGTCAGCGTTCCGCCCTGCAGCTCGGCGCCGGCCTCGCCCGTGTTCCGGACCGACGCGGTCACCGTGAAAGTCTGGCCCTGGCTCACTCGAGTCAGGCCCGAGACCGGCCCGACCGTGAGCGCCGCCGGCGTCTCGACGATCAGCGTGCGGCCCAGGTCCGGAGCGCTCGCCACGATGGGCGCCAGGCTGTTCGCATCCTGCCCGGAGAGCGTCGCTCCGGCGGTCGAGATACCGCTGACCGCGGCCGCGTTGACCGTCGCGTCGAAGACCAGATTGGCCGTCCCGAGACCGGGCACGGTTCCCGGGTTGTCTCCCCGGGGAGTGGCGACGATCGCCCGGTTCGAGAAGGTGAGGCTCGCCGCGGTCACTCGCGCCACCGCCTGGCCCGCATTCTGCACGGTCAACGTCGCCGTGAAGGACTGCCCTTTCGAGATCCGTGCCGGCATCAGCAGCCCTATCGCCGCCAGCGTGGCCTTCGTCTGCACCGTCGTCACGCCGACGTTCTGGGCCGAACTGCCGGCGTCCACGCCCGACAGCCGATCGGTCGCCACCACCGTGACCGAGCCGTGGACCTGGCCCGGCGCCGCGGCGCTGCTGACGACGACCGTGACCCGGAACGTCCCCGTCTGGCCTGGCGTCAGGCTGCCGGGGTTGGAGACCGCCGCCACCGAGTTGACGCCGGTCGCGTCGAAGCTCACCTGCACGAGCCCGACGTCAGCGGTGGACTCGCCCGTGTTGGAGATCGACACCGTGGCCGTGAAGCTCTGCCCGACGCTCACCGGCGACGGCAGCGCCAGGGCGGTCACCGTCACCGCGGCGGGCCGCAGGATGACCAGGGTGCCGGCGTTGGCCCGGGTGATCGTCAGCGGCAGGCCGGTCGCCGCGTCGATCGCCTGGACGGCGGCCGAGGCGACGAAGACGCGCCCCGCCGTGTTGGGCGCAGCGGTCACCTGGAAGCGGAAGTTGCTCGTGATGCCCGGCGAGATCGAACTCGGATTGCCCGACATCGCGCGCGCAGTCAGATCGGTACTGCCGAATCCCAGGCTCACCCCCTGGATCGTGGCCGCGGCCTCGCCGCTGTTGGTCACCGGCAGGCCGATCACCACCGTCTGACCCTGTACCGCCGAGGCGGGGCCCGTGAACGTGCCGATGGAGAGCGTCGCCGGCGACAGGACGCGGATCGTCCCCGCCAGATGGCGCTCGGCCAGCCCCGTCGTTCCGCCCAGGACGTCCTGCGCCAGCACCTGGGCGTCGAGCTGGGTGACCCCCAGCGGCGCCGCGTTGGTCGCCACCACCCGGAATCGCAGCCCCACCGTCTCGCCCGGCTCGATCGTCGCCGAGTTGCCCGCGTCGGTCGTCACCGTGAAACCGCTCTGGCTGAAGACCAGCCCCGCCGCCAGGATGCGGGCCGCGGTCCCGCCGGAGTTGGTCACCGGCATCACAACGTCGAAGTTACCTCCCTGGGGTACCGTGCCGATCATCTGCAGCGCGCTGACCGTCAGCGAAGAGGGCTCCTGGATCGGCAGCGTGCCGGCGTCCGCCCGCACCGCCCCGGCGCTCAGCCCCGTCACCAGGTCGGTCGCCGCGACCTCGGCCCGCAGCGTCGGATTGCCCGCCGGAGCGTCGGCCGCCACGGCGAGGGTGAACCTCAACGTTGCGGTCGCGCCCGCAGCCAGCGAACCGGCGTTGCCCGCGTCCGTGGTCACCGTCAGCCCCGCCTGGCTCGGGATGAGCTGTACCCGATCGAGCCGGGCCGGGTTGCCGCCGGTGTTCGTGACCTGCAGGGTCGCGACCAGGTTCTGGCCCCGCGCCGCCGCCAGGGGCAGCGTCAGCCTCCCCAGCACGAGATAGGCCCGCGTCAGCTGCGTCCGCAGCGCCGGGGGCGCCGAGGTGAGCGTCGTCCCGTTGGTCGGGCCCGACAAGAACAGGTCGATGCCGGTCGCCAGCGCCGTGCCGAACACGCTGGCCGTGTAGCCGGGAATCGCCGGGGAGGAGGCGTTGCCGTCGAGCGTGCCGTCGGAGGCGTCGTTCTCGAGCGTGCGCAGGAGCGACTCGACCGACACGCCCTTCGTGCGCGCCTGCTGGGTGAGCCCTGCCAGCAGCAACCCGTAGCGCAGCTCCGCCGAGTCGCCTCCCGCCGACTGCCCGCTCGGGTCGGTCGGAAGGGTGTACAGGATGTCGGCGATGCCGAAGCGGCCGCCGATCTCCCCGGCAGCCGTTTCGAGCGCGGACTGGGTCAGCGTTCCGCGCCCGTTGGCGAGCTGGTAGGCCAGGTCGGTCAGCGGCGTGATCACCAGCCCCGATACGTTGTGCCGTGCCGTCAGCAGCGGCAATGCGGCGAACAACGGCGCGCTCGCCGCGATCGTGTCGGTGCCGCCCGCCTCGTTGGCGAAGGTGCCCGAGACCGTCATCAGCAGCGGGCCCGTGTAGCTCGCGTCGCTCAGCCGGATGCTGAACCGCCCGCCGCTCGTGGTGTTGCCCGAGCCCACCACCGGCCCCAGTCTCCCGCTCGACAGCCTGTAGAGGGTCACGGGGCTGCCCTCGGCGAACGCTCCCTTCACCGCCGTGCCGCCGACGGTGGCCGCTTGCGCCGTCGGCGTGCTCGGAGTCGAGTCGCTGCCCCCGCCGCCGCCCCCGGTGCACCCGGTCGCGGCCAGCGTCAGGAGGAGAATCCAGAGAACTGGCGAAGTTGAGAGGCGTTTCATCGGTCTCGGGAAGGGGCAAGCAAGATTGTGACCCGTCGTTGGTGACCTGTCGGCGGAAATCGCAGGGCTGGCCAGCGCCGGTCCCCTGCCTGGGCTGCCACCACTGCGAGCTTGCCCCGGGCGAGAGGACGTCCGCGTGCTACTTCTATCATTGTAACCGTACGGATGCGTGCTGTCCGCCCCGGCGTGATGCCCGCGTGCGCGCGCGGAAGGTGGGCAGCCGCGCTGGTACGCGTTCTGCCGGGGACGCTGTCCCCGGGCCCCTGC
>CAZSVK010000376.1:0-5960 GCA_964610245.1 uncultured bacterium
GACGCTCGCGCAGAACGGGCAGCTGGCGGGCGTCACAGATCAGGGTGACACGGTTGTCCGCGTCCAGCAGCGCCGAGACCAGCATGTCGGCATAGGTCTCCACACCGCCGGATACGCCGAAGACCAGCTGCAGGGCGTCGATGCCGACGTGACGCCCCGCAGCCGGGCGCGCCGCGGGTATGAAGGTTCCGTAGGAAGGCATCGGGAAAGGGGCCACATGCTAGCGCGCCGTCGCCCTGGCTGCAAGCGGCGCGATCCCGCTCCTGACGCGGCCCCCGCGGCCGGTGGCCGCACCCCGCTCGCAGGGGCATGGTTCCCTCGGTCCGACGCATACGCTATCGTGCTGGGCACGGCGGCTCCGCGTCGTCGAGTTGCCAGTCCCGACCGGGTCTGCTCGCCGGAGTTCATGAGCCGTTTCATCTCGTACGCGGTCAACTTCGAGGATGTGCTGCTCTGGCGCGCCCTGGGCCACATCGAGAACGGCTTCTACCTCGACGCCGGCGCCAGCCATCCCGTCGAGGGGTCCGTCACCAAGGGCTTCTACGACGCCGGCTGGCACGGCATCAACGTCGAGCCTTCGCCTGTCCTGCACCGGGCCCTGGTTCAGCACCGTCCGAGAGACGTCAATCTCGCCGTCGCGCTCGGGGCCGAGACTGGCGGCACCACCCTGGCCCGCGTCTGCCAGGAACACGTCCACGCCGACATCCACTTCCTGAAGGTGGATGTGGAGGGCAGACAGCAGGAGGTGCTGCTCGGCATGGACTTCACGCGCTGGAGACCCTGGGTCGTGGTCGTCGGGGCGACGACGCCCGGCCGTCCCGACGCGACGCGCGAGGCAGCGGAGGAACCGATCGCTCGAAACGGCTACCGGTTCGTCCTCTTCGATGGCATCAATCGTTTCTACGTCGCCGGCGAACATCCGGAATTGCTGCCCGCCTTTGTCGCCCCTCCCAACGCCCGCGACGACTTCGTGCCGATCGCTCTCCACGAGGCGCGGCTCACGGCGAAGAGCCTGGAGGGCGAACTGGAGGGCCTGCGCGCCAGGGTCGCCGTGGCGCTCGAGGCCGCCGGAGCGACCAGCGCCCGGGCCGAGAACCTCGCCCTGCAAGTCGAAGCGCTGAGGCAGAGCCGGTCGTGGCGCTACACGGCCCCCTGCCGTATCGCCGGCGAGCTGGTTCGGACCGTCGCGGGCAAGCTCGCCCCGATCCTGGGCCTGCATGGGGCCTGGTCCTCGGGGCTTTCGCCGGAAGGGGCTTTCGAGGAGCTGCCGGCCTCGGAGCGGAGGATAGCCGAGGACTTGAGGCGATGCCTTCCGGTGACCGCCGAGGGCGGCGGCGCGGCATGGCGCGAGCGCGCCCTGGAGCTGGTCGGCGCTCCACCAAGGAACAGTCCGGCGCCGGGCGGCTCGCGCCCCAGGCTGGCCTACGTCTCGCCGCTGCCGCCGGCCAGCTCCGTTGTCGCCGACCACGGAGCGCAGCTCGTTCCACAGCTGGCGCGCTTCTACGACATCGTCCTGATCGCCGAGGCCGGTCAAGGGGCCGGCACTCCCCTGGCAGCCGAGTTCCCGCTCCGGGAGCCGAGCTGGTTCGATCGGCACGCCGAGGAGTTCGACCGGGTGCTCTACCACTTCGGTAACTCCAGCGTTCATCGGCACATGCTCGAGTTGCTGCGGCGCCATCCGGGTACGGTCGTGTTGCACGACTTCTTCCTCTCGCAGCTGGTGGCCGGGGCGGCCTCCGAAAACGGAGCCGGCGATGCTCTCTCGCGGGCCCTGTACGAGTCGCACGGTTACCAAGGCCTGCTCGGCCATCGCGGACTCGGGCTCGACCAGGTCATCCGGACCTATCCGCTCAACAGGGGCGTCGTCGATGACGCGGTCGGCGTGATCGTCCACTCGGAGTCCGCCAGGCAACTGGCGGTCGACTGGTACGGCCCTCGCGGCGCCGACGACTGGCGCGTCGTGCCGATGCTGTTCAAGACCTGCGCGCGCCTGCAGCCTTCGCTCGAGAGTGGGGGCCAGGCGTACTTCGACGCCGTCGAGCACCTCGCGCGTCACAGCTCCCGGGGGCGCTGTCTCGAGCTGGTCCGGGAGATCGCGCGACACGCGGGCCCGGCCTCCGGTTCGTTGCCGGAGCTGGCCGAGGTCGCGAGAGCCGTCGCCGCGAAGCTGCCTCCCGGCTCACCCCGCCGGTTGCTGGTCGATGTTTCGGCGATGGCCCGGGTGGATGACAGGACCGGCATCCAACGCGTCGTGCGAGGTGTGCTCGGTGCGCTGCTGAGGGAACCTCCGGCCGGCTGTCGAGTGGAACCGGTGGCCAGCCCAGGGCAGGGCCGCGCGTATCGGCACGCTTGCCGGTTCACGCTCGAGATGCTCGGCGAGCGCGAGCTGAAACTGCCGGAGGGGCCGGTCGGCCAGAGGCCGGGCGACCTCTTCCTGGGACTCGACTTCTGCCAGAGTTGCACCGCCCAGAACGGGTTGCTCCTGCAGTCGATGCACGACCGAGGGGTCCGGATCTACTTCGTGGTCTACGACATCCTGCCCGTGCTGAAGCCGGGCGCCTTCCCCCCGGGCACCGAGCACAGCTTCGGCGGCTACCTGCGCACCGTCGCCTCCGTGGCCGACGGCCTGATCTGCATCTCGCGCGCGGTGGCAGACGAGGTGCACCAGTGGGCCGTGTCCAACCGGCTCGCGCGCGTCACGACGCTCCAGATAGGTTACTTTCACCTGGGAGTCGAGTTTGCCCAGGGGCCCGTGGGAGCCGGGTCCGGGCGTGACGGCGACCGGCTCCTGGCTGCCGTGCGTTCGCGCCCGAGCTTCCTGATGGTGGGGACCGTCGAGCCTCGCAAGGGGCATGGCCAGGCGCTGGACGCATTCGAGCAACTCTGGAAGGCGGGCCACGAGCTCAACCTGGTCATCGCGGGAAAGCAGGGCTGGATGGTGCAGCCGCTGGCCGACCGGCTCCGGTGCCATCCAAGGCTGGGCGAGCGGCTGTTCTGGGCGCGAGACGCATCCGACAAGCTGCTCGTGAAACTCTACGGCGCCGCGACGGCCCTGCTCGCGGCCTCGGAGGGCGAGGGGTTCGGCTTGCCGCTGATCGAGGCGGCGCGGCACGGCCTACCCGTCATCGCCCGAGAGCTTCCGGTCTTCCGCGAGGTGGCCGGCGAACACGCGCACTACTTCCGGGGCCTGACGTCGAGCGACCTCGCGGCGAGTCTCGAACGGTGGCTCGCCTTGCGCCGTGAGGGCAAGGCACCGGATTCCGGAGCCATTCGCCCGCTGACCTGGCGCGAGAGCGCGCGGCAATTGCTCGATGCGATCGAGCACGAGCGCTGGTACAAGCAGGTGTCACCCCCGGGGCGGTGAGACACGCCGGCCTGGGCAGGGAGCCGGCGCCCGGTGTTGCCATGCTGCGCTTGGCACGCCGAGGTCCACGGAACCGGTGCTGAGCGTCGTCATCCCCGTCTGCGACAGCTGCTTCTACGCGCGCCTGTGCCTGGCGCCCTCGAACAGTTCGCCGGCGGCGGGCCCCGTCGCCCGGCCCCGTCGCCCGGCCCCGGGTGAGGCCAGCCTCAGTCTCTCACTTCTCGGGCGTCGTGACGAAAGAGAGCCCCCGCAACGTCGGTCGAAACCGCCTCAACAACTGCCGCAACCGGGCGCCCGAGAGCTTGCGGATGCTCCGTACGTCCGCCCGCTTTCGCCACATCCGAGGCACCCCGGCCAGCGCGGCCGCGTCGGCCCTGAGCATGGTCCAGACCAGCCGTGCCAGCGAGTTTCGCGAGACGAAGCCGCCGCTCGCGCCCGAACGGCAGAGCGCGGCCACCGCTCCCCAGAAGAATCGAATGAACGTGTAGTATCGATAACAGAGCGATGCGGGTTCTCGAAGACTCTGCCGGGACCTTGGGAGCCCTCCGGCCCTGGTGCGCCGCCGTGCTACGCTTGGCTCGCCGATGTCCATGGAACCGGTGCTGAGCGTCGTCATCCCCGTCTGCGACAGCTGCTTCTACACGCGCTTGTGCCTGAGCGCCCTCGAGCAGCTTGCCGCGGAGGCGCCGCCCTTCGAGGCGATCGTGGTCGACAACGGTTCCACCGACGGCACGCCGGAGTTGCTGGAACGGTTTGCCTCCCGGTTCGCGCCCCAGGCGCTCCGGATAGTGAGGCACGCCACGAACCAGGGCTTCGCCCGCGGCTGCAACTCCGGCGCCGCGGCAGCGCGCACGGAGCGCCTCCTCTTCCTGAACAACGACGTTATCCTCGAGCCGGGCTCGATCGGGGCCATGCTCTCGCTCGCCGGCACGACCCCCGGCTGGGGCGCCGTCGGCGCGCGGCTGCTGTACCCTGACGGCACGCTGCAGCACGCCGGCATCGGCTTCGACCGGGACGGCCGGCCCAGGCATCGCTTCCGCGGACATCCCGCCGGCCTGGAACAGGCCCTCGTCTCCGGGGAATTGCAGGCGGTCACGGGCGCCTGCCTGCTGGTCGACGGGCCGTTGTTCCAGGCCCTGGGCGGCTTCGACGAGGGTTTCCGGAACTCCTTCGAGGACATCGATCTATGCCTGCGGATTCGCCGGGCGGGCCGCCGGGTGCTCTACTGCGCCGAGGCGGTCGGGGTTCACTTCGAATTCGGCACGGCCGGCCGCGGCCTGCGGGACGACGCCAACTGGGCGCTCTTCTCGGGCCGATGGAAGCAGACGGTCGCCGCCGACTGGATCGACGAAGTCCCTGCTCGCGTTCCGGGGGCGAGCCTCGGCCTCTTGATTCACTCGGAGTTGCAGCGCCTCACCGCCCTCACTCGCGGCCTGTCGGCGCAGAATGCACGTCTGACGCGGCTCATGGCCGCCTGGGACGCGCTTCTCGGTGCCTCGCGCGGCACCGAGGCCGCCCCGGCCGGGCGTTCGATCGACTTGATCTACGGGCCCATGCGCCTGCCCCGGCTGCAGGCCGGCGCCGTGGTCGAGCTGCCGGTCTCCGTCGAGAATGCCGGCTCGCTCGCCTGGTCTCCGGGACGGCTGAATCTGGCATATCACTGGCGTTTAGCAGACTCGGCGGACTACCTGGTCTTCGACGGGCAGCGGACGCCGCTGTCCGAGGGGTGCGGGCCGGGCGAGACCGTTCACCTCACGGCCCGGGTGCAGCTTCCGTCCGGGCCCGGCCGTTACGAACTCGAGTGGGACGCGGTCGAGGAAAAGGCGGGCTGGCTCTCGTCGCTCGGGGTCGCGACCTATGTCCAGCTTGCCGACGTCGAGCCCGCCTGCGGCCTGTCCGCGGCCGTCGAGGAGCTTCCCGACGTGGTGAGCCCCTGCGAAGAACTTGCAGTGATGGTGCGCACGGCGGGGAACGTGCGCGCGGAGTGGGCTGCCGGCGCCTTCCTGGCGTGGAGATGGTCGACCCTCGATCGGAGCGGGGGAGTGGGTGTGGGACCGCCCGTCCTGGCGGTGCCCCTGGCCCGTCTGCAAGAGCAGCGCTGCGCCCGGCTGACGGTCGTTGCCCCGAGTGAAGGCGGTCGATACTGGCTGGAACTGGGGGCTGCCGGTGCCGCCGGTTGGCTCGGGCTCGACGGCGCGCCGATCGCGGTCTTGGTCCGGGCCGGCGCCGGGGAGCCTCTTGTCCGGGACGAGGCCGGCGAGGAACTGCGCTACCGGGCGAAGCGGCTCGAGCAGGCCCGGCGATACCATCCGGCCGGACACGCCCGGCGCGGGCTCAGGCTGCTGCGCTCGAGGTTCCTGAAGGTTGTCAGAACGCTCGGCCCCTCTCGTTGACCCGACGCGCAGATCGCGAGCGGTCGAGGCCCGGGGAGGGTTCGGGAGCGAAGCTCCCGAGAGGCAACCTGGAGTCCAGCGCGGGCGCCGCCCGCGTGACATGCACCCGCGAGCGACCGGGTGCGCGCGCAGAAAGTGGGAAGCCGCGATGGTACGAGTTCTGCCGGGGACGCTGTCCCCGGGCCCCTGCCAGGACCGGTGCC
>CAZSVK010000377.1:0-5885 GCA_964610245.1 uncultured bacterium
TCCAAGATTGGGCTGGCCCCTGGCGAGCTTCAGACTCGCGTTCTCCCTGGGATCTCCGCCGCTGCGGGCCAACCCCTCGGCAACGCCGTGACCGACGCGGCCCGCGGCCTCGTGCTGCAGACGCGGGGCGACGCTGCCGCCGCGCTGGCCGCCCACGAGTCGGCGCTGGCAGCCTTCCGTGCGGCGGGCGACCCGCTGGGCGCCTCGACGGAAGCGGTGGAACGTGGATTCGCGCTCGCTTCGCTTGGCCGTCACGATGAGGCGCTACGCGAGTTCGACGCCGTGCTGTCACCCCTCCGGCCCGGGGAGCGCCCGCCGGGCGCCGCCCGCGTCTTGCCGGACGTGACCTGGAGGGCCTTGCAGGGCCGGGCCCGGGTACTGGCGGCCAGGGGCGACCTCGAGGGCGCGGCCCGGGCCTACGACGAGGCTGCCGCCGCCGTCGAGGCGCTCGACGTTCGCTGCAGGATCCCCGAGTTCCGCTCGTCCTTCCTCGGCGGAGGCGATCGCCTCTCGGTCTACGATGAAGCGATCGCGCTGCTCGCCGGCCACGGCCGTGCCGCGCAAGCGCTGGACTTCGCCGAGCGGGAACGGGCCCGGGCCTTCCTGGACCTGGTCTCCTTCCACCGGCCCGACATGAAAGCCGACGTTTCCTCCGGGCTGCTCGAGGAAGACCGCCGGCTGGGCGAACGCATCGCCTGGCTGAGCCGCGCCGCCGCAGCCGGGGTCGGCGGCCCGGCGACGGCGGGCCTGGAAGGGGCGCTGCGCGACGGCGGCGGGACCGCGGAGCGCGAGCTGAACGGCCTGCGGGAGCAGCGGCATCGGCTGCTCGAGCGGATTGCCGCGCAGAGCCCGGGGCTGGCTTCCCTGGTCTCCGTGCCGCGAGTGCCGGTCGCGAAGCTGCTCGCGGCATTTCCCGCCGGCCGCCAGGTCCTCGTGTACCACCTGGGCGAGCGCGAGGCCCGCGTCTTCCTGCTCGACGCCGGAACGGTCCTCACGGCCAGGCTTCCGGTCTCCACGAAGGAACTGAGAGGAAAGGCCGAGGTCTTCCGCATCCAGCTCGAGGAGGGTATCCCCTGCGAGCCGATGGCCCGCGAGCTGTACTCCCTGCTCCTGGGACCGATCGAGGAGAAGCTGCGGACCGGCCGGCTGATCGTGCTGGCCCACGACGCCCTGCACTACGTGCCGTTCCAGGCCCTGGCCGACCGGCGAGGCCGGCCTCTGATCGAGCGCCACGCCCTCTCCTATGCCCCGAGCCTGTCGGCGCTCGCCGAGCTGGGCAAGCGAGACCTCCCGGGACGCCCGGACGGCCTGCTGGCGGTCTGCGCGCCATCGGCCGGCCCGTCGCTGCCCGCGCTTCCGAACACGACGGCCGAGGTGAGGGCGGTGGCCGCCCACTTCGCCAGGCCGGTCGTCCTGGAGGGCGCCGCCGCCACCGAAGAGGCGGTCCTTCGCGCCGCGCCGGCCGCGGGAGTGTTGCACTTCGCCTGTCACGCCCTGATGACGCCGGACCTGCCGATGTTCTCCGGCCTGGCGCTCGCGCCTTCCGGGAACGCGGACGGGCGGCTCGAGTTGCACGAACTGTTCGGGCTGCGGCTGCGGTGCGGCCTGGCGGTGCTCTCGGCCTGTCAGACCGCCTCGGGCCGCCTGTCGCGCGGCGACGAACTGGTCTGCCTGGCGCGGGCCTTTCTCCAGGCCGGGGCCCCGAGCGTGGTGGCGTCACTGTGGAGCGTGCCGGACCGATCGACCGCGCTGCTGATGGGACGCTTCTACGAGGCGCTCTTCCGGGGGGTTCCCCGAGACGAGGCGCTCGCCGAGGCGGCCCGCGCGATCGCCTCGGACGCGGAGTTCCGGGAGCCCTACTACTGGGCGGCCTTCTGCCTGTTCGGCGCCTCCTGAGTCAGGGCCGGCGGCGAGGGGCGCGCACTGCCAGGTCCCGCGCCTCGAGCCTCACGGCTCACGCCCTGCTATCCTGGCGAGCAGTGGCGCCGGAAACCGATAGTGCTCGTCTGCCGCCGACTCCCGGGCGGGTGCTTGTGTGGGTGGGGCTCCTGGGCGGGACGCTCGCGCTGGTGGCGGCCGCGGGCTTTCCGCTGGTCCGCCTCGCGATCGACGACTTCGGCATCGCGTGGAAGGCGGGTCGTCCGCTGGATTCCAGCGTGGTGATGGTCGACCTGGAATCGTGGCCCCGCTCCCGCGGATGGCTCGCGAAGCTGGTGGCGCGCCTCGATTCGCTGGGCCCCCGCGTGATCGCGCTGGACGTGCTGCTGGACGTGCCCAGGCCCGGCGAGGACGATCGGATGCTGGCCGAGGCCCTCCGGAAGTGCGGCCGGGTCGTGCTGCCCTGGGCGATCGAGGCCCCGGACGCCGCGCCTCGCGCCGTCCCCCTGCTGCCCGAGTTCCAGGCGGCGGCGAGGGCCACCGGGTTCGCCAACTTCTGGCTGGACCGGGACGGCGTGGTGAGGAGTGTGCCAGGCCGGTTCGAGCGCCTGCCGTCGTTCGCAGCGGCCTGTCTGTCGGCCTACCGGGAACTCGGTCCCCCGGCCGAGTCGCGTCCCGACCGCGCATCTCCGCCAGCCGGCGGCGAGCACGACCATTTCATCGACTGGTACGAGGTCGGCCGGGGGGCTCTGCCGGTGGCGAGCGCCGTCCGACTCCTGGAGGAGCCCCATTACGCCCGGGCCATGGAAACGCTGGCGTTCTTTCGAGACAAGCTCGTCCTCGTCGGCTACCTGGGCTTCAGGTACGTGGGGGATGGGTTCCTGACGCCGCTCTCCACGACGGCGATGGACCGGGCGCCGGGGGCCGTGATCCACGCCAACGCGGTGTCGGGGATGATGCAGGGCCGGTCGCTCGGCAGAACGCCGGCCTCGCTGACGACAGGGCTGGCGCTCGCCGCGGGGGTCGGCGGGGCCTTCCTCGCCCGGAGCGGGCTGGGCTGGCTCTCGGCCTTGCTGGGCCTGTCCTTAGCGGCGGGGCTCCTCGGCTCTGCCTTGCTGCTGACGCTGCTGGCGGGTGTGGTCTGGCCGGGCTCGGTTGCCGCGGCGGCGTGCGTGGCCGGATTCGTCCTGGCGGTGCTCCTGCGCGCCGAGGCGATCCAGCGGCTGCCGCTGGTGCGTCGAGTCGTGGCGCTGCTGAGCGCCCAGCCGGTCTCCGACCTGGCCATCCTGCACATCGACTCGTCGACGCTGGCCGGCGGCCACGTCCTGCGCTACCGCTACCAGATCCGGGTCGGCGAAGGACCCGGCGCGACGGTCGGCCGCTTCACGGAAGAGGTGATGACGGCGCACCACCTCCAGATGAAGCGGGAACTCGAGGACTTTCTGCTCGACCTCGGCAGGGCGAGACCGGGCCTGCCCGGCGAGGTGTCGCCCGGAGACCAGCTGTCCGAGCTGGGACAGACCCTGTCGGCGGTGCTGCTCTCTCCGAAACTGGCGGGCATCCTCGAGGAGCTGCCAGTCCGACAGCTCCACCTGGAACTGGCCGATCGGGATCTGGGCATCCCCTGGGAGCTGGCCGCGCTGGGCGATAGGCCGCTCTCCGAACGGTTCCAGGTGAGCCGCTCGATCGTCCAGGAGGACGGGCTCGTGCAGCCCGCCGAGCCGCCGGACAGGGAACGCGAGCTGTGCGCGCTCATCGTCGCCGATCCCTCGCCCTTGCCAGCCGTCTGGCAGCCGCTGAACTCGGCCCGGGAAGAGGCTCAGCTGGTGGCCGACGCGCTGCGCTCGATCCGGATACCGGCGGGCCACGGTCTGCGCGTCGAGCTGCTGACCGGCACGGACGCCACCCTGGAGGCTGTCACCCGCCGGCTCGCCCTGGGCGAAACCGATCTGCTCCACTTCAGCGGTCACGCGGCCTTCCAGGCAGGCGGCCGGAGCAGCGCCGGGTTCGTGTTCCCGGATGGAGTGTTGAGCGCGGACGGCCTGCGAAGCGTGCTCGGCGGCGTGCGCATGCCGCCCGTGGTGTTCGCCAACGCCTGTGGCTCGGGCATCTCGCCTGGCTGGGCGACCAACCGGCACGCGGCGGCGGACCCCGGTTTCGAGAGCGGCGGTGACTCCGAACTGGCCTCCCGGTTGTCCTTCCCGACGGTCTTCTGCGAGTCGGGCGTGAGGCTCTACGTGGGGTGTCTGTGGATGATCGAGACGCGGGCCGCGGCGAACCTGGCCGTGACGTTCTACCGGCGTCTGCTCGAGGGTCACCGCGCCGGCGAGGCGCTCGCCCTGGCCCGCGGCGCGGCCAGCGACTACTGGATGACCCAGTCCGCCTATGTTATGTATGGAGATCCCAGGTTGAGGCTGGTGCGTCCACCGCCCGGACGGGGCGGGGATCCATCCCGGTCCGGCTGAGCCGCCGGCGTCCGGGGTCGCGCCGACGAACAGCCAGCGCCTCGAGGAGGGGGCATCCGATGAATCGCACGCTATCCGTGGCGTTGAGCCTGATGGTCGTTGCCGCCGCGCAGGGGTGGGCCGAGCCCGCGGCAGTGCTGCTGTCGGCGAGCGGTCCGGTCGAGACGGCGGCCGACGCGGCCGGCCCATGGCGGCCCGCGCGCGTGGGGCAGGGTTTCGAGCCGGGGAACGTGGTCCGCGTGGCCGGCGGCGAGGCGGTGCTGTTCTGGTCTGACGCCCGCAGCCAGACGGTTCGTGCGCCCGCGACGGTCCGGATCGAGCCGGCCCCTCGCGGCCGACGCTCCAGCGGCGCACTGGGCAGGCTCTGGGACGCCCTGGTCAAGCGCGCGCGGCTGGCGCTGACCCGAGAGCGGCTCTTCAGCGACGCCGGCGCGGTCCGGGCGCTACCGTCGTTCCGGATCGATCTCTCGCGCCCCCGTAACACGAGCGTTCTCGAGTTCCCGCGACAGGTGGTCTGGACCGCCGTGTCCGGCGTCGAGACTTACCGGGTCACGCTGTCGGATGCCAACGGCAGCGTTCTGTGGACCGGCCTGACGACGTCGCCCGGCGCGGAGCTGCCGGCGGCCCGGATCCCGGAGGAACGGGGCGCCTACTACTTCCTGGTCGTGTCGGATTCGCAAGCAGCCGGGCCAGGCAGCGGCAAGGCCTACTTCCGCGTGCTCCCCGAGGCGAGCAAGAAGGCGGTCGGCGAGGATGTGGCCGCCGTCGAACGCAAGTTCCCGGCGGGGTCGGCCGGCAGGGCGCTCGCGGTGGGCGCCATCTACGAGCACTGGGACCTGCTGGACGAGGCCTTGCGAACCTACGAGGCGGCCGGAGGGGCCGCCCGGCCCGAACTCTCCGCTGCGATCGACCTCGTCTTCCTGAGAAACGGACGGCGCTGGGCGATTCGCTGAGAGCCCATCAATCGCTTTCCACCGGCGCCCCGGCGCTGTAATTCATGACGGCGTAGGCGTTCCTGCCGGCAGCGCGGTGCGGGGGTGTTGAGAAACACAACGCGGCCGGAAAGGGCAGAAGGCAGTCCTGCTGGGCCTTCCGGGGATCGGGCGACAGCCTGTTGAGAATTTCAACGGGCGGGTCGCGCGTGGCGTCGTGCCCGTGAGACAAAAGCGTGCGCTGGAGGCGGCGATCCAGTGCGAGTGCGCCGCTGGCATGGCCCTTGCCTGAGAGAGGCCAGCCAAAGCCAGGGGTTCGGCGCCAAGGTCCGGCGGACCTCAGCCACGAAGCCCCAGTCGCACAAGAGAAGGAGCACGAATCCATGCAAGCAGCCCGAGTCAGCAACAGCCCCCGCAGCGGTGCAGGCGAAGCCCATCTCGCCAGCTACGCGAAGGCCGCAGTGAGCTACCCCCGGTTGACCCGGGAAGACGAGATCCAGCTCGCCCACGACGCAGCCAAGGGAAGCGACGAGGCGGTCCACCGCCTGGTGCTCGCCAACCTGTATCTGGTGATCCGCATCGCCCGAAACTACCGGCGGCAGAACACCTC
>CAZSVK010000378.1:0-5878 GCA_964610245.1 uncultured bacterium
GCCCTGCAGGCCGACGTCCTGGAGACGGCGAGGGCGATGACGCGGGCGGTGTTCGGCGGGGGGCGCGGGTTCGGGCGCGATCCCGAGGGGCTGCGGCGCCGGCTCGAGGAGGCGCTGGGTACGGCCCGCGAGGACTGGGACACCTCGCTGCTCCGGGAGTTGTGGCGCACGCTCGACGAGATGCAGGGCGGTCGCGGTCGCGGAGCGTCCCACGAGAGGCAGTGGCTGCAGTTGACCGGATGGTGTCTGCGCCCGGGGTTTGGAGATCCGCTCGACTCGAGCCGGCTCGATCGGCTATGGTCGCTGGCCGGCGGGAAGCTGCGCTTCGGCCGCGAGGAGGGGAACCACCGGGCGTACTGGGTGATGTGGCGGCGCGTGGCGCCGGGACTCGATTCGGTGCGTCAAACGAAGCTTGCCGAGCGCGTCAAACCCTCGCTGATGCTGGGAGATCGAAAGAGCCTCGAGATGCAGGGCGTAGCCGCCACTCCCGGAGTCCAGGCCGAGATGTGGCGCCTGGCCGCCACGCTCGAGCGGCTCGAGCCGGCCGTCAAGGTGGAGCTGGGCGAGCGCATGCTCTCGTTGCTCGAGGGCGAGCGGCCGCCCGACCATGGGTTCTGGGTGATGGCCCGGCTGGCGGCGCGGCAGCCGGTGACCGGTGCGGTGCACCAGTCGGTGAGCCGTGCGGTGGTGACGCTGTGGGTGCCGAGGTTGATGCGGCTGGTGCGCGTCAACCCGGAGAGGGCCAGCTTCGCCGTTGCCCATGCCGCCCGGCGGACCGGCGATCGGTATCGCGACCTGAGCGAGGGGCAGCGGCGCGAGGTGCTGCACCGGCTGCGTCAACTGGACGTGCCGGCGCGTCACGTGCAGATGATCGCCGAGGTCGTCGAGCTGGGCGCGGCGGAACAGGGCGCCCTGCTGGGCGACGTGGTGCCGCCGGGTCTGCGGCTGGGGTGAGAGCGCCGGGTTCAGTCCTTGGACTTGTGCTTGGGCTTCTTCTCGGCGAAGCGCAGGCGCGTCAGCTCGCGCTTGAGGAGCAGGCCGCAGCGCTGGCCCTCCTCGATGTTGCCCTTCTCGAGGTAGTCCTTGAGTTCGTCGATCTTGATGCGGAGCTTGGTGCGCTCCGGCACGTCCAGCTCGTTCATCAGACCGCGGCCGACGCGCAACGCGCTCAGGATGACCTGGAGAATCTCGGGGGGGAACAGATCGCGCCCCTTCACGTCCTCCGTGATCTGGACGGGCGAACTCTGCAGGTGGCGGGCTTCGTCCTCTGAAACCGCCTGCGTCAGAAACTTCGCGACGTGAGGCAGGCTGAGGTGCTCCCGGTGAGTCTGGCGAAAGGCCTCGGCGGCGGCCTCGCGATTGCCCGCGGCGAGATAGAACAGTGCCCTGGCAGGCTCCATCGGTAGCGCCGGCAGCGCCAGGCGCACGGCGAGATCCTGGTAGAACTTGGCGCCCCGCTCCGCAAGCCGGCCCTTCTCCTGCTCGGAGCAGATTCCCCCCTTCAGGGATGACAGCAGCCGGTCGAGCTTGACTCGCTCGTCGGCGGTCATCTGTTCAGCCATCGGAAACCCCACGGGGGGCCTCGAGATGGCGAGCATGCGCCCGGTGTCGGTCGGCCGGCCAAAGGGCGAGGCCAGCTTCATGGACGAGGGCATCGTGCCCGAAGCGGCGGGCGGTCGGGCGTTCCCGGCAGGCTGGCCCCGGAAGGGGTAGGGGCTGAGCGGGGCGCCGGAGGGCCTGGCCGCAGCGGGAAGCCCCGGCGAGGAGGGGGCTGCGTTGACTGCCGGGCCGCCGAGCGCGACCGGCGCGCGGGGAGCGGTCTCCGAGGCGGCAGGCGGGGGAGGGCGCTGCGCCAGGGCTGGAGCCGTGGGAGCGGGAGCGCGGCCCAGTATCGGCATCGGCTCGAGTTCGCCGAGCTTCACAAGAGCCTCGTCCGCGGCGGCTCGCACGGTCTCGTCGGGATCCTCGAGGAAGCGCTTCACCGGTTCGACCTCGGCGGAAGAGCCGAGCACGCCGACGGCGGCCACCGCCACGGCCCTGACCCGGGCGCTGGCCTCGCGTTCCAGTAGGTCCAGGATGGCGGTCAGGACCATCTCGGATTCGTAACGGAGACAGCCGAAGATGGCCTTGGCCCGGTCGGTCGCCTCCGGCGATTGCAGGCGTTGCGCCAGGGCGTTCGGGCCGACGCCGGCCTGGGCGGCAACGCCCATCGTGCCGCTCGAGAGGTGCGTGCGCAGTTCGCGCGCGGCCCGGCAGGCCTCGAGGCGCACTTGCCGGTCGGGGTCGGTGGCGCCCAGAGCTTGCAGGATCGACAGGGAATCCGGTGAGTCGACCCGCGCGATCTTCTTCACCGCGTCCATCCGCTCGGCTGGGGAGGCCGAACGCGCCTGTTGCATCAGCCTGCCGAGGTCAGCGTCCATGGTTTACGAGAAGAGGACCGGGAGAAGCGGGTCGTCGGCGCCCCCCCGGCACCATCTCCAGGATATCAGATCTCGTCAGTATCGTGGCACCGACGGATCGACCTCGTTCGACCAAGCCTCTATGCCGCCGGTCATGCTGCGCACGTTGGTGAACCCGTGCGACGACAGATAGGCGGCCGCATCCAGGCTGCGGATGCCGCTGTGACAATGCACCACGATCGGGGTGTCCTTCGCCCATTGCTGCAGGATCTCGACCGCCAGTTCCTGCGTCACGAGCTGGGCCCCGGAGATGTGAGCAATCTGCCACTCCTCGGGGCTTCGCACGTCCAGGAGCTTGAGCCCTTGACCGGCCTTCAGGGCGTCCGCCGTCTCGCGGACCGAGATGTGCATCTTCTCTTCCACCGTCTGGGCCTCCCGGATGAAGCTCAGCACCTCGCCGGCGTCGAGACCGCCGTGGTTCTGGCAGACCTTCTCCAGGCTGTCCCCGGGCTGGAACCCGCAGCTGGAGCAGCCGCCGATGTGGTAGCGCTGGAACAGGGCCCGCTGGGCCGCGGGGTAGGCCTTGAGAAGGTCTTCCATCGAGCTGGTCCGGGTGAGTTCCGCCGACACGGCGACCTCCTGGGTGGTAGGTAAAAGTTAGTGTTCGTAAAGCCAGCAGTCTGCCGGGATTCACATCATCCCGAGCTGGAGCCGGGCTGCCTCGCTCATCCGGCTCGGATCCCACGGCGGCTCCCAGACGATGGCCACCTTGGCGCTGGTGACCCCGGGGAGGCCCTTGACCGCGGATTCGATCTGCGGCGGCAGGGTGCCCGCCTCCGGGCACCAGGGCGAGGTCAGGGTCATCACGATGCCCACGGCGCCCGTCGGCTCGATCGCGATGCCGTAGATCAGCCCCATGTCCCACAGGTTCACCGGGATCTCCGGATCGTAGATGGTCTTCAGGGTCTCGACGATCTTCGCATGCAGCTCGGGATTGCCCGAGGTCGCCGCGGAGATCGGGCCTGGCGAGGGGGCCGCCGGAGTGACGCCCGGTGCCGGAGTGACCGCCGCCGGACCGGGGTACGGAGCCGCGCCGGGCACGGGCGAAGGTGACGGATAGGGGGGCGGGTAGGGGGCCGTGTAGGGTGCCGAGTAGGCAGCCCCGGGCACGGGGGGCGTTGCCGCGTAGGCCGTCGGGTAGGGGGCGGCGGGCGCGGCTGGGGCCGCCGTGTATGGCGACCGGTACGGCGCCGCTGGCACGGGCGCCGGGACGGCCGGCGGGTACGCAGCCTGCGTAGGAACAGACCCGGTCGCGGCGGGAAGCGGCGTCGCGGCAGGCGATCGCGCTTCCGGTTGCGTGGCCGGGGCCGGTATCGAAGCGGGTTTGGGCGGGACCGAGGGATCCATCAGCAATGCGCCTCCTGGCTCGTCAGTGCCAACGATACGCCTTCGGCAGGCTCGCCGCTCCGGCGGGGGGAGGCACCGGCCCCCGTTCTCCGGTCACTCGGACGAGGGCCGCCAATCGTGGTTGTAGAGCGCCGTCAGCACGTGGTCTTCCCACTTGCCGGCGATGAGCAGGTAGTCGCGGGAGTATCCCTCGACGACGAAGCCTAGCCTTCTCAGGAGCTGACCGCTTCTCTCGTTGCGAGGCATGTAGTTGGCCGCGACCCGGTGCAGCTTCAACTCGGAAAAGGCGTGCCCCAGCAGCCCGCGCAACGCCTCGGCCATCAATCCCTTGCCCTGCTCGCTCTCCGCCAGGCTATAGCCCAGGAAGCACGAGTGGAACACCCCTCGGATGAGCTGGTTCAGGTTGGCCGTTCCCACGACCCGGTCCCGGCGCTCTCCCGCGAACAGGAACGTGCGCAAGCCCTGGCCGGTCTGCTGCTCCAGCCTGTTCCGACCCACCTGCTGGGACCAATAGGGCTCGGTGAAGAACTCCGCCGGCTTGACCGGCTCCCAGGGTGCCAGGAACTCGCGATTGGAGCGGAAGAAATCCAGGACCGCCGGGACGTCCTGTTCGGCGGCGGGCCGCACGCACAGGCGAGCGGTCTCGATCCGGGGCATGGGCTGAGCTGTCACGACTTGCAGCCTACCAGATTGCGCCCGGCGCCTCGGCAGGCCCGGCACGGGGGGAGCAGTCGCAGTTCATGGGAAGACTGGGAGAATCTGGAACTGTCTCTCGGGAGCTCCGCTCCCGAACCCTCGCCAGGGGAGATGTTCTCCCCTGGACCCCCCGATGACTGGAGAGAGTCTTGCCTGCGCTCGCAGCTCAGAGTCCTCGAGATCGACGATCAGGCCTCGCCTCGTCTTCTCATTGCCGGGTCCAGGGCCGGGCACCGGTCCTGGCAGGGGCCCGGGGACAGCGTCCCCGGCGGAACTCGAACTGGAGCGGATCTCCACCTGCCGCGCGGGCACCCGGCACGAGCAGAGCGCCGGAACTTCCGGTCTTCGCCGCAGTCTAGATCCGTGAGCGCGTCACGACGCTCGCCAGCTCGGGAGAACCGCCATGAATCATCTTTGTCGCACGGCCACCCTGTCGATCTTCGCCCTGCTCCTGGTCTTGCCGGGCGCCGCCTCGCTCGCCTGGGCCCGAGAGCCGGAGGCCGGCTCGGTCAAGGACCCCTCCCGGGTGCCGCTCGGCCTGAGCGTCGGACCGCTCTCGGAGTCGGGCGCCAGGCCCTGGCACGTGGCGCCTTTGCCTCGGCCCGAGCCCCGGCCCCCGCGGGAGTTGACCGTCGACGATTTGCCGGGCCTGCACATCCCCTCCTCGGGCCTCCACGTCCGGCTATCGGGCCATGTGCGCCACGACTCGGGCGGCCTGGTGATGGACGGCCGAGTGCTCGTGCTGGTCGGCGCGACCACCGTCCTGGTCCCATCGTCGATGGCGCATCGCTGGAGCCGCTACCATGGCGACCTCGTGGTGACCGGCTGGCTGCTCCCCCACTGGGCGCAGGGCTCCTGGCGGATCCGGGCCCGCACCGTGCGCTTTGAGCGGGACGACCCCGACGAACGCTACGAAGAGGTCACTGCCGACGAGGTCATCGCCGACCCGCTGGCCTGGCACGGGCGTCGCGTGCGCGTCACCGGCGAGTATCGCGCCGGCTTCGAGGTCAGCAGCCTCGGCGGACGGATCTGGGTCTCCGGTGGCCGGCTCGAGGGTTTCCCCGATGGGTGGGGGAACCCACCCACGCCACTCCACGAGCACCACGACTGCAGGCACGTCAAGCCCGAGGCCGGCTGCTGCCTGCCTCCGCCGTACTGGCCCTATCCCACCGCCCAGGTGGAGATCTGGGGTCGGCTCGACACTTCCGTCGGCTGCTACGGCCACATGGGAGCCTACGTCGCCGAGTTGAACGCCGAGCGGATCGTCTACCGGGAGCCTACCGATTCGAACGAGGGCGGCATCCGGCGCCTGCGCTGAGGGTCAGAGATTGTGAAGTAATCGATTCACGGCGTTCTCCGGGGACGCTGTCCCCGCA
>CAZSVK010000379.1:0-5855 GCA_964610245.1 uncultured bacterium
GGCGCTACCAGAGCACCTCGTTCTTCAGCTTCATCTCCAAGTTCTTCGCCTGGAGAGACCTGAAGAACGCCGAGAAGGCCTACGAGGCAGCCCAGATGACCGCGGCCGCCTTCAATCCGCGCTATCTGATCGCGCCCATCCAGAACTACGCGGCTTCCGAGATCGGCACCAGTTCCACGACGGCCGCCTCCGAGACCGGCACCAGCCTCGTGCAGACGCTGCCCACCGAGGGCACCGGCACCACCGCCGGCACGGGCGTTTCCGCCACGGCCCAGGCCTCCACGCCGGCACCGGCTGTGACCGCGACCAGCACTGTCGCCCAGCCGACGACGGTCGCTCCCGCTGCTGCGTCCAGCTCGACCGCCGCAACCGCCGCTCCCGCCGACAACCTCACCGCGAAGCGCCAGGCCTACCTCGAGGCCGACAAGAACCTCCAGACCGCGATGTCCTCCAAGGACGCCGCTGCAATCCAGGCCGCCACCAAGGGCTTCCAGGAAGCGATGAAGGCCTACAACGAGGCCCGCAACCGCGCCGCCTCGGCCCAGTAACCCGATCGATTCATCCCGCGAACGCCCGGAGCACTCGGTGCCCCGGGCGTTCTTGTCGTCGCGGGCCTGGACCCGGCATGGCGAAGGCGAGACAAGGCCCGTTCGTCACTCTCGAGGACTCTGAGCCTGTGAGCGAGGGCAAGAGTCGCTCCAGTCAAATGGGGTTCCAAGGGGCCTGTGGTCCCTTGGCGAGGGTTCGGGAGCAGAGCTCCCGACTGGGTTTTCAGAACCTCAGCGCCCCTCAGCGCTTTGCCGAGCCGTCGGCCATCACCGGCACCCGGAACTTCACCAGGCAGCCCTTGCCGGGCTTGCTCTTGATCTCGACTCGGCCCTTCATCTGGCTCACGTATCTCTGGACGATCGCCAGACCCAGGCCCAGCCCGCTGCGGATGCCGGTGACGCCCGGCTGGGTCACGTCGCCCAGACCGTCCTGGAGGCCTGGGCCGTTGTCGAGCACGGTCACCTCGACGAAGTCGCGGCCGGCGTCATCCTGCACGCGCTTGGTCGAGAGGGCCAGCTTGCCGCCCGGCTGCAGGAAACACATCGAGTTGACGACCACCTGCTCCAGGCACGAGCGCAGCCGTTCGCGATCGGCCTGTCCAGCGGGCAGGTTGTCCTCGAGGGCCGTGGAGAAGGCGACCTTTTTCAAGTCGACCGAGTTGCCCGAGAGCAGCCGTGCACGGTCGGCGAGCCGGTCGCCGGCGGTCACGATCTGATCGCGGACCAGCGCGTTGACGTCGACCCTATCCGCACTGGGGGCGGAGCTATCGACGAAGGCGCGCAGGTTCTCCATGTAGATCTCCAGGAGCTTGGCCTTGTCCCGGGAGGCCTGGCTCGTCTCGCTGCCGAGGGAGCGGGCGACCTCGGCGGCGACGCCGGCGGCCATCGTCAGGGGGCGGGAGACATCGATGGCGTTGGTGACCCGCGCCAGCCGCTCGAGCTGGTCGACCAGATTTCCCAGGGGCGCGCCTCCCGAGGCCGGTGGCGCCGAGGACTGCGCTTCGGCATCCTCCAGCTTGTAGGCCCCGCGCTGCTGCTTCGACGGGGGCTGGGACGAGGCGGTCAGACGGTTCACCTCGTCGATCGAGGTGACGCCGCGCAGCGCCTTGAGCAGCGCCGATTCGCGCAGGGTCAGCATCCCGCCCTCCAGCGCGGCGGTGAGCAGCTCGAAGTTCGAGGCGCCGGCGATGATGTGCTCCCGGAACGCCTCCGAGAAAGGCAGCACCTCGTGGATGCCCACGCGGCCCTTGTAGCCCTCGTTGCACTGTTGGCATCCCACCGGCTGCAGGATCTTGAACGACGGCGCGTTGAAGTCGAGGCCGGCCTGTTCGGCCAGGATGGGGGTCAAGCCCGCCTCCAGCAGCTTGGACCGCGGGACCTCGGCCTCTTGCCGGCACTCCTTGCACAACCTCCGCACCAGGCGTTGGGCCAGGATCACCTTCATCGCCGAGGCGATGATGAAGCGGTCGATCCCCATCGTTATGAGGCGGTCGATCGTGCCGATGGCGTCGTTGGTGTGCAGGGTCGACAGCACCAGGTGGCCGGTCATGGCCGCCTTGAACGCGATCGAGGCCGAATCGAGGTCGCGGATCTCACCCAGGAGGATGATGTCCGGATCCTGGCGCAGGAAGGAGCGGAGGACCGAGCTGAAGGTGAGGCCGATGTCGGGCTTCACGGCCACCTGGGTGATTCCGTGAACGCTGAACTCGACCGGGTCCTCGGCCGTGTGGATGTTGACCTTCGGGTCTTGCAGTTCGTGGAGCGCCGAGTAGAGGGTGGTGCTCTTGCCGCTTCCGGTGGGGCCCGTGACCAGGACGATGCCGTTGGGCTGGTGGATGCCCCAGCGGAGATCGTCCAACGCCTTCTTCTCGAGCCCCAGGTCGTCCATCGAGACCTGAGAACGGCTCTGGTCGAGCAAGCGGATGACCACCTTCTCGCCCCACACCACCGGGAGGATGGCCACGCGGAAGTCGATGACCTTCGACTCGACCTTCATCCGGAACTTGCCGTCCTGGGGCAGGCGGTTCTCGGCGATGTCCAGGTTGCTCATCACCTTGATGCGGCTGACGATCGCCGCGGCGGCCTCGGCGGGCGGATTCATCATGTCGGTCAGGACGCCGTCGATCCGGAACCGGATGCGCAGTTCCTTCTCCTGCGGGTCGATATGGATGTCGCTCGCGCCCTTGCTCGCGGCCAGGCCGATCACCTTGTTGATGAGGTTGACGATCGGCGTGGCGTCCTCGCTGAAACCGGTCTCGAACTGTCCGCTCGCCTCGGTCGAGCCGGCCTCGAAGAACGTCAGCAGCTCTTCTTCCTCGCCCAGGTAGTTCTTCGCCGCGGTGTCGAAGTCGGTGCGCGTGACGATCACCGGAAGCACCGTGAACCCCGTGATGTTCTGGATGTCGTCCAGCGCGAGCACGTTGAGCGGGTCGACGATCGCGACCGTCAGCACCTTGCCCTCGAGGCGGAACGGCAGGAGCTGGTTCTTCAGGCACATCCGCTTCGGAATCTTCTGGAAGAGGGTCACGTCCGGCGGGGACTTCGCGAGATTCACGTAGGGCAGCGCCATCTGCTTGGACAGGGCCATCGCGATGTCCCGGTCCTTGACCAGACCCATGTCGACCAGCGCCTCGCCCAGCCGCCGCTTGTGGGTCTTGGAGTAGTCGAGCGCCGTCTTGAGCTGGTCGGCCGTGATGGTCTTCTGCTCGACGAGGATGTCGCCGAGGCGGAGCCGCTTGCCCTTGGAGGCGGCCTTCTTCACGTCGGCCGAGTGGCGCGCCATGTGCTCGGCCAGGACCGGCTCGGTCACGAACTCGAGCGTCACCAGGGCGGTGCCCAGGAGGATGTTCTTCTCCGAGGCGAATCGCACCGCCTCGGCCAGCTGCTCCTCGGTGATCACGCGGGCGTCGACCAGGAGTTCGCCCAGTCGCTTGCGGCGGGTGCCCTCCTGATCGTGCGGGGCGAGCTGGATCGCGCCGGTCGGCACCGAGTCGGCCGGGGCCGCGGGCGCTACCGGGGCCGGGGCTGCTTCGGGCGGCGGCGTCGGGGCGGGCGTCGGTTGGGCGTGGGCGTCGGCCCGGATCAGCTTCGCCAGCGCCTCGGGCCGCACCAGGCTCAGCTTGAACAGGCTGGCCTGGAACGAGACGTTTTCGGTGGCCGCAAACTCCAGCGCGCGCCGGAGGTCGGCCGCCGAGAGGACTCCACCCTCGAGGAGGGTGCGGGCCATGCGCTTCTCCGAGTTGGAGAGGCTGTATGCCGCGCCGGACGGCGCATCCTGGTTTGCTGTCATTGTAGGCCGAGTCCCGTTCGGGCAGCATGGATGTTAACACTGACCGGGGGGAGTCGCCAGGCGAGGGGGGGGCAGCCCGGGGGGGCATGTCATGCGGGGGGGCCCTCCTCGAACCGAGTTGCCATCTGGGGACAGCGTCCCCGGCAGAACTCGAACCATGGCCGTCCACCACCTTCCATGGCTGCACCCGGGGGCGCAAACCCTGCCCGGCGTGGGAAACCTGCAGACGAGGCATAAATCCAGGGCCCGCCGTGGCCGATGACTCTGTCGGAGCCGATCGGCTTCGCCTGGCGGCCTCTGGCGAGGATGGCACTCGATGACTCTTCTGACAGTCAAGGAACTGATGACCCTTCTCCGTGTGAAGCGCAGCACCCTCTATGCGCTTCGCGACCAAGGTCTGCCAGCCATCCGTCTGGGGCGCTCCATCCGCTTCGATCAGGATGAGGTGGAGGCCTGGGTCCGGCGCCAGCGGCTCGCGCCGGGGGCCCCGCTGAGCTTCGACGAGGGCGGCCGGACGTCGCCCAGCCCTGCTTCCTCGGGCCTTCGCTTGACCTCGGTGAAGGCGTGAGATGAATCTGCTCGCCACGGCTCTTCAACCCTATGCCACGCTTCCGGGCGAGGCGGTCATGTCGGTCTGCTTGCTGGTGGTCGTCGCCGGCGCGGCCATCATCTTCGGGGTGCTGGAGATCATTCATCGTGGGGCCTGGAACCAGCGGTTCCAGAACGAGACGTCGCTCGAACTGGGCCATGTCCTGCGCAGCCACGCCCGACGCGGCCGGAGCAACGCCAGGTATCCCAACAATACAGCGGTGTAGCGACCCGCCACGCCCCAGGCCGAAGACGGGGGCGCCGCCAGGCTATCCGACGGGTAGGCGCGCCAAACGCCGATCGTGGCCGTCATGGCCTCGAGCACTTGTCCGAGCGCGAGCCCCTCGACCGCCGGGAAGCCGCCGCCGCCGAGATAGGCGGCCTCGATCGGCTCGTAGAGGCGGTGGGAGTCGGTCGCGAGCCGGCGCAGGAAGGGTTCGACCCCGAGGGTGGCGGGGGCGAACGGGCAAGAGGGGGGCTGGAGCGCTGCGGCGCTCGGGACGACGTCTCGCTCGAACCGGGAGTGATAGGTCTTCTCGCGAGGATGGGCGGCGCCGCCGGCGGTGTGCAGCGGCTGCGCGAGGTCGGCCACGAGGTGGCAGACGCGGCCGAGTTCAAAGGCCAACGCGGCCGGCGTCACGGGCCCGCCGTTGGCCAGCGCCCACATCATCGAGGCCGCCCGGGCGGGGGCGCCGGGGAGGGGGGCCGGGTCGTCCGGATGGTAGACATGGTCTGCTGCCGGGATGGCACCCGGGCCGCGGGTGTCGGGCGCGACGGCGCCCGCCAGCAACTCCCGGCGGTGGGCGAGAAGGAGGCGGCCGAGCGGTCCGCCGAGACGCTCCGCGGCGCGGGCGGCGATCAGGCGGTGCGTGGGCGCGGACCAGGCGAGTGCCCGGGGGGGCGCGACGGCGAGGCTGAAGGCGGCCAGACAGAGGGCGGCGATGCGGGACATGCCGCGAGCTTACCGGCTGGCTCGCGCCGGGAGTGCTGACATGCGCTGACGAGTGCTGACAAGGTGTGAGCAGAACGGATCCCAGTCGGGAGCTCCGCTCCCGAACCCTCGCCAGGGGTGGTGTCCACCCCTGGACCCCCCGGTGGCTGGAGGAAGCTTCGCCTGCGCTTGCAGCTCAGAGTCTCCGAGAGTGACGGGTCGGGACTCGACTGCGCTTCGGTCGCCAGGAGCCAGATCTCAGCCTGTCGAACTCCGGACCCACGAGCCTTCAGCTGCGGCCCGGCCGCGGAATCGAGGCGGTTACGACCCGCGCCGGGACTCGAGTCCCTGCCGGCCCTCATTGTTCGCCGGAGGCCGTCAGCTGCAAGGCGAGGTTCGCAGGGCGAGTCAGTATCGCGCACGCCTTCAGCTGCGTCCCGGCCGCGGAATCGAGGCGGTTACGACCCGCGCCGGGACTCGAGTCCCTGCCGGCCCTCAT
>CAZSVK010000380.1:0-5851 GCA_964610245.1 uncultured bacterium
TCTTCCTCGGAGCGGATTCGGTCGACCAGTTCCTGCATGTCGTGCAGGAGAGGAGGCGGCTCACGCGCGGGTATTTCGCCCTGGAGAACCCGCCGGAAGGTCGCGATCGATTCTCGCCAGGTCAGCCGGGCAGCCAGGGCCGTGGCCACCGAGGCCGCCAGAGAGAGCAGGGCGAAGGCCGCCAGGAGAATCAGTTTCACCTGGGTCGCCCGCCGATCGATGTAGTCGAGATTGTGGAGCAAGATCACGTAGCCGAGCGGGTTCTCCGCGGCGAAGATCGGAAACGCGCTGGCTTGCAGCCGGCCGGCGGGCAGTTCTACCCTCGCGTGCCACGGCGCCCACTGAGATGCCGGTGCCTCGACCGCCTCGCGAGCCTGTTTTCCGAGCCCTTCGCGCAGGAGCGCCGCCGGGAATTCCGCCGTCGAGGCGAACATCAAGAGATCGGGTCCGTAGGCCGCGGCAGCCGTCAGGCGGTCGTCCTTGGTCAGCTCCGACAACAGGCTCTGAACGGCGCTGCGTTCTCCGTTCTTCCAACCGAGAACCAAGCTGGAGCGAGCGCCCGACATCGCCAACTGGGCGCGGAGAGCGACGTCCCTCTCGAACCAGTTGCGAGCGGTGCGGCCTACCAGGACAGTTGCCGTCCAGGTGAGTCCCCCCAGGACGGCCAGGAGGATGAGGCCAAAGCGGATCGCGTGCTTCATCAGGCCAGCCTCGTGCGTGAATCGAGTTCGTCTACGACCATCAGTCGTAATGTAACCATACCACGCAACACTGTCAACCAGGCAAGACTGGGATTGACTGGTTATCCATATGGGTTGTATCGTCGTCAGTCGTAGACGACCGGAGGGTCATGGATGGAAATCGGCAGACGGGAACGCCGCAAACAGAGGACCCGCAGGGCCCTGCTCGCCGCGGCGCTGGAACTGTTCGGTAAACGCGGCATTTACTCGACGCGTCTCGAGGACATCACCCAGGCCGCCGACCTGGGCAAGGGCGCCTTCTACAACTACTTCGGCTCCAAGGACGAGCTCACCGCCGCGCTTCTGGATGAGGCCGTCGACCTCCTCCATCGGGTCTACCTGCTCAACGTTTCGGCCCACAGCACGCCGATGGAGCGCGTCGTCGAGATAGCGCGCTGTCACAGGGCCTTCTTCGATGAACACCCGGTCTACCTGTTGTTGTTCCACCAGGCCCAGGGACTGATGTTGCTCCGTCAAGGAAGCATCCCCGCCTTGAAGAGGGTGTTCGCGACCCACCTCTCCAGGCTGGGCGCCTTGATCCCGACCCCGGGCGAGGCACACCTGTGGTCGCAGGCCGACCGCGAGGACCTCGCCGCCATCCTCGCCGGGACAATCATGGGCTATCGATCGATGCTGGTGGCTTCGGGCCTGCCGGGCGACCCGAGGACAGTGGATGGGTTGCTGACCGGCAGCATCGAGCAGATGATGGAAGAACGCCGGCTCGCGTGAGAGCCCGGCCGGGCTGGTCGTGCAAGCCCCATCGTATCGGCGGGAGAACGCCATTTGTCATGGCAGCCCTGAATCAGGAGTGGTCTCGTGAATCTCAAGAACCGGCTGGTGGTCTACATCGTGTTGAACATTGCCGTGATCGCCATGATCGTCGGCGTCGGTCACCACCTGGCGGCCACCCTGGAATCGCGCATCGGAGAACGTCTGCGCCTCGGGGCAGAGTTCCGGAGCGTCCGGAAGTTGCATCGGCTCCTGCTGGAGGAATTCAGCCTCACCGACGACATCCTGCTGGACCCGGCTCGCATCGATCTGGCCAGGTACCGTCAACTAGGCAAGACGGTCGAGCAGGAACTCGACTCGCTGGAGGATCTCCCGCCGTCGGCCGAGACCACGGGAGAGCTGGTCGCGGGGCGCAAGAACAACGTCCTCTATGACGAGATGTTGCAGTGGATGGCCGTGGAAAAGCCCCTGGCCACAATCGAGGCGCTCCGCGGCTCGCTGCAGCGGTTGAAGTTGCACTCCGATGTCCAGGTGCAACTCATCGGCGCCACCGGGGACCGGCTCAGACAGCAGGTCGACGGCTCGGACGTGGACATCCGCGGGCTCGTGGCCTCGACCGGGACGAGGGTGGTAGGCCTGTGTCTGCTGCCGTTCGTGAGCCTCGTGGTCCTGATGACCTCCTTCGCGCGCCGCCTCAGTCGTCAGGTTTCCCGGCTGGAGGATGGATTCCAGGCGATATCCGACGGCAACTTCGCCGTCCGGATCGGCAGCCCCTCCGAATCCGGCTCGAAGGGTGCGATCTCTCCCGTCATCGAGAGTTTCGATCGGACTGCCGGAGAACTCGAGAAGCTGCACCGGATGAAGTCCCAGTTCTACTCGATGGCGGTCCACGACCTGCGCTCGCCGCTGTCGACCATGCAACTGGCCATCAGGGCCCTGCTCGACCCGCTCACCCGGGTCGAGAAACGACAGATGCTGCTCGAGGCCCTGGACCGCAAGGTCCGACAGTTGCTCGGATTGTCCGACACGCTGCTCGATAACTTCTTCCTGCAATCGGGAAAGCTCGAGGCGCTTCGACAGAGGGCGGATGTCAACGAACTCATGCTGCGCTGTGTCGATGACCTGTCGCTTCAAGCCGTCGAGAAGAGTCAGAGCATCGCGGTTGAACGGCTGGCGGGCGAGTCGACGCTCTGGTGCGACCCCGTCAAGGTCGGCCAGGTCCTCGAGAACCTGCTCGGAAACGCGCTCAAGTACTCGACGGAGGGAGGCCAAATCAAGCTCGGTGCCAGCGCCTCCGGAGGAGAAACCGTGCTCTTCCGGGTGGAAGACAACGGTCCCGGAATTCCGGAAGAGGATCGCCGGCGCATCTTCGAACCCTTCCAGCGCGGTAACGTTGGCGCGGACGGCCCCCCCGGACATGGCCTCGGATTGACCATCTGCAAGCAGTTCGTGGCGGCCCACGGGGGCAGCATCTGGGTCGAGAGCGAAGTCGGCAAGGGAAGCAGGTTCTGCTTCACAATCCCCCGGAGCTGAACGAAACCGAGCGACCGAACGGACGACACTCCCCCCCGTTACGGCGGTGACGCGTGCCGGCCGTTTCTCTACAGGTGCACGAACCGGTAGCCCGCGCCCTGAACCGTCTGGATCAGCCTCCGATGGCTGCCCAGCTTGCTGCGCAGAGACTGCACGTGCACATCGACCGTCCTCCGGGTGCCGGCCGCGCCGGCGCTCCTTCGCGGCAAGCAGAGTTCCTCTCGCTGGAAGACCTTGCCGGGGCACGAGGCGAGCATCGTCAGGATGCGCATCTCGGCGGGCGTGAGCGCCAGCGGCTCGCCCTCCAGCCAGGCTTCCTGGCGAAGGCCGTCGATGGCGACGGGCCCCTGCTCGAGGAGCCTCGACCCGGAGGCCTGTCGCGGCAGCCGGGTCCTGCGCAGCAGCGCGCGGATGCGGGCCACCAGCTCGAGCGGTTCGAACGGCTTCGGCAGATAGTCGTCCGCGCCGGTCTCGAGGCCGAGGATCACGTCGCTCACCTGGTTGCGTCCGGTGACCATGATGATGGGGATGTCGCGGCTCACCGGATTCCAGCGCAACTGGCGGCAGATCTCGATGCCGTCGAGCCCGGGGAGTCCGAGATTGAGCACCACGAGGTCGGGGCTCTGGCTGTCCATCAGTCTCAGCCCCTCCTCGCCGTCCTTGGCGTGAAGGGCCACGAACCCCGCCCGGGCCAGCTCTCGGTCGAGGAGCTCGAACTCGGAGGGATCGTCCTCGACTACCAGGATCTTCTCGGTTCCCAGGCCGGGATTGGCGGATCGGACCGAGCAGGCCGGGGCGCGGGTGTCGATCGTGCTCATCGTGGGATCCTTCAGCGGGTAGCCGCCTGCAGTTCGTAACGGATGCGTTGGATCAGCGATTGGGCCCGGATGGGCTTGAGCACCAGACCGTGCTCCGTCGGGCCGTACTGGGCGACCGCCTCCTGACTATAGCCGGTCATCAAGAGCACGCGGGTCCCGGCGGGCACTTGCCGGGCCAGCTCGATCCCGCTCAGGTCCGGCAGGACGACGTCGGTCAGCAGCAGATCGACCCGCGGCCCCGGACCTTCCAGCACCTGCAGCGCCGCCCGGGCGGTGCTGGCCAGCTCGACGGAGAACCCGGCCTCGACCAGCACTCGAGCCACGATCTCCCGCGCCTCGTCGGCGTCGTCCACGACGAGGATGCGCGCCGGCGGCCCCGAGACCAGTGCCGCCTGGAGGCTGGCGCGAGGACTGCGGCCCTCTTCGCGGTCACAGCTCTCGACCCGCGGCAGCCAGACGCGGAAGGAGGTCCCGACTCCTTCCTGGCTGTCCATTTCCATCCAGCCGCCGGCCCGGCGCACGATCCCGTGGACGGTCGCCAGCCCCAGTCCCGCGCCGGCTCCCGGTTCCTTGGTCGTCACGAAGGGGCGGAACAGGTTCGCCCGCAGGTCGTCAGGAAGGCCGCAGCCGGTGTCCGACACGCTCAGCATCACGCCCGACGTTCCGGATTGCGGGTGGCCGGCGGCCGCGACCACGTCCTCGGTCGCGAGGGTGAGACGGCCTCCACCGCGCATCGCGTCACGGGCGTTGAGCACCAGGTTGATGACCATCTGCTCGAGTTCGGGCCTGTCGGCGCGCACGCAACTGCGGGAATCGAGACGGGTGTCGACCTCGATGCCGGGAGGCAGCGTCGAGCCGATCATGTCGAGGGCGTCGAGGACGAGCCGGGAGAGCGCCACGGGCGAGGGGCTCGCCGCTCGAGCGCCGCTCGAAACCGTGAGATTGCGAGCGAACTCGGCCGCCCGGGTCAGGGCGTGGCCTATCGTCTCGATCGACTGGCGGGCCTCGCCGGCCGTGGGATCTCCGGCCTTGAGACGGTTCACGTGCCCTTGCATGACGTGAAAGAGGTTGTGGAGGTGGTGGGCCACCCCGGCCAGCAGCGAGCCCTCCGATTGCGTCTGCAGGAACTCGGCGGCGGTGCCCCGCAGGCCGCGCAAGGCCAGCTGGGCTTGCTGCAGACCCAGGCCCAGTGCCAGCACGGGAGCAACCTCCGACAGCATGCCCACGAGCTGGTCGCCATCGGGCCGAGGCGACCATACCGCCACGACTCCCAGATGCTCGTCGCCGGCAACGAGCGGGACCGCGGCGAACGATTCCAGCCGTTCGGTCTGGGCCCAGGCCCTATCCGCGCACAGGGGAGAGCGGGAGTAATCGTCGGTTTGCCAAGGCAGCCCTTCGACGAAGACCCGGCCCACGCCCGGATCGTCGAGAGGAACCGGACGGTCGAGACCGGGTGGCAGGCCCCGGGGCCCGGAGTGCGCCTGCAGGCTCAGGGCCGGCTCTCCATGCCTCCGGGAGAAGATGCAGCAGAGCGAGGTGTCGGTCGCCCGCACCAGCTCGGCGCAGGCCCGCGCGAGCTTGATGTCGGCGCTATCATGGCCCGTCAGGATCGACGCCACGCGAGCGGCTTCCCCCACATGCTCGGACTCCTGTGGAGACGGGCCGTCGTCCGTTTCGTGCCTTTTCCCCCTGGCATGCACGCTCGAGATTCCCTCCTGGCCCACCGATGGCCGAACGCTCGGCCCCATCCCCAAGCCGTGGATCTGCTCGGGCCCGAGCTGCCCGTTCCAAGTATACCAGCCCGCTCGCCGTGCGACGCCGGCAACCTGCGATACCGGGCCAGGTCGGCATCGGGTACGAGCCGCTGAAGGTGGCAGGGGGCGCGCCTCGGCCGTGCTAGACTTGCCGCTCGACCGGGCCGACCGGTCGCCGGCCGGGTGCCGGCCGAGCCTCCCGGCGGAGGGCCGGGCCCGGCGCTCCCGCGAGCTTGTCAGGAGGGCCCTGGTTGAAGACGAACAGTGAACTCGAGGC
>CAZSVK010000381.1:0-5806 GCA_964610245.1 uncultured bacterium
GCCGGGCTGCTCCAGCCCAACCAGTTGCCCCAGCGCGTCATAGCTGAAGCTCCAGTTCACGAACTGGCGGTTGTAATGCGCCACTTGCTCGGCGGCAGGTGTCCCCAGAGGCATCGTCGTGCTTTCGGCGGCCGCAGCAGCCTCGGGCACTCCCGGGTCCAGCGAATAGACTCGTGCCGTGCCGGTGAGCACCTCCGATTCGGAGCTGGCGACCTCTACCTCCGCCTCAGTCCACTTCCGAACGGCGTGCGGATTCACTCCCGGCCGGAAGAAGGCCCGGACGGCCCGCGCCGTCACCTTGGCCGGCAGGGTCCGAGCCGTGAGCGGTGAATACGCCGTGCTCTGGCCCGAGCGGTCGGCGGCCTCCACGCGCACCGTGTACTCCAGCCCCGAAGCCAGCCCGGTCAGTCGCCACGAGGTCGTCACCGGCGAGGCCAGCGACGGCTCGCTCACTGCATCCAGCGAGCGAGTGGTCGGCACGGGCTGCGGGTGGCTCAAGTCGTGAAAGCCGTACGCCAACCGATAGGTCGCGAAGTCTTCGTCGAACGCCGGGGCCCACTCGAACTGCAAGCTGTCGGGCCCAGCCGTGACCAACCGGCAGCCCCCGGTGCTCCGAGGGGCCAGCGTGTCGACGAGCGCCGTCACCGTGGTCTCGATCGCCGAGGCTGCCTGGCCATCAACTGCCAGCTTGACGTGGAGAGCAACGCTTCCTTCCAGGCCAGCCGGCAGACGAAACGCGCATTCGAAGGCCTTCCCCGCCAAGGAAGCGGTGACGCCCGGCGCCGATCTTGCCGGCAACGGGTCGAGGAGGATCTTCGCCCCCTCTTTCCCGGCAAGTCCCGGCTGGAGGCTGACGGTCAGCTCGTACCTGTGGCCTGCATCTCCTCGAGCAATGCCGCACACCAGCAACTGGCGCTCACGACACAGCGTGACCACCGAAGCGAGCCCGGGAACGGTACTCGTCTCCCGGGCAGGAGACGCCGCCATCGCGGGCCAAGAAACGGCTTCGGCCACCAGGCCTACGCCGAGAACCAGCCACGAGATGACGCGACTTCCGAGCTGCGGCTTACCGCGACTACCGCCACCCTCGAACATCTCTTGCTCGCCCTAGCCGTTCCCTCACCTCGAAGACAACCGTCACAGTAGCGTATCCCAGCCCCTCACGGCCACCCCAAGCGAAGTCGGATGCTCCCATCCCCGCGGCTCACGAAGCCGCCCGTCGCCGGGCGGCCTCAAGGTCGTCGTTGTGTTCCAATCGACGCGGTACGGAACTACCGCCACCGGCGGCTGCCTCTCTGCAGTCGGGCGAAGCGTCAGAGGGCGGAACGTCTCGCGAAGGTGCCGGTGCCCCGAGGACTGGGAAGGGCGATGCCGATGAGGAGGAGAAGCGCGCCGACGAGCAGCTTCATGACGACGGCTTGAAGCAGGAGCGTCTTCAGCGGGCCGATCGGGACGAGAAGGCCGCAGGCGGCCGGGCCCGTGAGTTGGTCCCGCATGATGATGACGAGCCGTTCCACCGTGTCGCGCATCGACGAGAGCTGGGCGATGGAACCTCCGAACAGCGCCAGTGCCGACACCATCACGCAGAGCGCCTCGAACGCCGGGTCCCGGGTCGACGGCGCCACCCGGCGGATCGCACGCAGGGCTCCCGGACGGTACGAGATGAAGCCGGTCTCGCCGCAACCCTCGACGCCGCCCAGCGGCGGGACCTCCCCAGGGCGAACGGGGTCTACGGGGAGCGCTCGGCAGCGCGGGGGGGGGCGCGATTCTCGAGCGGTCCAGTGCCGGTCCGAGCAGATCCTGCGCGATCGCCTGGCCTGTCGCCAGGCTGGCCCCTTCCCATCGACAAAGGAGTCTGCCGCGATACGGCCACCTGGCACCGCGCTTGTAGAGACTGGTGCCGCGAGGTGACGAAGATGACCAAGAGAAACAAGATCGATCGCAGCGGAATGGGAATCCTGATCGTGCTCGTCGCGGTCCTGATGCTGGGCGTCTTCATCACCGGGTTCGCGCAGCTCACGCTGGCCGACAGGGTCCAGCGGGACGGGGCTTCGCTGGTCGACGGGGAGCGCAGCCGCTTTGCGGTCCAGTCGGCCCTCGACGAGGCGGCCCACGAGTTCTCGAAGCAGGCCAACGAGCCGGCGAATCCCCTCTATCTGCAGCTGCGCAGCGGCCGCGCCTTCGACGGGGCCGTGGCGGTGCCGGTCAGCGCCAAGCTCTTCGCCGACCAGGGTCCGCTGGATGGCGGCAGCGTGAAGTTCGAGTACCGGCCGGTCGTCACCGACGACGGTCCGTACATGGGCGGGCTCGTCCGGTTCCAGGTTGCCGCCGGCTCCGGCTGGCTTCGGCGCGACGCGCGGCGGGGCACGGCGACCCGGGAAGTCCGGGTGGCCCCGGTCATGCCTCCGCACCCCTTCGACGACGTGACGTTGCTGATCCTGTCGCCGTTCCCCGGCCTGCTCGATCCGGGTCGCGCGAACACGGACCTGGAAGAGAACCTGAGGAAGTCCCGCGAACTCACGGCGGCCCGCGCCTCGCTGACGGCGCTCGTGGAGCAGGTCAGGGCTCACCTGGCGAAGGCCGGCCCCATCGGCGAGAAGTTCAACGGAGCGGTCTCGTCCGTGGCCGAGCGGCCGCTTCCCCAGCATCCCGAGTACACCCACAACGTCGAGGATCGATTTCACTTCATCGACGCATCGGCGGTCGTGGCCAGCTTCGAAGCCAAGATCGACGACCTGCAGAAGCTGACGGTCTCTTCCTCCGAAGTCGAGCAGATGGCCTCGGAGATCGAGCGCACGTCCCAACCCGTCGCCCAGTGCGAGAAGCAGCTGCGCGAGGCTCTGGAGAAGATCCTGAAGGTGGACACCAGCAAGATCGAGGAGGCCTACGAGGGCGACCAGACCACCCACGCCGAGGCCGACAAGGTCATCGAAGCGGTCAAGAAGAAGCTGGACGAGTACCGCAAGTTCGCCCTGGAGCACGCCAACGCCCTGCTCGCCCGGTCGCTGCGCTACACCCAGTTCACCGACCAGCTCGTGGAGTACACCAGCAACAAGGCCCGCGAAGTGCACACGATGGCCACCCGCCTCTTCGACGTCGAGAACGCCTGGCCCGGCCGGGCGAGCTTCCGGTTCAACTCCTCGGACGAGCTGAAGCGTTTCGTCGACGGCTACACCAGACGCGGCGAGGGAATCCGTGGGATCGCCTACCAGGCGGCCAGCTCCAGCCCGGTCGACCTCGGCGGGCTCCAGTTCGAGGGGCGGCTGGTCGTGGCGACGCCGGCGACGGTATCGGGTTCGGGCGGCGCCGCCAGCTCGACCAGGTCGCTCACCGTGGTCACCTCGAAGTTCGAGCTGGGCGGTCAGTGCCAGGCCTCGGTCGTGTGCCGGCAGTTCCAGGGGACGGCGGGGAGCGCGCTGAGCGGCCGGCTTCTCATCCAGGAGCTGCGCTCGCAGGCCGACCTGGCCGGCTCGCTGACCTCCCGGGGTTACGGGTCGGACCCGGCCGCCGAGCAGACCGTAGGGCAGCTGCAGGCCGTGGTCTCGCCCTGGTGCGTCGAGGCGGAGATCACGAGAGGCTCCTGAGAGCCCGGTCCCGAGGCGGCGCGCAAGGGTTGCGCGCTTGGCTCTCGAGCCACGCAGGAATCGAGCGGCCCTCCTCGCGAGGGCCGTCGTCATTCTCTCGAAAACCCTCATCAATGAACGAAAGACCCCATGCCAGCGTCATGGCACGACATTTGGATTACGAGAGGCGGAATCCCGACCGGAGCAGTCTCGAAGGCAGGAGGTAGAGAGATGGAGCGCAGGCAGAAGCAGAACACCCTGATGATGGCCGGCCTGATGGTAATGCTGTCGTTTACGCAGGTGGGCTGCAACCCGGCCGACGTCCTCAAGGGCATCGCCGCGGGCCTCAACGCCGTCGCCTCCGGGATGAGCTCCAGTTCCTCCTCGACGACCACCGGCACCGGGACGACCGCCGCCACCGGGACCGCCGCTAGCCCGGCGACCAGCACCCTGTCGAGCCTGGTGTCGAAGCTGAACTCGAGCGCCTCGACCGCAAAGCCGGTCAGCACCGCGGGCGAGTTGCCGAGGCTCGACAGCTCCGTGTCGAAGTAGTGAGGCTCGGGCTGTTGCAGGCGAGACAGGAACGGGTCAGACGGAGCCAGTCTTTCGCCCGGTTGGCAGGCCAGCCGGTCCGGCGTTCGAGGAGGTCGAGCAGAAGATGCATCCGACGAAGAACCTGCTGATGGCGCTCGTGACGGCCGCCTCGCTGGCCACCACCGCAAGTGCGGCCACCGAGCCGGGCGCGGCCTTCTCTCTGGATCGCCGCGACTCGTCGGCAGGCGGCACGGGTGTCTTCCGCACGACCGCTCCGGCCGGCGCTCTCCTCTCCCTCCCGACCCCTTCCCGCACCGCGATCTCCACGGGGGTGTCCGAGGCGTCGGTGCTCACCGACCCGTTCAGTTTCTTGACGGGCAGTAGCTCGGGCGACTCGTCGGTCGGCGACGACTCCGCCAGGAGCGGCGACTTGGCGGGTTCGGATCGCCCGGCCGGCGACGCGAAGAGCGCGAAGAAGGCGGCCGACGGCGGCCTCGACGTGCCTCGCATCAATCAGAACACGGGCGGCGGACGGTATCCCAGGGTCTACTGCGGCCCGACCTCGGTGAGGATGGTGCTGGCCTACTTCGGAACCAAGATCAGCGCCGACCAGGCCGCCAAGGGTGTGTACATCCGGGGCGACGGCGCCTCCCACGAAGGCATGGCCAAGAAGCTCCGCAGCTACGGAGTGAAGGCCACCCTGACGCACACCCGCAATCTGGCCAGCCTCAAGGCCGCCATCGACAGGGGTCATCCGGTCATCATCAACGTTCGCGGCAACTACGGGCCTCGGAGCACGGGCGGCCACATCATCGTCGTGGTCGGCTTCGACAGGAGCGGCAATCCGATCATCAACGACCCCGCTGGCGGCGGCCGGCATGTCTGCCCCAGGCGCAAGTTCGTCAACGCCTGGAACGGCCTGATGATCGAGGCCTCGAAATAGGGCGTCGGCAGGCCGCTCACTGCGAGGCTAGCAGCGCCAGGAGGGCGAGCAGGCCGAGGGCGATCGCGATCCAGGGACGGCCGGCAGGCGCGGGTTTCGACTGGGACGGGAGCGCGGCCTGAGGCGGGCGGGCCGCCGGCATGACCTTGCTGGTGCTGAGCCGCTCGAGCCGTTCGATGGCCCGGTCGACCGCGTCGCCGAACTCCGCGGCGCTCTGGTAGCGCCCGGCCGGGTCCTTGGCGATCGCCTTCTGCACGACGGCGTCCAGAAACGACGGCACGCGCGGATTCGCGACGGTCACGGGCGGGGGCATCTCGTGGATCTGCTGGTGCAGGATCACGAGGATGTCGTCGCCGGGGAAGGGCGACTTGCCGGCCAGCAGCTCCCAGAGCATCAGGCCGGTCGAGTAGAGGTCGGCCAGGTGGCTGACCTCCAGGCCCTGCGCCTGTTCCGGGGCCATGTAGGCGGGCGTTCCCACGATGGCGCCGCCGCCGGCAGGCCTGGCGCCGGGCTGCTGGGTCTTGCGCGAGCCGGGTTTCGCTGGCTGCTGGGCGCCGGGCTGCTGGAGCGTGGCCTTGGCGCCTCCGGGCGCGGGAGCGGTGGCTTGCGGCGCGGGGGGCGTCTCCGCCGGAGCGGGCGCGGGGATCTCGTCGAGGCCCAGGCTGGCCGACTCGGCGAGCCCGAAGTCGGCGATCTTCGCGTAGCCGAACCGCGTGAGCAGGACGTTCTCGGGCTTGATGTCGCGGTGGACCACGCCGAGGCCGTG
>CAZSVK010000382.1:0-5297 GCA_964610245.1 uncultured bacterium
CCCATCATCCGCAGCAAGAACCCCTACTGGTCGTTCGCGCGCATCCTCGAGGTCTTCAGCCCGCAAGCGAGCCTGCCCGAGCCGCGGGTGCATCCGCAGGCCTTCGTCAGCCCGGGCGCCAAGCTCGGGGCCGACGTGGTGGTGCGCCCGTTCGTGGTGATCGAGGAGGGCGTGGAGATTGGCGACCGCACCTGGATCGAGTCGGGGGTCTACCTGGGCACCGGCGTCCGCATCGGCGTCGACTGCCGCATCTATCCCAACGTCGCGATCCGCGGGCGCTGCCAGCTCGGCAACTCGGTGATCGTGCAGTCGGGTTCGGTCATCGGGTCGGACGGGTACGGTTTCATCCGGAAGAACGAGCAGCACTACAAGATCCCGCAGATCGGCTCGGTCGTCATCGGTGACGGGGTGGAGATCGGGGCCTGCGTGACGATCGACCGGGCCACGCTGGGCCGCACGGTCGTCGGCGCGGGCACCAAGATCGACAACCTGGTGCAGATCGGCCACAACGTCGAGATCGGCGAGAACTCGCTGCTCGTGGCTCAGGTCGGAATCTCGGGGAGTACCCGCATCGGCGAGCAGTGCCGTTTCGCCGGCCAGTCCGCCACGGTCGGCCATCTTTCGGTGGGGGCACGCTCGACCATCGCCGCCCGAGGCGTGGTCTTCAAGGATCTGCCCGCCGATTCGTTCGTTTCCGGCTTCCCCGCCAAGCCGCACCGCGAGGAGCTGCGCATCCTGGCCAATCTCAGGAAGTTGCCGGATCTGGCCAAGCGGCTGGCCGCTCTCGAGCAGGAACTGGCGAAGCTGTCGAAGAAGTAACCCGGCCGGGGCGGGGCTCTCTCGAGGCCACGCCCGGTCCAGAAGCTCACGGAGGCACCGCGTGGTCACGAGAATCGAGTCGGGTGTCTCCGCACGACGCATGTTCGCCGTGCTCGCCGCCTTGCCGGGGCTGCTGCTGGCAGCGGCGGCGCAGGCGGCCCCGTCGCCCGACGGGCTGACCGGCATCGTCAGGGCCCCGAGCGCCTACGTGGCGATCTCGTCCTCGACCTACCTGCGAGACGGTGAGATGGGCGCCAGCTTCACCTATCCGGTGTTCAAGATGCTCGAGGCCGGGCTGACGCGCGACCGCGGCGAGTTCGCCTTGCACACGAAGCTGCAGTTGCTGCCCGATGCGGCGGGCACGCCGCTGCCGGCGCTGGCGATGGGAGTCCGGGATCTCGACGAGAGGATGGGCAAGCGAGAGTACTTCTGGGTCGCCTCCAAGACGTTCGAGAGCCTCGGGTGCACGTTGCACGCGGGATTGCGGCGCGACACAGGCTTCTTCGCGGGGAACAAGTCCACGTTTGGGGGTATCGAGATACCACTGTTCTCGGTCGTGCGGCTGAAGGCCGACTATGACTGGGGCAGGCGCACCGGGAGCCCGGGGATCGAACTCAACCTCGGCCGGGTGACCGTCTACGACTACGTGCTCGACCTGATCGGGAACCGGACGCCATCCACCAATCTGATCGGGCTGAGCTACCAGGAAAACTTCTGATGCAAACCGTGCAGATGCAAACGACGCTGGCCCGCGAGACCTCGATGGAGGGCGTCGGCCTGCACACTGGCCACAGCTCGAGGCTGAAGTTCATCCCCGCTCCGCCCGAGCACGGAATCGTGTTCAAGCGGATCGACCTCCCGGGCGCTCCGCTCTTCCCGGTGAACTGGCAGAACGTCACCGACGGTGGCATCCGGGGCACCAATCTGGAGGTCAAGGGCCACACCATCTACACCGTCGAGCATCTGCTGTCAGCCTGCTCGGGCGTCGGTATCGACAACCTGCTCATCGAGCTGGACGCGCCGGAACCACCGGCGGGCGACGGGTCGGCGCAGGACTTCGTTCGGAAGTTCCAGGAGGCGGGGCTGGTCAGTCAGGACGTCCCGCGCCGCTTCTACCGGCTCCGGAAGGCGGTCGAGTTCTCCGACGACGTGGGGGCGGTCACGGCGGTCCCGGCCGAGTTCACGAGGGTCTCCTACACGCTGCAGTACAACAACGCGGTCATCGGCTGCCAGTTCAAGGATCTGGTGCTCAGCCCGGAGGTCTACTGCCAGGAGGTGGCCAGCGCCCGCACGTTCTGCCTGCTCGAAGAGGTCGAGCTGTTGCGCTCGCGCAATCTCGCGCTCGGAGGCTCGCTGGAGAACGCGGTGGTCGTCGACAAGGACCGCATCCTCAATGACGGCCTGCGGTTTCCGGACGAGTTCGTACGGCACAAGCTGCTCGATCTGGTGGGCGACCTGTACGTGGCGGGAAAGCGGATCCTGGGACACTTCATCGGCCACCGCAGCGGCCACCGCCACAACGTGAAGCTGATCAAGAAGCTGTTCCAGGTCAAGGCGCTCGACCTGGAGACGCCGACCGAGACCGGCCCCGTGTTCGACGTGCAGCGGATCTGGGAGCTGATTCCGCATCGGTTCCCGTTCCTGCTGGTCGACCGGATCCTGGAGATGGAGGTCGGGACGCGGGCGGTCGGCGTGAAGAACGTCACGATCAACGAGCCCTTCTTCCAGGGACATTTCCCGGATAGGCCCATCATGCCCGGCGTGCTGGTCCTGGAGGCGCTGGCCCAGGTGGCGGGGCTGTGCATCCTGTCGATGCCGGCCCACCAGGGGCGAATTCCCTACTTCACCGGGCTCGATTCGGTCCACTTCCGCAAGCCGATCGTGCCCGGCGACCAGATACGCCTGGAGATCGACGTCGAGAAGATCCGTGGTAACATGGGCCGAATTCGCGGGAGGGCCATCGTCGACGGGCACATGGCCGCCGAGGGCGTCCTGAAGTTCACGGTGCTGTGACCCCGCGTCGGAAAGGACTCTCCATGGCTCGCAAGATCCATCCCACCGCGGTCGTCTCGCCCGCCGCGGAGCTGGGCGAAGACGTGGTGGTGGGGCCCTACGCAATCATCGCCGACAACGTGAAGATCGGCGATGGCACCCAGATCGGGGCCCACGTGATCGTCGACCAGTGGACCACCCTGGGCAAGGGCAACCGGGTCTACACCGGCGCCGTCATCGGCAGCGAGAGCCAGGACCGCAAGTTCAAGGGCGAGCGCAGCTACGTGGAGATCGGCGACAACAACACCCTTCGCGAGTACGTGACCATCAATCGGGCCACCGTTCCCGAGGCCACCACGCGGATGGGCAACGACAATGCCATCCTGGCCTACTGCCACATCGCGCACGACTGCACGCTGGGCAGCCACATCACCATCAGCAACGTGAGCACGCTGGCTGGCCACTGCGAGGTGGACGACTACGCCGGGCTCGGGGGCTATGTCGGGGTCCACCAGTTCGTGAAGATCGGAACGCAGGCGTTCGTCGGCGGCTGGTCGAAGGTGGTCAAGGACGTGCCGCCGTACGTGAAGGTCGAGGGCAGCCCGCTGCGGGTCTACGGGCTGAACGCGGTTGGCCTCGACCGGCGACAGGTCTCGCCCGAGTCGCGGCGCATTCTGCGCAAGGCCTATAACCTGATCTTCCGTTCGGACTTCAACGTCACCCAGGCGGTGGAGGTCATCCGGGGTGAGTTCGAGCTGACGCCGGAACTGTCGACGTTCCTCGAGTTCCTGGCGAGGTCCACCCGGGGCATCGTTCGCAACGCGAGCGAGGCTGACGAGTGGGAAGAGAAGTAGGACAGGTCAGGGGTTAGGGGTTAGGGGCTCGAGACTGGGGGCTGGGGACCGCCCGGGCTCGATGGCGGCAGCGGCCCCGGCGAAGGTGCGCCGTACCCGCGCGGGTCAGCGAGGGTCAGCGCAGGTCAGCCACGGGAGGCTTCCCGCTGCGCTAGATTCCGGGCATGTCGTGGATGCAGCCAGTGCTGGACTTCCTCTACCCGGAGGTGTGCGTCGTCTGCGCCGCCGATGCGGGCGGCGTGGATCCGTTCTTCTGTCCGCTCTGCCTGGCGGAGGTGTGGCGACCGGGGCCCAGATACGGAGACTGCACGGACATCCCGTACGTGACCTCCTTGGGGTTCCTGGGGCCGTACCGGCACGCGGTCAAGACCGCGGTGCATGAGGCCAAGTTCCACAGCCGCAGGAAGCTGGCGAGGCACCTGGGATGGATGCTGGCGAGGCGGCTGCCGGCGTGGGCGCCCCCGCCGGAGGTGCTGGTGCCGATCCCGCTCTCGTGGTGGGCCCGGAACCGGCGGGGGTTCAACCAGGCCGAGGAGATCGCCCGGGGCATCGCGGGGGAGTGGGGGATGCCGGTGCGGGCCGAGGTGCTGCGGAAAGTCAGGAGCGGTCCGCCGCAGAGTTCGCTCCCGGAGGAGGGGCGATTCATGAATGTTCATGGCGCGTTCGAGGTCGTCGAGGCAGACATGATCCGCGGACGGCGGGTCGGGCTGGTCGACGACGTCACGACGACCGGCTCCACGCTGGCAGCCGCGGCGAAGCTGTTGCGGCGGGCGGGGGCACGAGCCGTGCTGGCGCTGGTGATCGGGCGAACGGAGAGGCGGAGACAGGCTGTGGGCTCGAGGCTCGAGGCTGGAGATTGCAGGATCGAGGCGTGAGGGTGGAGGTTCGAGGGGGCCGGGTTGGGTGGTTCAGGCGGCGTGAGGCCATTTGTGCTTGCGGCGAGGGCTGTAATGGCTTAGACTTGTAGAGGAGTAGAAGAGACGGTGTTTTTTTGCGCACAGTTTCCCTTCCAGTGGGCGACCCAATTGTCCGGCGAATCGTTCATGCCCCTTTGGATGCGGGTTTTCGGGTTCGATTATCAAAGCCGGATCGGCACCCGATGAGTAGCCTGTGAGGGTTAGCTGCAAAGCTGGGGTTCGCTTCCAGCGAGGAGGTGACGCGATTGAGGATCGGTGACTCCACCAAGAAGGCTGTGGACCGCCTGCATCGCAAGCGCGCCGAAGCCGGTAAGAAGCTTGACGACGATCTGAGTCTCGAGAAGGCTTCCGCCGACAAGGGCGTCGCGGGCAAGGTCAAGGTGGCAAAGGCCGGGGCACCGGCGGGGAAGGCCGGGGTCGACGAGACCCGCCTTCGCCTCGAAGAGCACAAGTACGAGGTAGCTGCCGCGGCGATGGCCAGGGTACCCGATATCCGTCCGGAGAAGGCGGCTCGGATCGAGGAACTGAAGGCCATGATCGCCAACGGGACGTACAAGGTCGATGCCGACGAGATCGCCAAGCGTTTGCTGAACAGCGGTCTGTTCGACGACCTGGGCTAGGTCCCACCCCCGAGAGACTGAAAGGGAGCCCGGCCTCCGCAAGGACCCGGGCATCTGTTTCCTGGAGGCGTCAGGCGTCACACGCTGCGTGGCAG
>CAZSVK010000382.1:5307-5766 GCA_964610245.1 uncultured bacterium
GCGGCCCGAAGGGGAAGTAGGGACCGCCGATCATCTTGGCTTCGTCCAGTACCCGGTCGATGCCGCGACGCAGCGCCGGGCGATCGACGTCGGGCGGAAGGTCGCGGGGCAGGACAAGGCGCGGCGCGGGCGGGCGTCGTTTCGTGCCCCCAACGCCCGACCCCTGACCCCTACAAAGAGGGGGGCCGGCATCTTCCTGCGTCCCTGCAGCCGACTCAGCCCAGGCTAGCCCATAACACCCGGGAGACACCCCTTAGGGCTGCTTCCTTCCGGACCTGACCCGGTTCGAAGGCTCCCGCCGTATGGGACCCGGACCTCAAACGCCAGCCGCCGGAACCTCACTGGACACCGGCCCCCGGTTTGGGGTCATCGAGCATGCACGGAGGCACGGCACCGCCTCCTCGTGCGGGCGGCAGTCTAACACAGAACCGCAGTTCATTGCCACTGCCAGAACGGTGG
>CAZSVK010000383.1:0-4293 GCA_964610245.1 uncultured bacterium
GGCGGCACCGGCCTTGGACTGGCCATCTCCACCGAGTTGACCCGCCTGATGGGTGGCCGCCTCTGGGTGAAGAGCGAGCCCGGGCGCGGCAGCACTTTCCACTTCACGGCGCGCTTCAAGGCTGGGCCTCCGCTGCCGGTGCCCGGAGTGCTGGGGCTCCCCGATACCCTCCGAGGCGCGCCGGTGCTGCTGGTGGACGATTGCCCGACCACGCTCGGAGTGCTCGCCGAGGCGCTCGAGACCTGGGGCGCCAAGGCCCTGATGGCCGGAAGCCCCGTCGAAGTGGAGGCCATGTTGTCCGGTATCCGGGCGCCGGGCGGCCGGCTCGCGGCGGCGATCGTCGACGCGGCCCTGCCCGGGGACGGGACGAGCCGCATCCTGGCGCAACTGGCCGCTCCGGGGCTGGCGCCCGCCCCTCCGATCGTACTCCTCGTCGCAGGCGGCGGGCTGCAGGCGCATGGCCAGGAACACGCGCACCTGACGGTGATCCGCCAGCAGAAGCCGGTCTACCTGCCGGCGCTGCTGGAGGTGCTCACGCTCGCGCTGGAGGGCAAACGAGCCCCCGCGAGCGAACCGGGGGAGTTCGAACAGTGCGCCCCAGGTCCTTTCTCGCACCTGCGGCCCCTGCGCATCCTCGTGGCCGAGGACAACGAGGTCAATCAGCTCTTTGCCAGGAAGGTCCTCGAACGCCGGGGGCATGTGGTCACGGTGGCCTGGGACGGCCAGGAGGCGGTGGAGCGGCTCACGGTCGAGACCTTCGACGTCGTCCTGATGGACGTGCAGATGCCGGAGATGGACGGGCTGGAGGCGACGCGGAGGGTCCGGAATTCGGGACGGCCCTGGTCGAAGGTGCCGATCGTGGCTCTGACGGCCCACTCGATGCCGGGGGATCGAGAGCGCTGCCTGGCGGCCGGCGTCGATCTGTACCTGGCCAAGCCGATCAGCCCGCGGGAGTTCGGCGACGCCGTGGAGAGAATGGCAAACCGGAGGGAGCCGGCCGAGGACAGGCTCGCAGGGGGCGCGACGAAGGTGGGAGACCGGGAGGAGGCCAGGAACGGAAAAGAACCGTCCGGGATCTCCTCCGGGCGACAGGGAGCGGACGCATGAGGCCGGCGAGGACCGGCCAGGCGCCCGTGGCGGAGGCGAGGATGCGAGGAGAGAGAGGGTGCTGGGAGTCGGGGGCGAGCCGGGGGTGGCCGGACGCGGGGGCCGCGCTCGTGGCGGTGGCGATGTTCTTGACGTTGGCCTGGAGCCCACCAGCCCGTGCGGCGGAGGAGCGCCCCATGGCCCTCGGCGAGCTGACCGGGCTGAGCTTCGAAGAGCTGATGCACGTCCGGGTCAACTCGGCATCGAAGAAGGATCAGGACCTGCGGGAGACCCCGGCGGCAGCGTTTGTGATCACCCAGGACGACATCCGGCGTTCGGGGGCGACGACGGTCCCGCAGCTATTGCGGCAGGTGCCCGGGATGGAGGTCGCCCAGCTCACCTCCAGCCGGTGGTCCGTCGGCTCGCGCGGATTCAACGGGATCTACGCCAACAAGCTGCTGGTGCTGATGGACGGGCGGAGCATCTACACGCCGCTCTTCTCCGGAGTCTACTGGGAGATGCTGTCCCCGCCGCTGGAGGATATAGAACGCATCGAGGTCATTCGGGGCCCGGGGGGCGCAATCTGGGGCGCCAACGCCGTCAATGGAGTGGTCAACATCATCAGCAAACGAGCCGACGAGACGCACGGCACGCGCGTCACGGCCGGATACGGAGGGCACGAGCGGTTCTTCACGGGCATCAGTCACGGCGCCGAGGCGGGCGCGAACTCGGACATCCGGGCCTGGGTCCGATCCCGCGGGCCCGGCCACTCGCGCGTACCCGGGGGCGGCGACGCCGAAGACGGGCAGCAGCTCGCCTCCGGCGGTTTTCGCTACGATGGCCGCCCGTCCGAGCGCGACCGGCTCACGGCGACGGCCGACTTCCTCGGGGGCGAGCTGAGCGAACTGCTCTTCCGCCCGGCGCCGCCCGCGGGCCCCGGCGGGCCCTTCGCGGCCGTTTCGGACAGGCCGACCCGGCTTTCGGGAGGGAGCGCAATGGTGCGGCTCAACCGGACCTACTCGGAGGGTTCGGACGCCCAACTCCAGCTTTACTTCGACGGTCTGACGCGAGACAGCTCCATCGTTCGCGCGCAGGCGCGGAATCTGGACCTCTCCTTCCAGCGCCGGCAGCGGCCCGCCCGCGACCACGAACTGGTCTGGGGGTTCGAGGCCCGGGCCACGGCCGACGACGACCGTCAGGCGAGCGACATCCTGTTGCTGCGGCCGGCGGCTCGCACAATGCACATGTTCAGCGTCTTCGCGCAGGACGAGGTTCGCTTCGCGGGTGACGAACTGAGGCTTACGGTCGGCAGCAAGCTGGAGCGCAACCCGTTCACCGGCTGGGAGATCCAGCCCACGGCAAGGCTGCTCTGGCTGCCGGACGAGCGGCGCTCGGCGTGGCTTGCCTATTCGAGAGTCGTGCGGACGCCCTCCCGTGTGGAGCGCGACGCCGAACTCAACGTCGGCGCCAGGTGGCTGGGGGCGGCGGGGCCGGCGCTGGTCCGGTTCTACGGGAATCCCGAGCAGCGCTCGGAATCGCTGGAGGCGCTGGAGGCGGGATTCCGGCTGAAGGCCAGCCGGCAGCTCTCTTTCGACCTGGCGGCCTACCACAACTGGTACGACAACCTCAGGTCCTTCGAGCCGGGGTTGCGGCCATCCTTCTTCGAGAACTCGCCGCTGCCGGCCCATGTGGTGATCCCGCTAGAGGTCAGAAACCTGCTCGAGGGCCGGACCTGGGGGGTGGAGCAGGCCACCGACTGGCAGGCCGCCCGGGACTGGCGGCTCCGAGGGGGCTGGAACTGGCTCAGGGCGCAGATCCACGCGATGCCGGGGAGCCTCGACACGCTCGGGCAGGCCGAGGCCGACCATCCGTCGCACCAGTTCTTCCTGCGTTCGCAGCTCGACCTCTCCCGCGACGTGGAGTTCGACGCCACGGTCAGGCGGGTCGCGGAACTGGAGGTCGCGGGCATTCCGGCCTATACGGCGCTCGACCTGAGACTGGGCTGGCGGCCCACGAAGAACATGGAGTTCTCGCTGGTCGGCCAGAACCTGCTCGACGCCAGCCACCCGGAGGCCCAGGCCCGCTTCGTCGCCGTGGAGCGCACCGAGGTGGAGCGCGGCTTTTACGGAAAGCTAACCTGGACGTTCTGACACCCGCCGACCGCCCGCACCGGAACTTCGCGTGAACCTCCCGAGACCACAGCTCAGCCCCCTGCCCTCGGCCCTGGCCCTGGCCCTGGCCGCGGGGCTGGCGCTGCTCGCGGGGCTGGCGGCGTCGCCGGCCCTGGCCGCTCCGCCGGTTGCCGGGGAGCGGGACGTGAAGACGGCCTATCTCTACAATCTGACCCGCTTCGTCGACTGGCCCGCGCGGGCGAAGCCGGCGACGGCCTTCCGGATGGTGGTCGTGGGCGACCCGCTCATCGCCGAGGCGTTGCAGCGGGCGGTGGGGGCCGGGCAACTGCGCGCGCTGCCGGTGCGGGTGGTCGCGTGCCCGTTCTCCGAGCGGCCCCCGGAGTGCGATCTGCTGTACGTGGCCGCGACGAGCCGGGGCCAGCTCGAGCGGCTGCACGCGAATCTGGGACGCGAGCCGACCCTCACCATCGGGGAGGGGGCCGAGTTCCTGGCGTCCGGTGGCGCCATCGCGTTTCGCCTCGAGCAGCAGACAATCAGGCTGTCGATCTGTCCCGAGAACGCGACCGATAGAGGGCTGTCGATCAGCTCGAAGCTGCTGCGGCTGTGCAAGCTCGTCGGCCGCGGGCGTTGAGCTACCAATCGCGAGAATCGTCGCGTCACGAAGACCCCGGCGACCATCCCCACACCCTGCAGTCTACAGTCTCGGTGCGGGCGAAGCCCGCGCTGCGGGGCGTCACGCGCCGCCACAGAGCGCGAGCCGGTACAGGTTGCAGAGGGCGTGGTACGCCACGGGGCAGACCAGGCTGCCGGTGCGCTGTCTGAGCCAACCGAAGAGCAGGCTCGGGACGAACACGGCAAGCGTCCGCGGATCTCCCCGGAGCACCAGGTGGGCCAGGGCGAAGAGCGCCGAGCCCAGCAGCACCCCGGGCCCGAACCGCACTCCCCGGATCGTCCAGGGTCGCGAGGCCGCATCCAGCCGGGTCTGCAGGTAGCCCCGGAAGAAGAGTTCCTCCGGCAGGGCCACGGCCAGCACCTGGTCGAGAACGACCTCGGAGCCCACCTCACCGGAGAGGCG
>CAZSVK010000383.1:4303-5733 GCA_964610245.1 uncultured bacterium
GGGCGCCGAGCACGCGGGTCTGCCACCACCATAACATCAGCGTATAGGGAACCAGCAACGCCACCACCGTCGCCAGAGCCCGTCCCCACCCGGGGGACTGCCGCCAGGAGAGCCCGTAGTCGGCCCAGTCTTGCCCGTGCCGGTGGATGACGACGAGCGGCAGATAGAGCCAGAGCGCGGCGAACGCGATGCCACCGTGGGAGCCGAGCCAGCCTGCGCTGTCGGCCGCCTGCAGGGCGACGCCCGCCGCCAGCGTCGCGGCGTAGAGGGCCAGCGGCTCGTTCCAGCCGCGCTCGAGCCACGGCGGCCGGGAGGCGCCGGAGATGGGAGGCACGGCGGGGAGGTCCGGCACGGCAGGTCAGGACTGACGGTCTTCCGGAGCCGGCGCCTCGCCCATCAGCAACTGGCCGAGCTTGCGATTGCGCATCAGGCCGACGATATCGCCCTTCTTCAGCAAGCTCTGGATCTCCTGGTCCTGGAGGATCTCCTGGGCCCAGGGGCTGCTCTTGAGCCGCTCGACCCTGGCCACCGTCTTGAGCAGCACCTTGCGGGTGGCCTCCTGCGATTCCGGCGAGCCGCTGCTGTCCTGGAACTCCGCGACGCACTCCTTGGACGCGGGGTCTTCGAGGAACCGCTTCACGCGCTCGTCCTGCATGACCTGCCTGAAGCTGCCCTTGCGCACCAGGTCCATCATCTCGTGATCGCCCATCAGCACGGCCGTGCGAGGGCTATCGAGCAACTGCCGGATCTTCACCGAGGTGGCCGCCGGGTTGGCCAGCGTGCGGCTGACGACCCGTCCGAGGTCGCGGTCGCCGAGGAGCGCCCCGCTGACGCGCGCCGTGACCTCGTGCGTGACGGGCCTGGCGCTGGTCAGGAGCTGCGACTGAGGGGTCTGCAGCATGCCGGCGATGGCACCATCGGGAGGCAGGAGGAAGGCCAGCATCAGCGCCACGCCCGCGTAGACAGCCCCGATGAGGAGGCCCAGGGTGGCGCCGAGGCCGCGGTCCAGCGCGGTGAGGGTCATCATGTGCTTGCGCATGAAGCGGATGCGGACGCCGTCCGCGATGCTGAAGAGCACGCCCACGATGGTGAAGACCGCGGTGCCTGCCGCGGCATAGGCGAGGAGCGGCGGCCAGCCGAACTGGTCGCGCACGACGTCGCCGAGCGGCCTGTACAGGGCGAACGAGGCCAGGTAGCTCGTGACGATGCCGGCGATGCCGATGAGTCTGCTTGCCAGACCGCGCTGATAGCCGCGCACGGTGGCGATGAGGACCACGGCGACGAGAACGAGATCGAGAACCACGGTGGCAGCCTATCGCGCCCGGGGAGCCGACTTCAACTGCGGCGGAGCGGCGGGGGTGCATGTCACGCAGGAGGCCTCGTTGAACTTCAATCCCTGTCGGGGACTTCGTCCCCGAACCCCTACCAGG
>CAZSVK010000384.1:0-5709 GCA_964610245.1 uncultured bacterium
TGAGGCCGCGAAGCCGATACAGGGCCTGATTGCGGGCGATGCCGAAGAGCCAGCCGGCGAAGGAGCGCGCCTGGTCGAAGTCGGCCAGGTGGGTGTAGGCGTTGAGGAACGACTCCTGGGTGATGTCCTGGGCCTCTTCGCGCTGCCGCACGATCCGCAACACCAGGTTGTAGACCATCGTCTCGTAGCGCGAGAGCAGCAGGGAGAACGCTTCAGCGTCGCCGTCGAGGCAGGCGCGAACGGCCTTCAGGTCTTCCGCCGGATCCGCTGCTGGCATCTCCAGGGATTCTATCGCGAGTGGCGCGCGCCCGTGAACGGAATCCCCGAAGTCGGCTGCCGGACCCGTCCGGCTCGTCTCGCGACCGGTTCCACGGGGCGCCGTGGGCTACTTCTGGGCGCCCAGCGCCTCCTGGACCTGCTTGTAGGAGGTGAGGCTCGCCGCGGCGCCGGTGCGGTCACCGGAGGAGGCGGCCTTGAGGTACTCGCGGTAGAAGCCGTCGCTCATCTTGCGCAGCGACGAGGCATCGAGGCCGGCGAGGCTGGTCGAGGTCTGCGGGGCCTGGGGCGCGGCGACCGGGGCCACGGCGACCGGCGTGACCGCTTCGAGCTTCTCGGAGCCGCCACGGCGCTTCTGGATGAGGTCGCCCACGTTCTTCTGGAGCCAGGCCGCGAACTTCACGCCCATCGTGCCGCCGATGGCGCCACCCACGATCGGGCCCAGGGTCGGGACCGGGAGCATTCCGCCGAGGACCATACCCACGGTGCTGCCGATCGCCTGGCAGGCGAACTCCAGCGGGTTGATGCCGTTGAAGGGGTCACGGCCGTTGATGGGGTTGGTGCCGACCCGGGTGCCGAGCATCGCGCCGGCGAGCATCGGAAGCGTCCCGGCCATCGAACCCATCAGGCCGCCCATCGCAGGCACCGGGATGGCCGACCCGAGCATGGCGCCCAGGGTGCCGCCCAGGAGGTTCCCGGCCAGGAACTCCTTGCTGGTCATCCCCTTGACGCTGTCGCTGATGGCGCTGTTGAGGTCCTGTCCGCGGGCAACCTTCGTGAGGATGTCGGTCAGGAAGATGGTGCTGAGATCCTTGAGGAGACCGCTCGAGAAATCCTTCTGGAGTTCCGTGGCGGTGCCCTTGAAGTCTCGCTCCTTGAGGGTGGTGCCGTAGGTCGAGAAACGCTCGACCTTCGTCTTGCCGTCCAGATTGAAGAACGGGATGCGCTTGACGGTCTCGACGTTGGCGATCGTGGCGCCCATGTCCCGGTACTCGGTGCCGAGCCCGTCGGAGGCGCGGTAGGTGCCGATCGGGTTGACCGCGTTCTGCGCAGCGGCCGGCAGACAGGCCACGGTCAGCAGCAGGGCGAGGAGTGCGGTGAGCGTTCGAAATGGCATGATCTTTCCTTCGAGAGGGGCCCTCCAGGGCCGCTTCACCTACAACTACGCACCGGGCGACCGAAAGTTTTGAAGCATGACGAAAAAAGTCAGGTGCTTGCGGGCGCTGTCTCCAGCCTCGAGCCCCGAGCCTCGAGCCTCACGCCTTCCTTCGCGCCGGGTGCATGTGATGCGGGGGGGGGGACACAGGGTTGTACTCCAGCTTGTCTCTCGGGAGCTCTGCTCCCGAACCCTCGCCAGGGGTGAAATTCACCCCTGGACCCCCTGATGACCGAGGAGACTCTTGCCTACGCTTGCAGGCAAGAGTCCACGAAAGCGCCGCTCAGGCCGCGTTCGCTGCAATCAGTGCCGGGTCCAGGGCCAGGCTCTGGCCCTGGTAGGGGTTCGGGGGACGAAGTCCCCGACGCCCCCCCACATGACATGCTCCCCTTCGCGTCGGCTTGTTTCGCAACCTCGTTGGCGTGTGCTACAGTCAGACCTGTTCTTGCCCGGTCTGGAGGCGGAAGTCGCATGAGGCTGACCCTGTATTTCTGGATCACCGTAGCGTTCATCGGATCGCTGTTCTTCTTGACCGTCGTCTTCAGCTACAACCAGGCGACGTCGAGCTACGCGGTGTTCACCGGCCTTCTGGGCCTGGTGTTCACGCTCGTCGGCTGCATGGTCTTCTACCGGAAGATCATCGAGCCGCTGCAGGTCATCGTCGAGTACCTCGACAGCTTCGTCACGCGGCGCATTCCCGAGGCGTTGCCGCAGGGGCTGTCGCCCGAGCTGGCCGAGTTCACCACCAACATCTCGTCTTTCGTCGACGATTTCCGCACCTTCAGCGACGACCTCGAGAACACCCACAAGCTGCTCGTCTATTCCAGCAAGGAGACGACGAAGAGCTACAAGAACCTGGTCAAGTCGTCCAAGGCGCAGAACGAGAAGTCGGCCAAGGTCGCCTTCACGCTCAAGCAGATCAGCGACAGCGTCAACAAGATCTCGCAGAACGTCCAGGAACTGGTGGCCACCGCCGAGGAATCCTCCGCCGCGATGGAAGAGATGGCCGCCAGCGCCCACGAGGTCGCCAAGAACGCGATGTCGGTGGCGGCCCTCTCCGAGGACACCGCCCAGAAGGCCAAGCGCTCGGGCGATACCGTCAACGACACCATCCGGGGCATCAACACCATCTCCAGCACGATCGGCGACCTGACCAACGTTATCAATAACCTTGGCGTGAAGTCGGGGAAGATCGGCACGATCATCCAGACCATCTCCAACATCTCGAAGCAGACCAACCTGCTCGCTCTCAACGCCGCGATCGAAGCCGCCCGCGCCGGCGAGCACGGCAAGGGCTTCGCCGTCGTGGCCGAGGAAGTCCGGCGCCTGGCCGACGATTCCTCGCGCGCCACCCTCGAGATCTCGCTGCTCATCGGCGGCATCCAGGACGAGGTCAAGAACGCCATCCAGACCTCGGAGAACGGCCGCCGGCAGATCGAATCGGAGATCGCCAAGGCCCAGATGGCCGAGTCCGCCGTGAAGGACATCATCAGCAACATCCACAAGGTCACCACGGCGATGAAGGAGATCAACATCGCCACGCAGGAGCAGAAGGCCGGCAGCGATCAGGTGGTGAAGGGCGTCGACTTCGTTTCGAGCCTCACTCAGCAGATCTCCCAGGCCATCCAGGAACAGACCAAGAGCACCACTGCCGCCACCGAGGACGTCAACGACATCTCCAAGGACATCTCGCAGAACCTCGCCAGCCTCGAGGCCCTGTCGATGCTGACGAATCGCATCACCGAACAGTCGATGCAGATCATCAAGGCCTCCAATCGTTTCTTCCATCAGGACAGCCGGCCGGGTGCCGGTCCCTACTCGGCCGAAATCGAGTCGCCACGGCGGACCGCCCGCCGCGCGCCGACCCCCGTCATGATTGACGACGACGACGAGCCCCGTGGCCGCCAGGGCGACCAGGATGGCCACGACGACGACGAGCCCGGCCCGATGATGCGCCCCTCCACGCCGGCGGTGCGCCCTTGATTGCAGGGGGCCTGCCCCGCGGCCCCGCACTCACCGTCGACATGCTCATCGTGCCGGACCACGCCCCTGACAGCATCGTCCTCGTCCGGCGCAAGTTCCCACCTCACGGCTGGGCGCTGCCCGGCGGATTCGTCGACCTGGGTGAGACGGTCGAGAGCGCCGCTGCTCGCGAGGCGCTCGAGGAGACGGGCCTGCAAGTCGAGCTGGGCCGCCAGTTCCACGTCTACTCGGATCCCGCGAGGGACTCGCGCCGTCACACCGTTTCGGTCGTGTTCGTCGGCCGGGCAGCCGGCACGCCGAGAGGCTCCGACGACGCGGCCGAAGCTCGCATCTTCCGGGCCTCCGAACTGCCGTCGCCGATCGTGTTCGATCACGCGCAGATCCTGGACGACTTCTTTCGAAAGCGATACTGAGGCGCTCCCCGGTGTCCGCCGAGTCGACGCGCTCCAGCCCTCCGCCACCGATGCCCGGGCGCCCGGGCCTCGAAGGGCTCTGGCTGCAAACGCTGGCGCCGGGGCCGCTGCGCTGGCTCTGCTGGCCCGCGCTGGCGCTTGTGGCTGTCCTCTTCCACGCGGCGCGACTGGCCAAGTTCTGGATCTTCCGGGCCGGTCTGTTTCCTCGCACCCGGCTCCGTGCGGTCACCCTCTCGGTCGGGAACCTGGCCGTCGGCGGCACCGGCAAGACGCCGGTCACCCGCTGGCTCGCCCGGCTGCTGACCGACGAGCTGGGAGCCTCGGTGGCGGTGCTCTGTCGCGGCTACGGCTCCCGCAATCGGTTGCCGGTGCGGGTGGTGAGCCTCGAGGGAAGGCTGGCACAGGACGCCGGCGACGGGGGGGACGAGGGGCTCCTGCTCGCTCGCGCGTTGCCGCGGGCTTCGGTGCTGGTGGGCAAGCGGAGGGCGGTGACGGGCCGCGCGGCGGAGCGGCTGGGCTGCCGGGCCGTGCTGCTCGACGACGGGTTCCAGTACTGGCGCCTGGAGCGGGACCTCGATCTGGTCTGCTTCAGCGCCGCCTGGCCACTCGAGGCCTATCGTCCCTTTCCGCTCGGAGTTCTGCGCGAGCCTCTGTCGCGCCTGGCCTCGGTGCGATTCCTGGTCGTCAGCGGGGCCGACGCGGCTGAACCTGACCATCTGGAGCGCCTCCAGGCGTTGCTGCTCCGGCATGCGCCCGGGGCAGCCCTGCTGGAGTCGTGCTTCCGGCTGACCGGCCTGGGGCGCCTGGGCGGCGAACTGCCCGAGCCGGGCCTGGATGCGCTGGCGGGCCAGGCGGTGCTGGCGGTCTCGAACATGGCCGACCCGCGGCCGTTCTGGCGCGAGCTGGAGCGCTGCGGAGCGACGGTTGCCGGCCGGATTGCGCGGCCCGATCACCACGCCCACCGGCCGGACGAGGTGCGAGAGATGCTGCGCCAGGCGCGGGAAGGCGGGGTGCGCGCGATCGTCGCCACCGAGAAGGACGAGCAGACCCTGGCCGAGGCGCTGCCGCCCGACTCTGGCTGTGCGGTCTGGGTCGCCCGCGGGGAGGCTTCGCTGAGCGGCCCGGGGCTGCCCCTGCTGCGCGCCGAGTTGACCCGGTTGCTCTCCTGACACCTCCGGCGCGCTGCGCTAACAAGAGGGTCGATGATCATCCTCGAAGAGCTGGAGGAACTGGAGCGCGACCTCGGTCAGGACGGAGCACCTCTGCGCGATCTCGTCGCCAGGAGTCGCGACCGCGTACTGGAGAGAAGGAGCGACAAACGGCTCGGGCAGATCCTGGTGGATGACGGGCACCTTTCGGCCGACGACCTGCAGCGCGCGCTGGAGCAGCAGGCGGCCGTACCCGAGATCCCGCTCGGCAAGCTGCTCGTCAAGCTGGGCTACGTCTCGGCCTTCAAGGTGTACAAGGCGCTGGCCCGCCAGTACGGCATCGACCCTTCCACCTGCAGCGACGTCAAGCCGATCGGTGAGCAGCTGGTCGAGGACGGCGTCATCAGCCGTGAGCAGCTGCTGTATGCGCTCGACTTGCAGAGGCAGCAGGGAGGGCGGGAAATGTTGGGTCGAATCCTGGTGCGCCAGGGCTTCGCCGACCTGCACCAGATCTACGCCGCGCTGTGTCACCAGCTGGCGCGCATCCTCTACCACCTGGCCAACGAGACCCAGAGCCGCCAGGCGCTGGCCGAGCAGCTGGATCTGTAGGGGAGAAGGCTGGAGGCTTGAGGCTGGAGGCTTGAGGCTTGAGGCTGGAGACGGTGACTAGGGCTCCGTCCGGGGACGCTGTCCCCGGGCCCCTGCTGGAGCGCTGCTCCAGACCTCGCCAGGA
>CAZSVK010000385.1:0-5679 GCA_964610245.1 uncultured bacterium
GCCTGTCGAGCCGGCTGCAGAAGCTCCTCGTCTACGACAAGCAGCTCTGCTCCTCCGCTGCGGCGGCCCAGGGGTCGTCCGAGCTGGCCGGCCTGTTCGTGCTGACCCTGAACGCCCGGCCCGGTCAGCCGCTGGAACCGATCGAGCGGCTCGCCCTGGACGAGCTGCACCGCCTGGCGACGGCGGGGCCGTCGGCGGCCGAGGTCGATCGGGCGCGCAACAAGCTCGAGACGGCGTTCGTCGCGGGCCTCCAGCGGATTGGCGGCTTCGGGGGGAAGGCCGACCAGCTCGCGCGCAACAACACCTTCCTGGGCGATCCGGACAAGCTCGCGGCGGACCTCGGTCGATTCCGCCAGGCGACCCCCGGCTCGATCCGGACGGCGGCGGCGCGATTCCTGGACGGCCGCAAGCGGCTGACGTTGCGCTTCGTGCCGGAGGAGTCGCAGAGGGCCGACCAGCCCGATCCGGACCGAGCCCTCGTGCCGCCGGTCGGGGCCGCCGTTCCCTTTCGGTTCCCGAGCGTCGTCCAGGAGACGCTGCCCGAGGGGCTCCGGTTGATGGTGGTCGAGAACCACGAACTCCCTCTGGTTTCGGTGCGTCTCGGCGTCAGGGGTGGGGCTGCGGCCGAACCGCTGGACCGCGCGGGCGCGGCCTTGTTGACGATGCGCTGCCTGCCCAGAGGAACGGTCTCGCGCTCGGCCCTCGGCCTGGAGGAAGAGCTGGGGGCGCTCGGGACTCGCCTGGGGCCGGGCCTGGGGGCCGAGATCTCGAGCCTTGGCCTGGACGTTCTGAGCCGATGCCTCGACCCGGCGCTCGCGGTGTTGGCCGACGCGGCGATGAACCCTTCTTTTCCCCCGGAGGAGCTGGAGCGCGAGCGGAAGAAGGCGCTGGACGGCCTGATGCAGGCCCAGAAGGACCCCTGGGCCATCTGCGGCAGGCTGACGCCGATGCTCGCCTACGGGCCCGAGCACCCCTTCGGCCACTCCTCGTACGGAGACGAGACCACGCTGGCCGCCGTCACCCGGGATGAACTCCAGCGTTATCACGGCAAGTGTTTCGTCGCCTCCAACGCGCTGCTCGTCGTGAGCGGAGACGTGACGCTCGCCGGCGCGCGCGAGCTGGCCCGGCGCCACTTCGGGAGCTGGCGCCGCGGGGAACCGCTGCGACAGGCCATACCCGCGATCTCCACCGAGTTCCAGGGCAAGGTCGTGCTGGTCGATCGGCAGGATTCGGCCCAGTCGGTGATGGCGCTGATCCTGCCGGGCGTCGCCCGGGGATGCGAGAGCGACGCCCTGCTGCAGGTGGTCGACACCGTCTGGGCGGGCTGTTTCAGCTCCCGGCTGATGCTCGAGCTGCGCGAGAAGAAGGGCTATACCTATGGAATCAAGTCGGCGCCCGAGTACCGTTCGACGACCGGTTCGTGGGTCGCCCGATGCGGCGTGAAGACGATCGTCACGACCGAATCGGCCGCCGAACTGCAGAGGCAGCTGACCGGCCTGGCCGGGGCCTCGCCCATCACCACGGCCGAGTTCGAGGCGGCCCGCCAGACCCGGCTGCGCGGCCTGGCCCAGGGCTACGAGACGCTGGGCCGCGTCGCGGACAGGCTGCTCGAGAGCTGGGGCTGCAACAGGCCCGTCGATGACCTGGCCAGCGAGCCGGAGCGCCTGGCCGCGGCCGGCCTGGAGGCCGGCAACCGCCTGGCACGGCAGTTCGCCCGGCCCGGCTCGCCGACGCTGCTCGTCGTGGGCGACGCCCCGAAGCTCGAGCCGGGATTGCGCGCCCTGGGACTGGGCCCGGTCGTGAGGCTGGATCCGCTCGGAAAGCCGCTATCGAAGGCCCGCTGAACCGCCCGGTTCAGCGATTCAGCCGCCAGATGCTGACGTTGAGCGCCGCGACGAAGGTGACCCACGCCAGGTAGGGCACCATCAGCGCCGCGGCGAGCGCGCTCACCCGCCAGAAGGCCGCGATCGTTCCGGCGATCGCCGTCCACAGCAGCAGGCTCTCGAGCATCGCGGCGCCGGGCGACTCCAGGCTGAAGAACAGCAGCGACCAGGCACAATTGAGGGCTAGCTGGACCAGGAAGAGCAGCAACGCGAGCCCGGCGCCGGGCAAGTCCCACCTGTTCCAGACAAGCCAGGCGGCCACCGCCATCGCCAGGAAGAGGGCCGACCAGACCGGGCGGAAGACTCGCGAAGGGGGAGTCCACGTCGGCCTGCGAATCAGCGGGTACCAGTTGTGGAGGCCGACGCTGGTCAGCCAGGCCCCGATCGCGGCGGTGGCGAGACACAGAGCGGCCCAGGCTGCGAGACCCAGCAAGCTCGAGAAGGACATGACGGCGCCCCCCATTGTACCGTTAGCGGTCTCCGCCCGCACGAGAGGCACAACCGATTCGAATCGAACTCGCGCGGGCGGCGCCGGACGGTCAACGGACCGGGATGTCCAGCTCGCGGCAGAACTCCGGGTAGATGTCGGCGATCCGGCAGATGGCTGTGGCGAGGGCGTCGATGCTGCGCTTGCGGCAGCTCACCATGCCCATGTTGTAGTCGCCACCCGTGCAGGGGATGCCGATGAAGCAAACCCGCTCGAGGTTGCGCGAGTAGACGTCGACCTCGTCACAGTCGGAAACGGGGTCGGGGCAGTCCTCGTACATGTCGTAGGACATCCCGTCGAGAGCGCTGTGGAGGAGGAACTGCATCGCTGAATCGGTGCACTTCTCGATGACCAGATCCTTGCGGGTCGGCGTTGCGGTGACGTCGACGACCAGTACCGTGTCGTGTTCGTCCAGCTCCTCCAGGAGTTCGAAGGCCCCGGCAAAATCGACCTCCTCGCCGTGGGTCAGACGGATGTGAACGTAGTCGTGATCCATGCGCCCGGAGAAGAACGCCTGCATCATCGAGTGGACCCCGACGAAGTTGTCCAGATGGCCGTGGAGCAGCCCCCTGCCCTTCCTTCGCAGGCAGTGGTGGGAGAAACCGGTATCCGCGTGGCATGAGAAGACGAGCATCGAGAGAGTCTCCGGAATTCTCCCGGCGCCGGCCGGCACCGGACGAGGCTCAAGCGTAGGCGGCCCGCCGTGGCGTGTCAACGCGTCAGATGCAAGGACGAGGCGAGTGCGGTAATGTAACGGAAGTCACATCGGGCCCGGCTCCAGCCGGTCCGGGGCCACGTTCGGACAAGGAGTCCCAGCCACATGAGCCGCATTTTCGAAGACAACAGCCTCAGCATCGGAAGCACTCCGCTGGTACGTCTCAACCGGGTAACCAAGGGCCTCGGCGCCACGGTCCTGGTCAAGATCGAGGGCCGAAACCCGGCCTGCTCGGTCAAGTGCCGCATCGGCGCCGCCATGATCTGGGCGGCCGAGCGGGACGGCCAGCTCGTGCCCGGCTCGCAGGCTCGCATCGTGGTGGAGCCGACCAGCGGCAACACCGGCATCGCGCTGGCGTTCGTCTGCGCTGCCCGCGGCTACCCGCTCGTGCTGACGATGCCTGAGACGATGTCGCTCGAGCGCCGTCGAATGCTGCGCGCTTTCGGCGCCCAGCTCGTGTTGACCCCGGGCCCGAAGGGAATGCCGGGGGCCATCGCCGCCGCCGAGGAGATCGTGGCCAGCGACCCCGAGAAGCACTTCATGCCGCAGCAGTTCCGGAACCCGGCCAACCCGCAGGTGCATTTCGACACGACCGGTCCCGAGATCTGGAAGGACTGCGGGGGCCAGCTCGACGCCTTCGTCGCGGGAGTCGGCACGGGCGGCACCATCACAGGCGTGATGCGATACCTGCGGAGCGTCGCCGGTGCGGCCGTCCGATCCTTCGCCGTCGAACCGATCCATTCGCCGGTGCTGACGGCGCTGCGAGCCGGCGAGCAACCCAAGCCGGGACCGCACAAGATCCAGGGCATCGGGGCCGGCTTCAAGCCGGAGAACCTCGATCTGGAAGTGGTCGACGAGATCGCCACGGTGACCAACGACGAGGCGATCGAGATGGCCCGCCGGCTGCATCGGGAAGAGGGCATCACCTGCGGTATCTCGTGCGGCGCCGCCGCCGCCGTGGCGGTGCGGATTGCCGCCCGCCCCGAATTCGCGGGCAAGACGATCGTGACGGTGCTTCCAGACGCCGGCGAACGCTACCTCTCGAGCGTGCTGTTCGAGGACATCCCCATCGCGTAGGAAGTCGAGAGAGCGTCGGGTCGAGAGTCGCGGACAGTGCTTTTCACTCTTGACTCTCGACTCGCGACTCCCGACTCTGTTCCCGTCGCACGCCCGTGAGTTGAATCCGGAGGCCCTCACCTTGCCAACGAAGAAGTCCTCGCCGGGCACCCTCTCCCAGGAGGGCGCTCGCGCCTATCCGCTCTCACTGTCACCGATCGTCGAGGCGCTCTGCGCCGAGAGCCAGGTCCTCGTCACCGGCCGGCGGCAGCACGTGACCCGTCACGAGTTCCCCTCCCGCGACAAGATCGTCGAACTGGTCGAACTCGTGCGCTCGGCGTTCTTCCCCGGCTACTTCGGACCCTCCGAGCTGACCGGCGAGACGATGCGCTTCCACATCGGCGCGACGATTGACCGCGTCCTGCACGACCTGGCCGAGCAGATCAAGCGCGGCCTGTGCTCGGTCTGCGAGGAAGACCGGCCCGGCTCCTGCGAAGATTGCCGCGACGACGCCTTCGAGATCGCCCGCCAGTTCGTCGAGCGCCTGCCCGAGGTGCGGCGCCTGCTCGCCACCGACGTCGACGCGGCTTACGAAGGCGACCCGGCCCTGACCAACCTCGACGAGGCGATCTTCTGCTACCCGGGTCTGCTTGCCATCACGAGCCAGCGACTGGCCCACGAGCTCTTCCAGCTCGGCGTCCCGCTCATCCCGCGGATGATCACGGAGCACGCCCACAGCATCACCGGTATCGACATCCATCCCGGCGCCCGCATCGGCGAGAAGTTCTTCATCGACCACGGCACCGGCGTCGTCATCGGCGAGACCTGCGTCATCGGCCGTAACGTTCGCATTTACCAGGGCGTCACGCTCGGCGCCAAGAGCTTCCCGCTGGACGAGAACGGCCACCCGATCAAGGGCGTCGACCGCCATCCGATCGTCGAGGACGACGTCATCATCTATTCCAACGCGACCATCCTCGGCCGCATCACCATCGGACGGGGCTCTTCCATCGGCGGCAACGTCTGGCTCACTCACCCGGTGCCGCCGGGCAGCGTCATCACCCAGGCCAACTCCGGCAGCGGCAAGCCGCCTGCCAAGAAGTGACGCCCAGGCAGACTGTAGGCTGTCGAGTGTAGGCTGTAGGGACGCTCACCAGAGTCCGTGTGACGCGACGGTCTTCGCGGGCGGTAGGGCTGAGCTTCGGCCCGGTAACGCCCGGCGGCCCGCTCACAATCCCAGGCTGTTGCCGGCGCGCCCGGCGGGGGAGGCCTTGGGCATCGTGAGCTGCAGTCCCTCCTTCGTGTACTCGGCCTTGGCCCGAGCAGGATCGATCTTCGCCGGCAGGTGGATGACGTGCTTCATCGCGCTCGAGCTGGCGCAACCCCATCCCACGCCAAGGGCGAAGGTCGCCCCTGGCCCCCCCGATGACTGGAGAGAGTCTTGCCCTCGCTTGCAGGCAAGAGTCCACGGAAGGGCCGATCGGGCCTCGCCTCGTCTTCTCATTGCCGGGTCCAGGGTGGGGCTCCCACCCTGGCAG
>CAZSVK010000386.1:0-5679 GCA_964610245.1 uncultured bacterium
GCTCTGGCCGGGTGGGTTTTGCCTGGCGGAGGCGATCGGGTCGGCCGGCGCGGCGCCGGCCACGACCGCCTCGTCGGCGGCGGCGGCGGTGACGACCCCGTCGGAACACTCGGTGGTGCTGGAGGGCGAACTGCTCGTCAGCAAGAAGTACCACTACACGCTGCAGCGCCCCTCGTCCGACTGGGAGCTGCATCCGCCCGAAACCTCCCCGATCGAGAACCCCGAGGCTGACGCCGAGCTGACCTGCCGGAACGGAGGGTTCGCGATCGTCGTGGCCGAGAAAGCGGCCGTCACTCCCCGAGCGCTCGTGACGCTCGCCGAGGACCGGCTCAGGAATGTGATGAAGGACTTCAAGGAAGTCCGTCGCGAGAACGCCACGATCGGCGGTCTGGAGGCCGACATCGTGGAGCTGACAGGCTCGGTCGACGACGCCCGGCTGCAGTATCTGGGCGGCTACATCGCCGGCGAACGCCAGGCCTATCAGATCATGTGCTGGGCCCCGCAGCCGCTGTACGACGACAACGTGAAGGGGTTCGAGGCGCTCATCCGAAGCTTTCGGGAACAGCCCCGGCCGGCCGTGGCGGAAGTCGCTCCTCCACAACCCGGAGTCGTGCTCGAGGGATTGTCGGTCCGCAGCAAGGGGCTGGGGATCTCGCTCGAGCTGCCGAGCGCCGAATGGGGCCTTTCCTCCGAACCCAAGGCCGCGGGCGACACGGAGGTGGACCTCGAGAGCCGCAACGGCGGTTACGCGCTGGTGGGCGGCGAGCGGACCACGATGAACGTCGAGGCGACCGCCAAGCTCTTCCTCTCCGGGGTGCAGGGAAAGACCACCGGCTACAAGGAAGTCACCCGGCGCAACCTGAAGGTGGGACCGCTCGACGCGCTGCAAGTGGTGGCGACCACCGTGCAGGACGAGACCCCGATTCGCTACGTGGTGACCTTCGCTTGCGGGCAGGAGCACTGTTACTATCTCGCCTGCTGGTCGAGCGAGAGCCTCTTCTCGGCGAACGAGAAGGAGTTCGACGCGCTCATCTCCAGCTTCCGCGAGCAACCGCGATGAGGCTCGCGGGCTCCGGAGCTGAGGCTCGAGGCTCGGGGCAAACCCCAGGTGTGGCCAACCGGTTCTTCACGGAGGATTGAAATGCGAAGAGAGATGACGCTCGTCCTGATCCTGGCGCTGCTCACGGCGCCGTTCACCGCGATCGCGCAGGACGAGACCGAGATCGAACCCGCCTCGGCGGCCGGCGCTGCGGACCGTGCTCCCGCGGCTGCCCCGGCCGCAGAGACCGCCGCACCGCAGACCACGGCGCCCTCGGCTCCCCCGGCCGAGGTCCAGCTCAGCGTCCCTCCGCCTGAGCTGAAGAAGCTGGAGCGCTGGCTCGGGCGCTGGAAGATGACCTACACGCTCACTTCGGAGTTCACCGACGGAAAGGGCGGCAGCGGAGAGGGCGTCATGACCTGCGCGCCGGTGCTCGGCGGTTTCGCCCTGATGACCCAGACCGACAGCACCGGAACGCTCGGAGAGCAGCACGACATCACCATCTGGAGCTGGGATCCAAACGCCAAGGAGTACAAGAGCCACCAGCTCAACCACTCGTCGTGCTACCGGGTCAAGACCGTGTCGATGAAGGTCGCCGGCGACGTGATGATCATCAAGGGTACGATCCCGGCCGGCAAGGGCGAACTGGGCATCACCGAGGTCGACAAGTTCGTCGGCAACGACCGGGTCGAGACCAAGGCCGAGCTGACCATCGGCAAGCGCGTCGTCCCGATGGCCACCGGCGGTTATACCCGCCTGAAGTAAGGGCCTCGGCCGATGGAAGGCTCGAGGCACGAGGCTCGGCGCGTCCGGTTCGTGGTGAACGGCCGCGTTCAGGGCGTGGGGTTTCGTCCCACCGTCTACCGGCATGCGCTGGCGGCCGGAGTCGGCGGTTGGGTCCTCAACACCGCCGGCGGCGTCGTCATCGAGGCCGAGGGGCCCGAGGAAGCGGTGGCGCGATTCCGGCAGCTGCTGTCGGGCAGCCCGCCGCCCCGCGCGGTCATCGTCGACGTCTCGGAGGAGTCGCTGGAGCCTGCGGGTGAAACGAGTTTTGCCATCCGGGAGAGCCGCCGTGACCGCTCGTCGGCCACGCTCTTCCCTCCGGACCTGGCGCTCTGCGATGCCTGCCGGGGCGAACTGCTCGACCCGGCGGACCGGCGACACGGCTATCCGTTCCTGAACTGCACCGACTGCGGGCCCAGGTTCACAATCGCCCGGGAGCTGCCGTACGATCGGCCGATGACCACGATGGCCGGGTTCCGGATGTGCCCGCCCTGCCAGGCCGAGTATGACGACCCGGGCAGCCGGCGCTTTCACGCTCAACCCAATGCCTGTGCCGACTGTGGGCCGCGCGTGGAGTTCGTGCGGTCCGCCGGCGGCCCCGACGCGAGCGGTCACGGCCCGGTTGCCACGGGCCCGGCGCGGGACGGCGAACCGCTGGAGCTGGCGGTGCGCAGCCTCGCTGCCGGCGAGATCGTGGCCGTGCAGTCGCTCGGGGGTTTCCACCTGGCATGCGACGCGCACAACGAGGCGGCGGTCGCAGAGCTGCGACGCCGCAAAGACCGGCCCGCGAAGCCCTTCGCCGTGATGGTCGCCGGACTGGCCTCGCTCCGGGAGGTCTGCCGGCCGACCGCCGAGGAGAAGGCACTGCTCGCCTCGCCCGCCGCGCCCATCGTGATGGTTCGCAAGGCCGCGGAGGGCGGGGCTGTCGCTCCATGCGTGGCCCCGGGTCTCGATACGATCGGCGTGATGCTGGCCTACACGCCGTTGCACACCGTCCTGTTCGAGCGGCTGCGGCGGCTCGGGCCGGATGTCCGCGGGGAAAATTCTCCCGAGGCCGGGTCCTCGAGCGACCCGGGGGAGGCCGGCCAGGCTGGCGACCCGGTGCTCGTGATGACCTCCGGGAACCTCCAGGACGAGCCGATCTGTCGCACGCGCGACGAGGCGGTGGAGAAGCTCGGGGCCCTGGCCGATGCCTTCCTCTTCCACGATCGTCCGATACACAATCGATGCGATGACTCTGTCGCCTTCGTGGAGACTGGCCAGGTGCGGCTCATCCGCCGGGCGCGCGGCTGGGTGCCCGACCCGGTGCCGCTGACCGGCGACGGCCCCTGCGTGCTCGGCTGCGGGGCCGACCTGAAGGGCGCCTTCTGCCTCACGCGGGGTTCCGACGCCTTCCTGTCGCAGCACCTGGGAGATCTGCAGGACCTGGAAACGGCGGCGTTCTTCCGCGAGGCGCTCGGGAGGATGCAGTCGTTCCTGGAGGTGAGCCCGGCACTCGTCGCCCACGACCTGCATCCCGACTATCTCAGCACTCGCCTGGCGCTGGAGCTGCCTGGCCCGCACCTGGCGGTCCAGCACCACCACGCCCACATCGCCTCGGTCCTCGCCGAGCGCGGGCTCGAGGGACCCGTGCTCGGACTGGCGCTCGACGGCACCGGCTACGGGCCGGACGGCACCGTCTGGGGAGGAGAGTTCCTTGATGTCGACGGGGCCTCGTTCCGCAGGCTCGGCCACCTGCGCCAGGTGCCGCTGGCAGGGGGCGATGCGGCGGCCCGGCAAGGCTGGCGGGTAGCGCTGGCGTGGTTACTGGAGCTGGAGGGACCGCAGGACGGGCTTCGCCTGGCCGAACGGCTGTTCCCGCAAGTGCCCGCCGCGGCCCTTCGCGCCGTCGCCCGGATGATCGAACGCCGGTTCAACGCGCCCCTGACCTCGAGCGCCGGCCGGCTCTTCGACGCCGTCGCAGCCCTGGCAGGCGTTCGGGCGGAGTCTTCCTACGAGGCGCAGGCCGCGATGGAGTTCGAGGCGCTCGTGCCGGACGATGCCGGCGGCGAGGCCTATCCGTTCGAGGTCAGATGGGTGGAACCCGAGGCTGAAGCGGAGCCTGTGGGGGGCTCCGCCCGCGAACCCCCGCCAGGGGTGAAGTTCACCCCTGGACCCCCCGATGACTGGAGAGAGTCTTGCCCACGCTCGCAGCCCGGAGTCCTCGAGAGTGCCGATCGGGCCTCGTCTCCTCTTCTCATTGCCGGGTCCAGGGGGGGGCACCCCTCCTGGCAGGGGCCCGGGGACGGCGTCCCCGGGGTAATGCCTCGGACCTCGGGCCTCGAGCCTGACGCGCCGAGCCTCCTCCTCGATCCTGCCCCCTGCTTGCGCACCATTCTCCAGGCTCGCCTCCGGGGCTCGCCGCCCGCCGCCATGGCTGCCGCCTTCCACCGAGGCCTGGCCCTCGCGGTCGCCGAGGCTGCCGCCGAGCTGGCCCGGCGCGAGGGCCTGAGCAGGGTCATTCTGTCCGGCGGAGTTCTCCAGAGCCGGCGGCTCCTGGTCTGGATTCCGGAGGCGCTCCGGCGGCGCGGGCTGGAGGTGGCCACGAACTTGCGCGTTCCATCCAACGACGGCGGTATCGCGCTCGGGCAGGCCTGGATTGCCCGGCGCCATCTCGCCGGTCGAGGAGGTCAGGATGTGTCTCGGCATTCCCGGTAAGGTGACCCAGATCGACGGTCAGATGGCGCGGGTCGACTTCGGCGGCGTGACGCGCGACGTGGCGCTCGATCTGCTGCCGGAGGTCACACTGGGCCAGTATGTGATCGTGCATGCCGGCTACGCGCTGCAGGTGCTGGACGAGGCCGAGGCGGCGGAGACGTTGGCGCTCCTCGAAGAGATGGCCCGGATTCCGGCCTGAGGTGACCCGTGGATCTTTCGAAACTGCGCAGCGAGGAGCTGGCTCAGGGCGTACTCGCGGACCTGGAGCGTGCGCTCGAGCCCGCGGCCCGGCGCTGCCCGGGGCGGCCGGTCCAGGTGATGGAGGTGTGCGGCACCCATACGATGGCGATCGCCTCCAGCGGGATGCGCTCGATGCTTCCTCGAGGTCTGCGCATGCTCTCCGGCCCGGGCTGTCCCGTCTGCGTCACGGCGGCCGGTGACATCGATCGGGCGCTGGCGGTGGCGGGTCGACCGGGCACGATCGTGGCGACCTTCGGCGACATGTTGAGGGTGCCCGGAAGTCGAGGCAGCCTGCAGGAACTCAAGGGCACCGGCGCTCGCGTTCAGGTTGTCTACTCGCCGCTCGCGGCGATGACCGACGGCGCCGACGTGCGGGTCGTCTACTCGCCGCTCGAGGCGCTCGAGACGGCCCGGCGCCATCCGGCTGAGCAGGTCGTCTTCCTGGGGGTCGGCTTCGAGACGACGGCGCCGATCGTGGCCGCGGCGGCCCACCGGGCCTGGACGGAAGGCCTGCGCAATTTCCTGGTGCTGCCGATGTTCAAGCTGGTTCCGCCGGCGCTGCACGCCATCCTGTCGCAGCCCGATCACCGGATCGACGGCCTGCTCCTGCCGGGCCATGTGAGCGTCATCGTGGGCTCCGACAGCTACCGGTTCGTGGCCGAGAAGTACGGGATTCCCGGCGTGGTGGCGGGCTTCGAGCCGCTCGACATCCTGCAGGCGCTCGACATGCTGCTCCGCCAGCTCGGCGCCGGTGAGGCATCGGTGCAGAACCAGTACCGGCGCACGGTCAGCTCGCAGGGCAATGTCAGAGCACTCGCCCTGCTCGACGAGATGTTCGAGCCGGTCGACGCGAGCTGGCGGGCCGTGGGAGTCATTCCCGGATCGGGCCTGGGGTTCCGCGACAAGTACCGTGCCCTGGA
>CAZSVK010000387.1:0-5674 GCA_964610245.1 uncultured bacterium
TGACGCTGCCGTTCATCGACGCCTTCTATGCCTGCTCGCGAGACCTGCGGCGCCGGCTGCTCGAATTCTACCGGCCAGGCCAGCCGGTCGGAGTCCTCTACAACGACATCGAGGAGAGCCGGTTCCAGCAGGATGGTTCCACCCGTGCGGCGATGCGGGCCGAGCTTGGCCTGGACGACGGGGACTTCGCCGTGGGCTACTTCGGGACCCTGATCCCTCGCAAGAACGTGGGCTACCTGCTGGACGCGGCGGCGGCGGCGGCCCGGCCGGAATTGAAGCTCGTCGTCTGCGGAGCCGGCCCCGAGGAGGCGGCCCTGCGCGAGCGCGCGGAACGGGCGGGGCTGGCCGGCAGCGCGCGATTCCTGGGCTGGCGGCAGGACGTGCCGGCAATCCTGAACGCGTGCGACGCCACCGTCCTCCCGAGCAAGCACGACGACTTCTCGCTGGCGTTACTCGAGTCGCTGGGCTGCCGGCGGCTCACCCTGGCCTCCCGGGCCGGCGGCAACGCCGAGGTGGTCGGCGAGGGAGAGCTGCTGTTCAGCGTGGAGGACGGCGGCGCCGAGCTGGCGGCGAAGCTCGCCCGCCTGGCCCGCGACCCGGACTACCGGGCGCAGCTCGCGGCCCTGGGCGAAGCCCGCAGGCAGGGGCTGATCTTCGACTGGGACCGGGCGATCCTCCAGCTCATCGCGCGAGGGACGCTCTCGCCGACCGAGGCCGATCAGACGCGCGGACCCGAGGTCAGTTGATCGACCGCGGGCCGCCCTCGTCGTCGTCGAGCAGGTCGGGCGCGTCGGACGGATACTCGCGGATGCCCTCCAGCTCGAGCAGTTCGCGCTTCTTGTGCAGGAACTCCTCGGCGGTGAGCATGTTTTCCGCGACCAGCCTGGCCAGCTTCCGGATCTCGTCGGCCACGGAGTGGCCCCCGGAGGCCTCCGACCGCAGCCGGAGGTGGTTCTTGCGCGCTCGCCGGATCGCGCCCAGGAACTCGACCACGACCGTCTCGGGCTCGCGATCCGAGAAGAGCGTGAAGTGGCCCTTGCGGGACGTCTGGATGCGGTAGAAATCCTGCCGGGCGACGAACGCCGCCAGGCACAGCACCGTGAAGAAACCGCCCAGGATGCTCAGCGTCCGGAGGTCCGCCGGCGTCGCCTCTCCCAGCAACACCGCGATCCCGAGGGCCAGGAAGCCCGAGATTGCCGAGACCGCCCCCATGGCGAGCGTGACGCTGACCCCGCGCACGTGACTGATGCTCTCGATCGCGTCCAGCTCGACGACCGAACGCACGGTGCCCAGGAAGGTGGCCGTGACCACCTCCAGCCGATCTTCGAAGAGCACGGCCGCCTTCGCGGTCGAGCCTCGCTTCTGACTGAGCTGCCCGAGCTGCTTGGGCCCGCCGTCGGACTCGGCAGTCATCTCAGACACCTGGATCTTCCATTCTTGTCACGGTTCTCGCTCGTGAAGCATCGGCATGTTTCGGACGAAAACATACCCCTGCTGACTACCGGCCCGCGCTGGCGAAGTTTCAAAACGGAGGCCTGGGCCCGAATCCCAGCCTGTCGACCGCCGACGGCCGAGGCGCCGGGATGGCCGCTCCGAGCAGCGAACCGCCCTCCGGACCGAGCGGCATGGCCGCGACGGCCACGCCGTCCTCGCCGGCGCACTCGAGGGCCACCAGCAGGCCTTCGCCGGAGACGGTCGCCCGGGTGCTCGACACGGCCAGAAGCGGCGGCAGGGGCCGGGAGCGCTCCAGGATCCAGTCTTTCCTGCCGTCGCTCCGGTAGACGCGAAGCGAGTTGGCGGCCAGGCCGCGGCCGTTGCACGCGAGATAGAGCGTCTTTCCCGCCCGGACCAGTGCCGGCCGAACCAAGGCAACCGAATCCTCCGAGGCGCCGTCCAGCTCTCCGACCGTGACACAACTCGCCAGGTCGGGTGCCGGACGGTAGAAGAAGAGCGTGGGCACCTGCTCGTGAGCGATGAGCACGCTCTCCGGCGTCGCGATCAGATCCATGTACTTGAGGCGCGACGAACCCCCTTGCGGTCCCGGCGGGACGAGCACCCGCCACGAAGGGCTCGCGGATCGGGACGGCAGGAGGCACCCGCGCAGCCCGCTGCTGCCGCCGCCCAGCAGCAGCAGCCGGCCTCCCATCGGATAGAGTCGGAACGCACCTTCGAGCGGCACCCCCGCCGCCGGTTCGACCACCTGGCCGGGACCGGCAGGCCGCTCCGGAAAGAACAGGATCCTCGTGACCGGCTCGCCGGCCACGAGGTCGCTCGTCAAGAGGGCGATCCGGCCGTCGGGCGACCGCCCCAACCAGCACGGCGGCTCGAGGACAGTCAGCGGCAAGTGAACGATGGTCGTCCAGCTCGAGCCGGGCGACGACCGGTAGAGGCTGCGGACTTCGGCGGGACAGCACGTCGCCCATCCCAGGTGCAGGCCCGCCGGCTGGCAGATGAGAGACGGACCGGTCGCGGAACCCTTCCCCACGACCTGTTCGGTGGCCCCCCAGGTGCGGCCGCCGTCGAAGCTCTCGCGGAACTCGATGATGGAGCCCCACTTGCCCGTGATCCGGGACCAGGCGACGGCCGCGTGGGGCCCGTCCGCGTGGAGCGCCACGTCCTGACAGCGAGCGGTCGACAGGCGGGTGCAGCCGCTCGAGGCCAGCCGCGGCAGGGTGTGGAAGTCCACCGGCTGGCGGGCCTCGCCGAGCTGCAGCCACCCGCGGTACTCGGCGCCCGGCTCCAGCCCCTCGACCAGCAGGTCGCGGCACCGGGCGGGAACCGTCGTCTGCGTGACCTGCGGCGAGCGCGTCAGATGCCGGTAGAAGACGGCACCGGGCAACTCCCGGTCGAACCACAAGTGGACCGAATGGGAACCGACCGAGAGCCCGGGTTTCGTCAGGCCGGCGGCTGGAGGGGCGGTGGCGGGGCGAGACGGCTCGAACCGAGCCGTGGCCCCGGCGCCGCCGGTCGCAGGTCCGTGGGGAGCAAGCAACCGAACGGCGAGGACACTGCCCGCCAGCACCCAAGCGGCGACCGCGGCCGCGAGGGCGAGCCGGCGGCGGCCGCCGGCCGGGGGAGCAGACCCGCGAAAGGTGGGCTCGACCCCCCGGTCCGCTGCCGGTGTGACGCTCGTCTGTCTGCGGGTGCGTTCGGCGGGAACTGCCGACCGGGTCCGCCTCGAAGCGGAGGTCCGGGGCGCCTCGCCGCTCTCGGTCTGGTGGGCGGCGAGCAGCTGGCCCAGGCGCCGTTCGATCTCGCCCGCGGCCGGCCGGTCCGGCGGCGACGAGTCCAGGCACTTCGCAACCAGAGCTTGCAGTCCGTCCGGCAGGTCGGCCCTGAGCACCGACAGCTCCGGCGGACGGCCCTCCAGGTGGGACTGGAGGATCTCTCCGAGATCCCGCCCTTCGAACGCCCGCTGGCCGGCGACCATCTCGAAGAGGATCGCCCCGAGCGCATAGACGTCGGAGGCGACGGTGGCCGGCTCGCCCCGGATGATCTCGGGCGCCATGTACCCCGGCGTGCCGAGGATGACCCCCGCGGCAGTCTGCACGGTCCCCCGCGCCGACTGGGTCTTGGCCAGCCCGAAGTCGGCCAGCTTCACCTCACGGGCCCGGGTGAGCAGAACGTTGTCGGGTTTGAGATCGCGGTGGACCACGCCGGCCTGGTGCGTGGCGGCCAGGGCACCGGCGATGGCGATGCCGAAGCAGCGGACCCGGTCGAGCGGCAGTGCCCCCTCCGACTCGACCAACTCCCGCAGGGTGCCTCCCTCGACGAACTCGGTCACCAGATACGGACGGTCGCCGACGAACCCGGCATCGAACAGCCGAAGCAGGTTGGGATGTGTCAGGCCCGCCAGGATCCGGGCTTCGCGCCGGAAGCGCGAGCGGGTCTCCGCCGCGTCGAAGAGGCCCGGCGCCAGGATCTTCAGCGCCACCTCGCGCTCGAGCGCCTCCTGGAGGGCCCGGTAGACCGTGCCCGAGGCCCCGGAGGCGACGGTGGCCAGGATCCGGAAGCCCGGGACCGGCGGCGGGCTGTGTTCCGACTTCGACACTCTGCCGGTGAGCCTACCACGCGACCGGGAGGCGGCGGCTCGCAGCCGATCCGGGGTGACAGCCGAGCGCGCGGGGCGCGGATCGGCGATAATGCACCTCGTGAGGGAAGCCGCGATGACCAACGATCGGCCCGCCACCCTGTTCGCCCCGCCCGAGAGGGTGTCCCGGGATCTGATGGCCCGGCAGGCCGAGACCCTGCTGGCGATGAAGCTGCTGCCGAAGCTCTTCGATTCGATCGAGCAGATGGTCGCGGTGCTCAACTCGCAGCGTCAGATCGTCCTGGCCAACAGGGCTCTGCGCGAGAGGTTCGCGGTCGAATCGGCGCCGTGCCTCGTGGGGTTGAGGCCGGGCGAGGCGGTGGGCTGCATCCACGCGAACCGGGCGGAGGCCGGCTGCGGCACGGCCGAGGCCTGTTCGCAGTGCGGCGCGGTGGATGCCATCCTGGCCAGCCGGAGCGGCCGGACCGAGACCCGGGAATGCCGGATTTCCCGCCTCGCCGGGGCCGAGCCGCTCGACCTGCTGGTGCGGGCCGCGCCGCTGCAGCTCGAGGACGCGACCTACACGATCTTCTCGATGCGAGACATCAGCAGCCAGAAGCGGCTGGAGGCGCTCGAGCGAATCTTCTTCCACGATGTTCTGAACACGGCCGGCGCGGTCAAGGGCCTGGCGGAGATCCTGTCGATGGTTGGCGAAGAAGAGCGGGAAGGGCTGCGCCGCCAGCTGGTCGTGGCCTCTTCCCGGCTCCTGGCCGAGATCGCGAGCCATCGGTTCCTGAGTCAGGCCGAGCGAGGCGAGCTGGTGTGTTCGGTCTGTACGGTCGATTCCCTGCGGCTCGTCGACGAGCTGGCCTGGTCCTACGGGGCCCACGAAGTCGCGTCAGAGAGGCGAATCGGGGTCGACGAGCATGCGGAGGCGGTCCAGCTCGAACTCGACGCGGGGCTCCTGTCGCGGGTGCTCGGCAACATGCTCAAGAACGCGCTCGAGGCCTGCCCCGAGGGAGGGTGCGTCACGATCGGGTGCCGTCGCGACGGCGGCGGCGTCCGGTTCCACGTTCACGGGCCCACGCCGATGCCGCGGGACGTGCAGTTGCAGGTGTTCCAGCGCTCCTTCTCGACCAAGGGCGCCGGCCGCGGATTGGGCACCTACAGCATGAAGTTGCTGACCGAGAAGTACCTGTGAGGGCACGTCGACTTCGTCTCGTCTCCGGAGCTGGGGACGACCTTCACGGCCTGGGTTCCGGCGCCGGCGGTCTGAGCGGCCCGGGTCCGGAGCGACTAGCCTCCGGGACCGGCGCCCGGACGCTCCAGCCCCAGCCGCACCCGCGCGTGCTTGGCCACCTGGATCGCCTGGTCGTAGCTCAGGTGGAACCGTCGCCGGAGACGTTCCGTCCCTCGGACCACCTCCGCCAGGGGCACCCGCCCCTTCCCCTCACTCCGTTGCGCTTTTCGGTTTGAGGATCGCTGTTCGCCCTGTTTCGCCATGTCCGGGGCCTACCACGCCCCTGCCGCTGGCCCAGCGGTTTCGCACACCGGGCATTCTGCGAAACTCATCGTCGGTGAAGTTCGTTGGATCTTGTTCCGTTGCTATCGGTACCCCTATCGTGTCGCTCTCGTCGCCTGGGC
>CAZSVK010000388.1:0-5670 GCA_964610245.1 uncultured bacterium
GGCGTGGGCGTGGGCGATTCCGGGGACCGGGCGCGTGCGGCTGCCGTCCTACGCCCGCCGGCGGAGCCGCGAAATGGGGTAGGTGCCGAAGAGGTACTGGCACAGATCTTCCTCGTCGTCGACGATGAGGACTCTCGGGGTGGTCGTCTGTTGCATGGCGAGCAATCCTTCGGGGAGATGAGAGAGAAGGTTCTCCGGTTCGTCAGACTATATAACAGCGCGCACGGCAATTCAACAAGTAACGGGGCCCGTGGTAGACTGGCCGCATGCCGTTCGAGGTGCTTCTCCAGCAGCTCGAGGACGCCGATGAGGACGTCCGCGAGAATGCAGCCTGGATCCTGGGTCAGCTATACGTCGAGGACGCGGTGCCGGCCCTGGTCCAGACCCTCAATTCCGCGGGTGCCTCTGATCTACGGCGCACCGCCGCCATCGCGCTCGGCCGCATGCGCGATCCTCGTATCTCGCCCGACCTGGTCCAGTGGCTCGAGCACGACGCCGATCCCCTCGTCCGCGCCGGCTGCATCATAGGACTCGGACTGCTGAAGGACCCCACCACCATCCCGTCGTTGCGACACGTCATGGACGTCGAGCAGGATCCGCTGCTGCGCACCTGCCTCGCCGAGGCCATCAAGACGGTCTCCAGCGTCCAGCACAAGCACCGCTCGGCCCTGGAAAAGAAGATCGAGAAGTCCAGGCGGGACGTCGCCGACCATCCCGACAGCGGGCCGGCCCACAACAACCTGGCGGTCGCCTACTACCACAACCGCCAGTACGATCTGGCCATCCAGCACTGCGATCGCGCCAAGGCGCTCGGTACCGGCGTGGCCTGGCTGGAAGACCGTCTCAGGGAGTATCGCAAGCACCAGGGCCGTGGGCAGGGTTGAGCCCGGCACCAGTCGGCCGACGGTCGGCCTGATCCTCGCCGCCGCGCTGCCGCCGCTCGCGATCTATGCGGCGACCGTCTGCCGCACCGCGTTCGGCGACTTCGACTCCGCGGAGTTCGCCACCGCCGTGCCGCTCGGCGGCGTGCCCCACGCACCGGGCTACCCGCTGTACACGCTGTTTGCCCGGGTCGTCTCGGCGCTGTTCGCCGGCCATCCCGCCCTGGGCGTGAACTTCGCCAGCAGCCTGGCCGGGTCGCTGGGTTGCGCCGCCATGTTCGTGCTCGTCCTGCGGCTGACCGCCAGCCCGCTGGCCGGATTGGCCGCCGCCTGGACGCTGGCGGTGTCGTTCACCTACTGGCTGCTCTCGGTCGTGGCCGAGGTCTACGTGTTCCAGGCCGCTCTGGAGCTGGCACTGCTGGCGGCCTGCGCGAGCGGTTCGCCGGCCGCGATCGCTCTGTTTCTGGGGCTGGGGCTGGCCAACCATCCCTCGACAGTGCTCGTGGCGGTGCCGGTGCTGTTCTTCCTGTTCGGGAATGCGGACCGCCGGCGGGTCCTGCGCGCCGCTCCCGTGCGGCACCTGCTGCTGTTTTGCGCGCCCGGCCTGCTCTATCTCTATCTGCCGATCGCGTGCCACACGTCGGCGCATCCGGGCTTCTGGGTCCGCGAGCTGGGGCTGGATCTGGCGCAGCCCTCGCAGCTCTGGTGGTACCTCTCGCTCAAGGCCTATCCCTCCATCCTCTACCGTTTCGAACCGGCCTATCTCTTCCAGGAGTTCTCGTTTGCCCTCGCCTGCCTGGTGCAGGATCTGAGCCTTCCCGGCACCGCCCTGGCGGCCGCCGGCTGGGTGGTCTTGCTCCGCCGCAACCCGGCGATGGGGCGCCTCCTGCTGCTGACCGCGGGCGTGCAACTCGGGTTCTACCTGGGGTTCACCGCCTCGGACAAATTCACGATGTTCTGCCCGGCCTTCGCCGTGCTCACCGCCGGGGTCGGTGTCACGGTCGCGGCGGCGCTGGAGGCGGGTGGCCCGAAGGCGCGTCCGGCGGTGGCGGCCCTTCTGCTGTTGCTGCCGGCGGGGCTCTGCGCCGTGCACTGGCCGGAGGTCGACAAGAGCGGGTACCGGGCCAGCGACGATTTCGCGGAAGCGGTGCTGGGCCGGGTCGACAAGGGGGCCACCGTACTGGCGGGCTGGCAGGCGGCCACGGTGCTGGACTACTTCGCTTCGGTTCGAGGCATGGGACCGGGCGTCGAGGTTCGCCACTACAGCCTGGCCCTGCAGGCGGCCGGCATGCGCTTGCGGCGCCCCGTCCGGGAGCTTGCGGTCGCCGAGACCGTCGCCGCCGGCCTCGCCGATGAGGCGCTTGCGGGCCGCCCTGTCTACGCGACGTTCGGCACCCCTGAGCTGGTCACGCATTTCGAGCGCCAGCCGGTCGGGGGCATCTACAGGCTCACGCTGAGGGGCCCCGTGGCCGTGCTGGAACAGAAGCCGTCCGACTGGCCCGCCGGGCTGCCGCTTGTGACGGCCGGGCCGGTCGAACTTCTGGGCCTCGACGTCGTGCCGTCCGTGGCCCGCGCGGGGCAGATCGTGCGTCTGCGGTACAGATGGCGCCTGGGAGCTCGGGACGCGCTCGGGCGCGTGGCCCGGACCGAGGTCGTCTCGCGCGACACCGGCAGGCCGGTGGGACTGGGCCTCGAGGCCCGGCGCTCGCAAGACCACCGCATCGGGCTGCCGTCGCTGCGGACGGCGAACTCGGGCGGGCCGCTGTTTGTCGACGAGACGCTCGACTTCAGCCTGGCGCCTGCCCGGAGCGACACCGCTCTTGCGCCTGGCGACTACCGACTGGCCGTGGGGCTCGCGCCGGAACCGTCCGCGGTGCCGGTCGCGACTCTGCGGGTCCTGCCGTGAGGCGAGGGAAGGAGAACCGGATGCGTGACTACGCGCCCCTGTTGGAGTTCATCCGGCGACATCGGCGTTTTCTGGTGACCACCCACCTGTTCCCCGATGGCGACGGGTTGGGCTCCGCGCTGGCGCTGGCGTCGGGTTTGCGCCGTCTGGGGCGCGCCGCGGAGATCGTGGTACCATCGCCGGTGCCGGCGCGCTATGCCTTCCTGGCTCCGGCAGGGGAGCTGACGAGCTGGCCTGGCGAGCCCGACCCGGCGCGGTTGGCCGCCTTCTACGCGGCGTTCGTGCTCGATTGCGGTGACCTGAAGCGGCTGGCCGGCCTGGGGCGCATCCTCCCCTGCTCGGGGCTGGAACTGGCCTGCGTGGACCACCACGGCGGCTACACGGGCTTCGCGAACGTGGCGCTGCTCGATCCCGGGGCCGCGGCCACCGCCGTGATGGTCCACGAACTCCTGCACGAGCAGTCCGGGCTCGAACCGGACGCGGCGTCGGCTCGGGCGCTCTACGTGGCGCTGGTGACCGAGACGGGCGGGTTCCAGTATTCCAACACGACGGCGACCATCCTGGCGCTGGCCTCCCGCTTGATCGAGGCGGGCGCGGACCCTGACGCGATCAACGTCGAGTTGAACCAACGGAACCCGGTGAGCAAGCTCAGGCTGCTGGCCCGCGCGCTCGCGACGCTCGAGCTGGGCGCCGCGGGCAGGATGGCCTGGGTGGCGCTCGGGCCGGAGGCGTTCGCCGAGACGGGGGCCACGGCCGACGACACGATCGGGCTCGTGGATCATCCCCGCTCGCTCGACGGCGTGGAGCTCGCGCTGATGTTCTTCGAGGACGAGCCTTGCTCCGTGAAGCTGAGCTTCCGCTCGAAGGCGTGGCTCGATTGCAGCCGTCTCGCCCGGCAGGTCGGTGGCGGGGGACATCCCCGGGCCGCCGGGGCGCTCCTCGAGATGCCGCTGGCGGAAGCGGTCCGGCTGGTGACGGAGGCCGGGGCGCGGGCGCTGGACGAGGGTGTCTGAGCCGGAAAAGAAAGTCCCGGAGCGGAGGTTGCCCTCCGCTCCGGGATTCAGAGGACCGGGATTACTGCTTCAGGATGCCGCGGTCGACGAAGACGCCCTTGATGGCGTCGACGTGAGCGCCGCCGAACAGGTTCTGGTCGGCCTGGATGATGGCGTTGGCTCCGTCGGCGAACTGCGACTGGGGCGACAGGGAGAAGTGCGATTCCATGACGATCTTGTCGCAGACGTCCTTGCCGAGCTTGTTCCAGAGCTGCCAGAGCGTGGCGGCCCAGATCTCGCCGTCGGCGTGGACCTCGCCCTGCATGTCCTCGGGGTAGTGCTTGGGGCTGTCCATGCGGCGCAGGGCGGGCTCGGGAGCGTTCGAGTAGGCGGTGGCATCCCAGCTTCCGACGACGTCTCTCTGGAAGGTGAGGTCGGCGCGCACTGAGGAGGCCAGGTAGTCGCCAAAGCCCTCACCCATCGAGCCGCCCTCGTTGGTGCGGCCGAAGCCGGGGCACTGGTTGTCCTGAGTGCTGTGGCCGTACTCGTGGGCGATGATGTCGGAATCCTCGGCGTCGTCGACTCCGCCGTCGCCGAAGGTCAGTTCCTTGTTCATCGGGCTGTACCAGGAGTTGTCGTCCGTGGTGCCGTGAGGATTGGCCTTCTGGACGCGGTTGTTGGCGTTCTTGAAGCCGATGCTCTGGAAGTAGCGCTGGATGCGATCGATGTGGAAGTACACCATCGCGCCCTCGAAGCCCTTCTGGTTGCGTTTGAAGTTGAAGCCGGCCGCGGCGTCGACCTCCTCGTCGGTGAGGCTGTTGCCGGTGATCTCGACGAACTGGCCCTTGAGTTTCTTGGGGTTGTCGAGGCCCAGCAGCGTGACATCGACGTAGCCACCCGCGAAGGCGGCGCTGTCGGCGTCGTTGTTGTCGCGCAGCGTGTTGTTCTTGAGCGTGACCACCGGGTTGGGATTGAAGACCTTGGCCTTGGCCTCGGCCTGCTTGATGAGGTTGACGAGCGACAGGAGCCTACCGCTGGCGGCGTCGATGACGACCTCGAAATCGCCCAGCGGCTCGCTGGAGGGGAGGACCACTTCCCATGCCTTGACCGGCGTGCCTTCCTCGGCGTAGACGACCTGGCGCACGGACGGCTCGCCGCGGAGCGAACCCTCGACGCGAGCGGCCAGGCGGGCCATCTCGACGGCCTTGGCCTGAGGGATGGCGGTCTTGCCCGAGGCGACCTTCGGGATCGGGACGTAGTGCGAGTTCACGGCCTGCACGCGCAGCGCCTTGTCCATATGAACGCTGACGTTGCCCTGCCACACCGGCAGCCCCTCTGCCTGCTGGATGAAGCGGACGTGCTGGCCGGCCGCGCTCTCCTGGACCTCCACGGTCTTCAGGTCGAGGTTCGAGCCTTCCTGCATCGTGAACATGCCGGCGTTGGTCTTGAGAAAACCGCGCGCGGCCTCTTCGGGGGACTGGCCCATCGGGTCGGTCGCCGAGAGCGAGAGGCGGGCCGGCAGGCCGGTGCTGGCATCCCAGCGCACCTGCCAGGGGGAGCGGGAAATCGTGTTCAGCGCCTTGACGGTCGACAGGGCCTGGGCCCGGATGGCCACGGGAGTCTTGCCGGTCTTGGCCGAATGGCTGGCGTCAGCCGCGGCCGGATCTAGGGCGAGCGCGGGCAATGCCAGCGCCGTGAAGAGGAATGCCGCCAGGACCAGTGTCGAACCGAGACGCATACCTTGCTCCTTTTCAGAATCAACCGGGGATCACAGCAACTCGAAGCCACACATCCTAGCAGAAACAGGGCCTGCCGGGAAGCCCCGAAAGCAGTGAAGCAGGGCATCGGCAAAGTCAGTCATGCCTTTCGGTAAGCCGTACTGCGGGGAACA
>CAZSVK010000389.1:0-5670 GCA_964610245.1 uncultured bacterium
CACCCCGGCCTGCTCGATCTCGTGCGAGGCGTAGAAGACCAGCTTGTTCTCGACGAGGGCCTTCGCGCCCTGCATCCGCAGGGTCGCCATCGCCGCCACGAACGAGCCTTCGCACCCACCGCGAGCGAACGCCAGATACCCCCGGCCCGACGGCGACGTGGGTTCGGAGAGCCCCGTGACCTGGCCATAAGGGCGCGTCACGGCCAGCGTCGCATCGGGCCGGCCGTTCTTCTCGTACTGGCGCCTCAGCGCCTCGAGCCCCTCGTTGGCCATGAAGAGCGCCTGAACGTTGCGTTTCAGCGCGGCTACCCGCCGGGTCTGCGAGTCGAGCCGCGTCATGAACGCCGCCATCGAGACCATCAGCGCGCCGAGCACCACCACCCCCACCAGAATGGCCGACCCTCCGCGGCCTGTGGCCGAGCGGCCCTTCCGCCGCGATTCCGGTCTCACTGTGACGCGCGTCATGACCCGAAAAGCTCCTCCAGCGGCTCGAGTGACTTCCGCTTGGTGTTGTTGAAGAATCGTACCGACGTCACGAACGAGAGCCCCGCGAGGAAGACCTGCAGTCGGACGACGCGCTCTCGCTCGCCGCGGAAGTCGAAAAAGGCCCCGTCCACGCCGGCCATCAGCACCGTCTGCTCCATCTTCCCGGTGCCCGCCGAGAAGGTGCGCTGGACCAGGTCGCCATCCTGGACGGTCCAGACCGTCAATCGGTTCCTCACGTCACGGAACACCAGGCTGCGGTCGGGACGGCCCGCATGCCCGGTCGGGAAGAGGATCGCCCGCGCCGTCTCGAGCGAACGCTTGACGCGCTCGAGCCCCATATGGATCGTCTGGATGTCGTCGGCCCGGGCTTCCGCGGAGCGCTCCCGCGCCGCCCTCGGGATGCTCTGGAAGACCAGCGCCGCCACGACCGCCACCAGCGAGAGCGACACCGCGAGTTCCACCAGGGTCACCCCTCGCCGGCCGTTCACTTGTCTACCCCGCCGTCCAGCAGGTGCACGCGCTCGATGCCCTGCTCGTTCCAGCGGACCGTGACGCGCAGCTTCTTCCCCGTCGGCGTCGTCGTCACCTTGATGCCCGCGACGAATCGCCCCAGGAAATCCCGGGAGAGGGTGACCCGTTCGCGCGCCGGGCCGGTCAGCTCGGCCTCCAGCGCCTCGATGTTTTTCTTGACCCAGACGAAGTCGGTAAGCCGGCGCTCCGTGATCGTGCGGATGTCGCCGTACGGCCTGGCGAGCTGCTCTTCCATCAGGTCGAACGCGTAGTACAGCGCGAAGAGCCGGCCCGGCAGCCCGGCCAGAGCCTGCTGGTTCTGGGTCCGCATGGAGATCAGCGCGGGCCCGAGCATCGCCACCAGCGCCACGGCGACCAGGATCTCCATCAGCGAGAAGGCCGGGCGGTCGCGCCGAGGCCGCTCGAGGCCATGGCCGTTCATCGGCTGTTCAGCGGCTCGGCGGTCACGTCGTCGAAGCGGCAGACCGTCCCGCCCCGCGCGCAGACACCGACCTTCCCGGTGTGGGGGATGCGCTCCGACCGGCACTCGAACAGTTCCTTGCCGCGCCAGAAGACGTTGAAGAGGTCTTTCCTGAGTTCGACCCGCAGTTCCGACCAGCCGTTCTCGGAGGGCTGCACCTCGGCCGAACTCACGCGGTACCTCTTGCCCTTGACGATGGCGCGAAGGACCACCTCACCCTCGTCGGCCGTCAGCGCGTAGAAGTTCTTCTCGTCCTGGTAGCGCAGCACCAGCCCGCAGCCTCCGCCAGTGGAGACCTGCAGGCACTGCGCCGAGAGCGCGACGTCGCGGTACTCGGGCTGCTCGGCGAAGGCAACGGCGAAGCGGCCCGGCTCGCCATGGGCGTCGAGTTGCGCCAGCACCTTCGAACCGCTCGGGGCCCCCTTCTCGGTCACGACCCGCCAGCGCCCGTCACGTTCGCTTCCGGAGACGCCGAAGCCGAACCCGTCGGGCTGATGATTGCTGCGATCGCCGCGGAAGTTCCAGGTCACCCGCGGAGTCCCGAAATCCTCGTCGGGAGGCCAGGCCGAGGCCGGAATCGCGGCGGAGGCGGCCAGCACGAGCAAGAGCATCCATCTCATCGTTTGCCTCCAGAACCCCCGGAGGCCGCCCGGCCCCGGTCAGCCCGATCTTACCTCATCCTGTCGGGCTCGGACCAGGGTCGGTGCGGACCTGTCCGGCGTCCGGCGGACTGGCGAGCGTGCTCCGCACCTTCTCGAGCAATTGCGCGGGCGTGAACGGCTTGTGCAGAAACGACACGCCCTCCACGAGCACCCCGTGATCGACGATCGCGTCTTCCGTGTAGCCCGACATGAAGAGCGCCTTCAGGCCCGGCTGCAGGGTCCGCAGTTCCTGGACCAGGGTGTGCCCGTTCATGCGCGGCATCACCACGTCGGTCACGACCAGGTCCAGCGGCTGCGCGCGCTGTCGCACCACGAGCAGTGCCTCGCCCCCGTTGGCGGCCTCGATCACCTTGAAGCCGCAGCGATCGAGCGCGCGGCAGGCGACCGATCTCAGCAGATCTTCGTCCTCCACCAGCAGCACGACGAGGCCCCTCCCATCCAGCGCCCCGGTCACGCCGACGGCCCTTTCGACGGGCGCCGCGACCCGGCCGGTTGCTCTTGGCAGGTAGACCTTGAAGGTTGTGCCCTGCCCCAGCTCCGAGTAGACGTAGATGAACCCGCCCGCCTGCTTCACGATGCCGTAAACCGTGGCCAGCCCCAGTCCCGTGCCCCGTCCTTCCTTCTTCGTGGTGAAGAACGGTTCGAAGATCCGGGACTGCACCTCCGGCGGCATCCCCTCGCCCGTGTCGCTCACCGAGAGCATCACGTAGTCGCCGGGAACGACCTCCGGATGTGCCTCCGCGTAGGCCTCGTCCAGGGTCGCGTTGCCGGTGGCGATCGACAGAGCGCCCCCTCCCGGCATCGCGTCGCGGGCGTTCACGGCCAGGTTCGTCAGCACCTGCTGCAGATGACCCATGTCGGCCTTGACCGGCCACACGCCATCCTTCATTGTCAACCGCAGCTCGATATCTTCGCCGATGACGCGCTTGAGCATGCGCTCGACCTCCTGGACCACGCTGTTGAGATCGAGCACTTGCGGCGAGATGATGCTCTTGCGGCTGAAGGCCAGCAGCTGCCTGGTGAGACCGGCGGCATGCTGCGACGCACCCAGGATCTCCTCGAGATCGGTGCGCAGCGGGTCGTCGGCCGCCAGACCGGCTGTTGCCAGTTCGGCGCAGCCCTGGATCACGGTGAGCACGTTATTGAAGTCGTGAGCGACGCCGCCGGCAAGCCGTCCCACCGCCTCCATCTTCTGGGACTGCAGATACTGCTGCTCCAGTCGCCGGTGCTCGGAGAGATCGGTCGTGCAGCAGTATCGCCGGCCGCCGATCTCGGCCGACCACCGACGGCTCACGTACTTGCGCGAGCCGTCGCCCGCAACGATCCAGAAGTCGAGCGACATGGCCCGCGATGGGGCGGCCTTCAACTCTTCCAGAAACCGGCCGACCCGCTCCCGCTCTTCCGGCGCGGCCAGCTCCAACTCGCCCACCGACTGCAGCTCCTCGAGCGAGCGGCCGAAGATCTCCTGGAGCCGGCCGTTCATGTAGACCGGCCGGTCACCTTCGCGGATGCAGAGCCCGTCACCGATGCCCTCGGCCATCAGCCGGAACCGCTCCTCGCTCTCCGTGAGCCGGGCGACCGTCTCGCGAAGCGCCTTATCGGACAACAGCCGTTCGCTGATGTCGTGCGCGAAGGCGAAGCTGAATTCCATGTCGCCCGAGCGGAGGAAGTTGGTGCGGATCTCGACGGGGATCGACCGGCCATCCCGCGTCAGATGTTCGATCTGGATCGTCATGGATCCGCTAGACTTCAGCTCCAGCCAGTGAGAGGCCCACCGGTCCCGCGTCATTCCGCAGGCGATGTCCGGGACCGACTTCTTCAGGAACTCGGCGCGCGAGTACCCGAGCATGCGGCAGGCCGCCTCGTTGACGTAGAGGAACCGTCCATCGGGCCGGACCCAGTACGCGGCGTCCGAGGCTCCCTCCAGCGCGAACTGCGCCAGCTCGAGGGCCTTCTCGGCCTGGGTCCGAGCGCGCCGCACCGAGGCGTTCTCGACCTCGCGCCGGATGGCGATGAGCAGGCGGTCCCAGTGCCCCTTGGCGATGAAGTCGCTGGCCCCCGCGCGCACCACCCGGGCCCCCTCCTCCTCTCCCGCCAGCCGCGAAATCACGATGAAGGGGATCTCTGCCTGCTGTTTTCGGGCCAGGTGCATCGCCTGGAGCACGTCGTAGCCTTCGATGCAGTAGGCGCTCACGATCGCGTCCCAGTGCTCGCGCTCGAGCGCCTCCCGCAGCCCGGCGAGGCTGTCAACCCTCGCCCATAGAGCTACTTCCAGCCCACCGCGCTGCACTGCGCGTTCGACGGCGAGCGCGTCGTCGTCGAAACTTTCCACCAGCAGGACCTTGAGCGAGTTCTCCACTCGGTGCTCCTTGCCCCTGTCGCGGAGCGGTGCGCCCCCCGGGTTTCTCGACCGACACCGACTGCTTGCGCTGGCTGTCCGGCTGACGCCGCCCCCCGCTGACGGAAGTCGGCGGCCGAAGTTCCATGCGGCCGGGATGGTCTGTCTAGAACACTACATATTGCTTGGCCGGATGGGGCCGCAACAGAGGCAGCCCACGATCCCTTCAAAGTCGACGCGCTTTCCAGGAGCCGCTCGCCTCGAGGAGCGCCCGCAAAACGCGATTCGCAGGGCTCGATGAAGGACTCGGAAGCAGTCGATCAAACCACGTCTTCGCAGTGCAGGCGCACGACGAGCACCGGCATCGGCGCCGTGCGCACGATCGTCTCGGCGGTGCTGCCGAGTACGAGGCGCCTCAGCCCCGTGCGGCCGCGCGTGCCGATCACGAGAAGCCGGGCCTCCCTCCGCGCCGCTTCTTGCACGATCGTCTCGGAGGCGTCGCCCTGCAGCGTCGCCCACTCGGCCGAGACGCCGTGATCGGCCAGACAGGCGCCCAGCCGCTGGTCCGCGTCGGCGCGAATCTCTTCCAGGTCGAGCGGCGGCAACACCGTGGGCGGCCCGACGTACGGCAACGGCAGGGCGGTCGCCGACAGCCCCGCCAGTTCGATGCAGTGCAACAGGAGCAAACGGCTGCCGGTCCGCGCGGCCTCGGCGATGGCGCACTCCACCGCGGGCATCGCGGGGTCCGAGAAGTCGGTCGCGACCACCACCAGAGAGCCTGCGCCACGTGGCCGCGCGACCAGCACCCGGCAGTGGGCGTAGCGGACCACGCGGTCGGCGACATTTCCCAGCAACCAACCCTCGGTCATCCCGTGGCAACGCCCGCCGACCGTGATGAGGTCGGCCTGCAGATCCTCCGCCACGGCGACGATCGTCTCGGACACTTCGCCGACCCGCACGTAGGCCTCGAACCGTTCGTGCGGCAGCCCCGTCAGCACCGAGATCTGCCGTTTCGTCTCGGCCTCGGCCCGATCCCGCGACGGGCGCAGTGCCGCGGTCACCGCCTCGTAGCGTTCGTCCGGCAGATGCGCCACGTGGGAAGGAGGCTCCGCCACGTGACAGACCGCCAGCCGGGCCCCGACCGCTCGAGCCGCCTCCGTGGCCTGCAGTACGGCCTGAGCCGAACCGGTCGT
>CAZSVK010000390.1:0-5003 GCA_964610245.1 uncultured bacterium
TCTGGTTGGTTGTCGTCGGCCCCTCGCCTCTGTCGGACTTTGTCCGTCGCCCTGCGGACGGCCCCGGCCGGGGTTCTCCTGAAGGCCGTGGGCGTGCTAGAATCGCTGGCTCCAATCATGAACCAGCGTATCTATCCTCTGATCAAGTTCCTGCTGGACCTGGCCGACATCCCGGTCATCTACGCGGGCCTGCTGCTCAGCTACTTCCTGCGGTTCCACTCGGGGCTCTTCGACGTCAGCAAGGGCATCCCGCGGATCGGCGTGTACGAGCGCAGCTTCCTGGCAATCGCCATCGCCTGGCACCTGCTGTTCCGGCTGGAGGGCATCTACCGGATGCGGGGGCGTTTGACGGTCGAGCAGTTCGTCCGGGTTCTCAAGACGATCCTGCTGGCGAGCGTCCTGCTGCTGGCGCTTGTCTTCTTCATCCGCTCGTTCGAGTACTCTCGCCTGACGGTGGTGCTCGGCCTGGTGGTGACGACGTGCCTGGTAGGGCTGTTCCACGTCTTCAAAAGGGTGCTGTTCGCGCGACTGCACCGGGCCGGGCTGGGCGTGCGCCGGGCGCTGCTGGTCGGCGATGGCGCGCCCCTGAAGACCTGCCACGAGAAGCTGGCGCGCTCGCGGGCCCTCGGGCTGCAACTGGTGGGTGTGCTCTCGGACCAGGAACTGGCGCTGGAAGGGTGCCCGCGGCTCGGCGGCATCGACAAGATCCGGGACGTGCTGATGGAGCAACGGGTGGAAGACGTCTTCGTGGCAATGTCGGAGTACTCGCCCAAGCGGGTGATGGCGCTGATCCAGTCGGCCGACATGGCCGGAGTGACGTTCCGCATCATCCCGGACGTCTACTCGCTCATCGCCAGCTCGGTCCAGCTGGGCGAGATGGCGGGCTTGCCGTTGATCAACGTGGGGCTGCTGCCGATCCACGGGTTCCAGGGCACGCTCAAGCACGGGCTCGACTTCGCGGCCTCGGGGCTGGGACTGCTGCTCCTGTCACCGTTCCTGGCGCTGGTGGCGGCGGCGATCCGCTTCGAGAGCCGGGGGGCGGTGATCTACCGCCAGGAGCGGGTCGGGCTGGATGGGCGGACCTTCACGATCTTCAAGTTCCGCAGCATGCGGGTCGACGCGGAGGCGTCCACCGGGCCGGTCTGGGCCCGGCCGGGCGATCCGCGGCGCACGCGGATCGGCGAGTTCATCCGGAAGTACTCGATCGACGAACTGCCTCAGCTCTACAACGTCTTCCGGGGCGACATGAGCCTGGTCGGGCCGCGACCCGAGCGGCCGCACTTCGTCAACCAGTTCCGCGCGGAGATCCCCGACTACATGATGCGTCACCGGGTCCGCACGGGGATCACGGGCTGGGCACAGATCAACGGTCTGCGGGGCCAGTCGAGCATCGAGGACCGGACGAAGTACGACATCTGGTACATCGAGAACTGGTCGTTCCTGCTCGATCTCGAGATCCTGCTGAAGACCGTGTGGGTCTGCATCTTCAAGCCCGAGGGGTACTGAGGTGGACGGGACCCTGGCGGTGTGGCTCCTGGAGCCCGAGTCGGGCCTGCTGGGGACGGCGCTGCTCGAACGCGGCCATCGGGTCGTCCGGGGAGACGATCCGCCGCCGAGGCCGAGACCCGAAGCGCTGCTGGCTGATGCGGGCTGGCTCGGCGAGGGCCTGGCCGAGCGGGTGCGCCGGTGCACGGAGCGGTTCCCGGCGATGGCGCCGGTCCTGGCCGGAGTGACGCGCCGCCAGATCGAGCTGCAGACGCTGTCGGTCGGCCGCTACCGGATGCTGGCGGGAGCGCTGGAGCCGGCGGGGGCGGTGCGGGCGGTGGAGGCGGCGGTCGAGGCCGGCCGGCGCGAGGCGGGGTCGATCGCTCGGCCCGACACGAAGACGATCCACGTGGAGTTGCCGTCGGTGGTGGATCTGGTGCAGCCGCTGGCGCTCTATCTCACGCGGGAGTGCCGGACGATGGGGTGGCCCGAAGAGCCGCTCTCGACGGCCATTCCGCTGTGCCTGACCGAGGCGTTGGTAAACGCCGTCGTTCACGGCAACCGGGAGTCGCCGGCGAGGCGGGTCCAGGCGGAGGTGCGGCTGACACCGGGCCAGTTCTGGAGCAACATCACCGACGAGGGGCAGGGTTTCGACCCGGTGCGGGTCCCTCCCCCGACGCTGCGGGAGAACCTGCTCAGGGAGCACGGGCGCGGTCTGTTCCTGATGCGTCACTACATGTCCGAGGTGTCGTTCAACGCCAAGGGCAACAGCGTCACGCTGATCCGGCGGATCGGACCGGCGGGCGTCTGAGGTTGGGAGGGGAGCTTCCTGGCAAAGCTGCGAGCGATCTACCTGAGGCACGAGCGGTTGTGGCTGGCCATCCTGGGAGGGCTCGAGTATCTGATCGGGTACTTTGCGGTCAACGAACTCTCGATGGGGCGGAAGGCGGCGACGCTCTCGACGCCTCTCGATACGGCGATCCCGCTGGTGGCCGGGTGGGTGTTCATCTACAGCGTGGCGGTGCCGATGTGCTTCACGCCGGCGATCTTCGTGCGGAGGATCGGGCAGGTGCGCACGGCGTTCGTGGGCTTCACCGTGGCGATGACGCTGGCGGTGGCGGTGTTCCTGGCCTATCCGGTCGAGATGCTGAGGCCGCCCGTGCCGTGGGGCCAGACTGGCGACTGGTTGCTCGACTTCACCTACAAGCTCGACCGGCCGTACAACTGCTTCCCGAGCCTGCACGTCGGGCTGGACGTGTACGCGGCCCTCTGCTGCTGGGCGGTCAACCGGGTGGCCGGCGGGGCCATCTGGGTGATGGCCGGGCTGATCAGCCTATCGACGCTCTTCGTGAAGCAGCACTACCTGGCCGACGTCGCGGGCGGCTTCCTGCTGGCCTGGGTGTCGTACCGGGCGGCGAACTCGTCGGCGGCGCTGAGGCTCGCGTCGGCCGAGAGGCTGGGAGGGGGAGGCGAGAGTCGAGAGTGAGAGCGACCTCCAAGCTCCCGACTCCCGGGTCTACTTGCTGCCCCTGAAGCGGGCGAGCAGACGGTCAATCATGCCCTCGCGCTGCTTGGCGGCGCGCAACCGCTCGACGCTCTCGGACATCCTGTTGACATCCATCAACGCGGAGTCGACGCCCGGGGGGAGCTTCGAGTTGGGCCAGATCGGGGCGATGGGATTGGTGAGGGCGGCGTGGAGCGTTTCGGCGACGAACTTCAGGACGCGCTTCTGGGACATCGGGGGCGATTCCACGAACTCCCGGAAGGCGAACTGCAGCGTGTCGACGTCGAGCTGAACGTCGGCGTTCACCAGGGCGGAAGCGGGGTGCATTCCGGCGCTGCGGCCCTGATCGACCTTGCCGGTTCTCAGGCCGCGGCCGGCCTGGTAGTCGATGATGCGATCGCCCTCCAGCAGGAGCTGGAAGTGCATCACGTCGCCCTCGGCGTTCTGCCAGATCGAGAGGTCCAGGCGATCTCCCTGGAACCAGCGCTTGCGAAGGCCGGGGACGTCCTGCCGAACGTGTTTGAGATTGACCTCGTCGGGCATGTCTGCTCGCCGTCCAGTGTGCCTCAGTCACCGTCGCACCGCAAGACGGGCCGCTCGCGCGGCGCGGCGGGGGCGCCGGGACGGGAGCATGTCCTGGCCTGGTAGAGCCAGACCGGAGGAGAAGCCGGTAGGGGCGGGCGGTGTCCCTCACGTAGGCATGGATCTCTTGAAACGCCTCATGCCGCCAATTGATACAGGTGCTCGATGTTCGTTTCCGGGTGCAACAGAACGGGCCGATTGTCGGCGCACTTGGGAGGCGCCTCCAGGGCCACCGGAAGTGGATGAAGTATGACGAGTACCTTGGCCAACTCAGATCGTTCACGCTCCCCGTGGCTGTCTTCTGGGCCTCTTGACGCTGCTGGTTCACCGATCGATCGGGCTGCGCACCGCCATCGGACCGCGACCGAGGACATGCGTGTAGATCATGGTCGTGCTGACGTCCGAGTGCCCCAACAGCTCTTGTACGGTGCGGATGTCGTAGCCGGAGTCGAGCAGGTGAGTCGCGAAGGCGTGCCTCAAGGAGTGAACAGTTGCCGGCTTGAGCACGCCAGCCCTGAGAACGGCTTCCTTGAAGGCTCGCTGGAGAACGCTTTCGTGGAGATGGTGACGGCGCAGGGTCTTCGTCTGGCTGTCCTTGTAGTATCTGGTTGCAGGGAACACCCACTGCCAACACCATTCCCATGGCGCCCGTGGGTACTTCCCCGCACGCGAACCGGGCAGCGCCACAGCGCCGGCGCCGTGGCGCTGGTCATCAAGGTGCAGTTCGCGTACGCGCTCGAGGTGCGCTCGGATCGGCTCTCGGAGTCTGGCCGGAAGCATGGTTCTGCGATCCTTCTGACCCTTGCCCTCCCGCACGACGATCTGATTCAGGGCGAAATCCACGTCCTTGACCCTGAGACGAACACCCTCCATCAAGCGCAGACCAGCTCCATAGAGAATCGACGCCATCAACCACGACACGCCAGACAGCTGGCCCAGGATTGCGTCCACTTCCTCGCGACTTAGAATCACCGGCACGCGCGTGGGCCGCTTGGCCCTCGCCACGCCATTCACGTCGGGAAGAGGCTTGTCGAGGACGTGCGCGTAGAGGAACACCAGTGCACTCAACGCCTGATTCTGGCTCGACGCAGCCAACTTCGACTCCTCGGCCAGGCTCGATAGAAACTGCGTCACTTCCGGCTCCCCCATCTCCCGCGGGTGGCGCTTGCCATGGAAGAGAATGAACCTCCGTATCCAGCTGACATACGCCTTTTCGGTCAGAGGGCTGTAGTGGCGAAACCGGATTGCACTACTCACCAGGTCGAGTAGCCTTGGCGCCTTCGTGCGTCCTGGCCCGCTTCCAGTCCCTTTGGGCGGCTGACTCTGAAACATGGACTACCTCCTTGATAGATCCTTGGGCACGGCCGCATCGCCAAACAGGCGGTCTCAGCAACATGCCGGCAAGCATTGCTGTTCCGGCGATGGTATCCTC
>CAZSVK010000390.1:5013-5664 GCA_964610245.1 uncultured bacterium
CAGGGTGTGAGCCTCGTCAGCAGAATCTGTGGGTGGATTCTGGCTCGGGGAGGTTGCCAAGCGTGTGGTAGAGAGCGATCTCGGCCGTGTGGTAGGTGAGCAGGGAGGCCCTCTGATTGTCTGCCGTGGGGGCAGAGATGTACTTCCTTGTTGATCCGGGAGTGAGCTTGCTGAGGGCGACGAAGCGGTTGTGGGGCGGCAGCGAAGGGCCAAGCGCGGGAGGCCGAAATGAAGAAGGCCCTCTCCGTGCTGCAGGGGCTGCAGAGGGAGAGGGCCTGGATGGTGTGCGGTATGAGGCGGTCAGGCGGGCTTGGATACGGGGGCCTGGGCTCGCAGATCCGGGCCTTCAACGACGAGGGTGACGCAGCGGTGGCGAAGGCGGGAGAGCAGGGCGTTGACCATGTTCGGGTTGTTGAGGAAAGTGCCCCACTGGTCGTAGCCGAGGTTGGTGGTGATGAGGGTGGGCTTTTTGGGCTCATCACGGAAATGAGTCCACAATAGGTGGATCAGCTACCAGTGAGTTGCCTTTTGCACTCGTGCAGGAAGAGGATGCGCAGCATTAGGAAGTTCTTGTTTCTGTACCCGTAGGCCTTGCGCATGAGGACGCCGATCTTGTTGTTGAACGCCTCGAGCTTCCCAGTCGATATCGGG
>CAZSVK010000391.1:0-5648 GCA_964610245.1 uncultured bacterium
AGTGGAAGCCGGAGTGGAGCTCGGAGCGGAGCACGAACTCGTCCGGGGTGTGCGCCAGCGCCACGTCCGCCGGGCCGAATCCGATCGTCGGGATGCCGAGCCGGCCCATCGTCGTGACCCCGTTGGTCGAGGCGACCCAGCGATCGAGCCGGGGCCGCCGGCCGAGCGCCAGCCGCCCGGCTTCCAGGCCGGCCAGCACCAGCGGATGGTCCTCCGGCATGATCCAGCTCGGGTAGATCTTCTCTTGATTCAGGGGGTGGCCCCGCCAGCTCCGGGCCGAGTACTGCAGGACCTCGACCCGGGCCCCCGCCGCCCGCACCGCCGGAAGCATCTCCAGCTCGCGGACCGCTCCGGCCGCCGTCTCGCCGGCGGTGAGTCGCCGGTCGAGCGTGATGGTGCAGCCGTCGGGAATCGCATTGTTCGAGACGGTCGAACACTCGATGCGGGTCACCGCGACCGAGCCCGGGCCCAGGAACGGGTCGTCGCCCAGACGGCCGTTCATGCCCTCGATCTGTCCCACGATGGGCATCATCTTGGTGACGGCGTTGTCGCCACGCGCCGGTTCCGAGGCATGTGCCGAGCGCCCCCGCGTCATCACTTGCAGTTCCACGCGCCCCCGCTGGCCCCGGTGCAACCTCAACCGGGTCGGCTCCGTGATGACCGCGAAATCGGGCAGGTACCCCTCCTTCTCGATCGCGTGCGCCAGCGCCAGGCCGTCACAGTCCTCCTCCAGACAGGAGCCCACGAACCAGAGCTGGTAGTCGCCCTCGAGGCCCAGCTCGCGGATCATCCGACCCGCGGCGAGCATGGCGATCATGGAGGCCTTCTGATCGGAGGCTCCCCGGCCGTGGATGCGCCCGTTCTCCAGTTTCCCGCGGAAGGGGTCGTGCCTCCAGGCCGCGCGATCGCCGACCCCGACCGTGTCGAGGTGAGCGTCGATCAGGAGCTTCACGCGGCCGCTGCCGACGGTGCCGATCACGTTGCCCAGGCGGTCGATGCGAACGCGGTCGAAACGATTCCGTTCCATCTCGGCCGCCACCATCTCGACCGCATCCTTCTCCTGACCCGAGAAGCTGGGGATGCGGATCAGCCGGCGGCAGAGGGTGGTCATCCGCGGCGCGAGCGCAAGGGCACGCGCCCGCAACCTGGCGGCGTCGAGGACGGCTCGCGGACGGCTCATCGCGATCGAGTTCGGGCGGACTTGCGAGGGGTCGGGGCGCGGGACGCTGGGCCCGCGGCGGCCGCACGCCTGGAGGCAGCTCCGCGGGACTCACCCGGCGCGTCTCCGCCGGCGAGCGCTTGCGGCAGGGCCGCGTAGAAAACCATCGCCTGGAGCAACTCCTCGACCTCGACCGACTCGTCGGTCGTATGCGAGAGGGTCTCGTCACCCGGCCCGAAGCCGACCGTCGGGATCCCTAGCAGGCCCATCGTCGCCGACCCGCTCGTACCGAAGTCCCACTTGCCGATGACCGGCTCGCGACCGGTTGCCAGCTGCGCCGTCCTGGCCGCGGCCTGCACCAGAGGATGCTGCTCCGGCAGCTCCCAGGCCGGGAAGTACTTCTCTCGGCTGACCCTCAGCCCGGGATAGGAGGCCGCCTGGTAGCGCAGCGGTTCGACCGTTGCCTGGGTCTCGCGCACTGCCGGCAGTCTCTCGATCTGATCGAGCACCGACTGCTTGGTTTCGCCGGCGGTGAGCCGGCGATCGACATACAGGGTGCACTCGTCCGGGATGGCGTTCAGACTGGGAGTGCGGCACTCGATTCCGGTGATGGCGACCGAGCCCTTGCCCAGGAACCCGCGCGGTCGGAGCTTGCCGTCGAGCCGGGCGAGCTGATCGATGATGCGCGTCGTGCGAGTGATGGCGTTGACCCCCCGCGACGGGGTCGAGGCATGGCAACTGCGGCCCTTGACCACGATGCGCAGCTCGAGCCGCCCGCGATGGCCGCGGTTGACCCTCAGCCCGGTAGCGTCGGTGAGGACTACGAAATCGGGCTTCAGCCCCTCCTTCTCGACCACGTGAAGCAGGGCCATGCCGTCGCAGTTTTCCTGCTGGCAGCTCGCGACCGCGAGCAGCGTGGCGTCGCCCCCGAGCTTCATCTCGCGGATGAGCTTGCCGGCGTAGATCATCGCCGCCAGCGCGCCCTTCTGGTCGCTGGCGCCGAGGCCGAAGATGCGCCCGCCTTCCAGCTTGCCCTCGAAGGGATCGTGAGGCCAGGCGGCCGGGTCGCCCACCCCCACGGTGTCCAAGTGGGAGTCGAGCAGGATCAGGGTCTTGCCGGAGCCGATTCGTCCCAGGACATTGCCGAACGCGTCGATCCGGACGTCGTCGAAGCCGACCTTCCGCATCTCGTCGACGACCAGCTTGGCCAGCGCTTCCTCCTGGCAGGAGGCGCTGGGAGTCGCGATGGCCTGGCGGCAGAACCGGACGAGTTCCTTCTCGTACTTCCGTGCCTGCGCGAGCATCCTGTCGCGGTCCAGCATGAAGCTGATTCCTTTCACCTTTCGAGTCGAGAGAGCGTTTCTGGCAAGATACCGGCCGGATGCCTCGGACCCGGCCGGATGCCGCGATGTTAACAACCTCGCTCCCGACTGTCAATTCGAGGTGGGCAGTGGGCAAGGTCCCGGCAAGGTCTTCGAGAACCCGCATCGCTCTGTTATCGATACTCCTTCATCACCACGGAGAAGCGGTGAAAGGGACTTTGCCGATCCCCTGGGGCAGCGGGCGAAACGCGAACGGGACGACAGCGCGGTCCCCGCTCGGACAGGGCCACCTGTTTCGCCGGGTTCTTCCAGAACTCTGCGCCGTAGATCGCCTCGCGATACGCCTTCTTCTCGGCGTAGCCCTTCTGAGCCTCACGCTGATACTTCTGCAGCGCGTTGCCGCCCAGCCCGAAGCCATCGGCCTCGGCCCGAGTGACCTCTGCCTGGTAGAGGTAAGGGCGGCTGTCGCCCCGCGCGCGAAGGTTCAGCTCCAGCCTGAACCCGCCGGCGGCCGCCAGGAGACACACGAGGAAGGAGCGCACTGTCATCCACCCATCCGCGCGGAGCTCAGTTCCGCCGCCGCCGGCAATTCAAGGAAGGGGGCATCCCCGGGTGCATGTCACGCAGCGGGGCGCAGGAGCAGTACTGGATTCGCCTATCGGGAGCTTCGCTCCCGGACCCTCGCCGGGGGCGAGGTTTGGCCCCGGCAAGATCCGAACCGGAGCCGCCCAACCACTTTGCGCGACTGCACCCGGAATCCACCGAGCCCCTCACTCCGCGAGCTGGGCGCTGGCGGCGCTCCGGGGCGTCAGCACGTACACGAACGCCTGTCCTGACTTGATGGCGGTGTTGCCGACCACGATCGGCCGGTCGGGCCGCGCCAGAAAGGTCGCTTCGACGTCGCCGCCCATCGAGGCAATGCGCAGCCGCGCCTTGATGGCCAGTTCGTCCTGGTCCGGATCGACGGTATAGCGCGACTGGAACAGGAAGTCCGGGGTGCCGGACGGGTTCTTGAAGAACATCTCGGAGCTGACGGTCGTGCCCACCTTCGCCTGCGTGAGCTGGTTGCCCAGCACGTGGAACGAGCGCTAGCCGAACAGCCCGGTCAGCCGGCGCGCCAGCGCGGGTCCCAGGCCGCCCGTGCGGTCGCTCGCCGGAGCGGTCGAGGCCAGCACCACCTTCACATCGAGCGCGAGCTGCCGCAACGGTGCACCCGAGGGCGGGCCGCCGGCCGTCTCGGCGCTCAGGCTCTTCACCACTCGCTCGACCTCCGGCAGCTCGGCCGGCGTGCACAGCACCACAAGGCTGCCGGAGGCGGTGTCGACCCGCGACCGGCGCACGAGCCCCATCTCCACGACGGTCTTCTCCAGCTCGAAGAGCCGCTTGGGGTCGCGGCTACCCGGCCGCAAGATGTAGACCTGCCGAGCCTCGTCGGGCCGAGGGGCCCCGGCGGGCGTGTTGATTGTAACCTCGACGTTTCGTCTCGCTCCGGCGGCGGCCGCCTCGCCCTGCGGCGCTTCCTTGACGGTCACCTCGGCCGTGGTCGGTTGGGCGCCTGCGGGCACTGTCAAGACACAGAGCCCCAGGAGGATTGCGCCGAAGGACCGTCGCAGGGAGTGACGGGAGTGCGAGAGGATCATGGTCTTGTTCTCCTTTGTCCGGGACCGGCGGTCCCGTGAGTTGTTGATGTGAGGGAATTCGGTCTTCGAGGAATCTGTCGGGGCGACCACCGAGTTCAGCGAGCCTCGCCCTGGAGCACCCAGACGACGGGGATCTCGTCGGCGCCGCCGCCGTCCAGCCGCATCACGAGCGCGTCCGGCCCGGCTTCTACCTGGCGGATGACGGCGCCGTCGCCCGAACCGGCCTCCAGGCGCGCGAGCACGATGGAGTCAGACCCGCGTGCCGGAGCCAGCGGCGCCACTCCGGCAGGGGCCGGAAGAGGAGGCTGCGCGTGGGGCCGGACGGCCGCACCCGGCGAAGGCACAGCCATCGGCGCTATCGGACCGGCCGGCGCGGCCGGGACCGGCTCGGGCACGCGGGCCACCTGCACCGGCGCCGGGCGCAGCCACAACGCTGCGATCAGAGCCAGCGCAAGGGCCGGTGCCGCCGCCCAGTTCCGCATCACGAGCGCTTCGAGCCAGGCTCCCCACGAGCCGGTGCCGGGAGAAGCCTCGCAGGCCTCGACCCGACCGAAGGCCAATCCCAGGATCCGAGACCGGCTGGCAGCCAGCTCTTCCGCCGTGAGGTCCGGGGCCACCTGCAGGCTCCGGTGCAGCTCCAGCAGCTCCTCGCTGGCCCGGCGGCAGCTCTCGCAGTTCATCAGGTGGAGCCCGGTCCGGTCGTTCTCTTCCGGCGTCAGCTCGCCGTCGAGCATCGGCGAGAGCAGCTCGCGGACCTGCCGGCACTCCTCGTCCGCGCCTCGTGGGGTATCGCCGTCGATCTGTTCGTGGTCCATCCTGATTGCCGCTCCTCGTCCGGCCTAGCGCCGGCCCAGCCACGCCCCCAGCCGCTCGCGCAGCAGTTGCCTCGCCATCGCGATGCGCGAGCGCACCGTTCCGACCTGACAGTCCATCTCGCGGGAGATCTGCTCGTAGCTCAGCGAGCCGTGAGTCGAGAGCAGCAGGGGCTCCCGGTACTTTCCCGGGAGACTCGCGAGGGCCCGTCCCAGCTCGTCCTGCAGCGCCGCCGTCTCGGCCCGGCAGGCCGGTCCCGTCTCGGCCGGCGCCGGCAACTCCGCCGGCTCGGCATCGGCCGGTATCAGCCCTCGCCGGCGAACACGGTCGACCGCCGTCCCGTGAGCGACACGGGCCAGCCACGGCTTGAACCGGCCCGGTTCTCGCAGCTCCTGCCGCCGGCGGTGCACGGCGAGGAAGGTCTCCTGGACGACGTCCCAGGCGTCCTCGCGGTTGCCGGTGATGCGATGGGCCAGCCGGAAGACCAGCGGCTGGAAACGCTCCAGCAACTGCTCGAAAGCTTGCCTGCTTCCCCTCTGCATCTCGATCACCAGCGATTCCAGCTCGTCCATTTTCGGAAGTGTTCGCTCGTGAGTCGCGGCCGCGCAGGCAAGAGTTCGAAAATCTTTCGAGTTCGCGGACACCGGTGTCAGTTCGTCGGATTCGTTGTGCTCTAAGGTACCTCTCGGGAGCTCCGCTCCCGAACCCACGCCA